>NZ_JBVJKF010000001.1:0-474003 GCF_055585365.1 Streptomyces sp. NPDC053432
CCTCGTACTGGGCGTACTCGGGGCTTCGGCCGGTGCGGCGAGAGTGCGTGCCGGGCGCCGTGGGCGCCGTGCGGGACTTTCGCAACACCCCCTAGTCGCGACGGCCGCAGACCAGCGCCCATTTGTCGCCGGGGACGCCGCCGCACCACAGCTTGCCGTCGTCGGGCTTCTGCCACCAGTTCCGCGTGGTGACGCCCTGGCAGTCCTTGACCGGCGCGTACCGCGGGCAGGTGCCGTCCGCCTTCTTCACGGTGTGCGCACGGTAGGCGTCGATGCCCATGCTCGTCGCGTCGGGCGAGGGCATGTACCGGTTGACGCTCCACGACGCCCCCATCGTCGCGAACAGCGCGATGACGCACACCATGCCGGCGGCGACCTGCTGGACGACCGGACGCGGGACGACGCTTGCCCGAGCGGGAGCAGTGGGCCGCAGCGAGCGCTCGATCCACCCGGAACCCCGCTGCACCAGGGCCATCACGCCCAGCACGGCCAGGATCATCAGGCAGTACATGATCAGCCATGTGGTCCGCGGGTAGAGCTGCACGGCCTGCGCGTGCTCCATGTTCGAGGCCAGCGTGAAGCGGAGCACCCACGCGCTGGCGAGCACGACCGCCGCCGTACGGACCGCCAGGCTGCGCATCCCGAGGCCGATGCCGAGCCCGACGCCGAGCAGCAGCAGCAGCGCGAAGCCGCTCTGACCCGCCATCTCGCCCGGGACGGGCCAGTTCTCGTACGTCAGCGAGCCGGACCGGTCGCTCGCCCAGCCCAGGACGTAGGCCGGGTCCACGTACGCGGAGAGGTAGGCGTAGCGGTCCGGGTGCCCGGAGCGCAGCCGCAGCATCTGGTAGACCAGCGGGGCCCCGATGACCCCGGCCGTCACCACGGTGGCGGCCAGGAAGGCCAGGGCCCGCCTGCGGACCGCCTCGGACCCCCGCCAGGGGAAGACGAACAGGGCGAGGAGGAACGCGCCGGGCACGGACCACACGAACCAGCCCGAGTACCAGAGGAAGAGCACTCCGAACACGAGGCCGAGGCCGGCTCCGCGCAGCAGCGTCGCCCGCAGCGAGCGCTCGGCCGTCCCGCGCATCTCGCGCATGCAGTACACGAGCAGCGGGAGCAGCACGATCATGACGATGTGGCTGTACGGGCGGATCGGGTCGAGGAAGAGCACGGCCGACGGAACGGCGATGAACAGGGCCCAGAAGGGGCGCAGCAGCAGCCGCCAGGCGAGGTAGGCCATCGGGCCGGCCAGCGCGCTGAAGAAGATCTGCAGGTCGTGCAGGGAGTAGCCGGTCCCGCTCGTACCGCCGTACCGGACCTTCGCCCACACCGCCATCAGCAGCGGGAAGGCGGGCGGGTAGATCCCGGACATCCCCTCGCCGTGCAGGAACGAGTTGGCCATGGTGACGAGGGTGTCGGGGTCGCCGTCCTTGCCGCCGAGCGGGGAGGGGGTACCGATGAGGGCGACGGTGGCGCCGCCCGCGATGACGCCCGTCGCCAGACCCGCGAGGGCGGCGCAGACCAGGCGCTTGACCAGCTGGTGGCGGTGGGCCGGGCCGCGGTGGGCCGTGTACAGGAGCAGCGCGAGCAGCGGGAGGCCGATGACGGCCGCGTACTGCTGGAGCTTGGCGAGGCCGCTGACCTGGCCGATGCGGATCAGCGGGTTCACGTCCACGCGCGTGCTGAGCAGCGTGTACCCGAGGGCGGCGGCGACGCTGACCGTCACCTCGGCGACGATGAGCACCCTTCTCCTGCCGGCCCGTGCGGTCCACCGTCCACCGGTGGCCGCTCTCTCCTCGCCGTCCGGGGCGCCGGGCCGGTGGGATGCCGTTCCTGCCCCTTCCGCCGGTTCGAGCTCGGGGGCCACACTGCTCATCTCGTCCACTTCCGTCGTCGTGTCACCGCGGTGAAGATCTCGCGGCCCTCGACCGTACCAAGCCCGGGTTGTCCGGGAACGGCCGGTACCGTTGATGATTCACGTTCCGCCGGCCGACGGGAGGGCAGCGAGGGGGAGTTCACCGGGCGGCACGGCGAACTCTGGCGGAACCGCGGGCACCGGGCGCACCCTGGAGGTATGGGCCGGGCCAACGACGAGGTCGAGGCGCTGCTGCAGGAGTACGCCGACCTGATCGCCATCAGCGGCGGGGACGCCTTCAAGGTGCGTGCCTACGAGAAGGCCGCCCGTTCCATCGGAGGCAGCCCCCTGGATGTCGCGGAGCTCGACGCGAAGGGTCTCAAGGAGATCCCGAACGTCGGCGCCTCGATCGCCGAGAAGGTGCTCGATTACCTGCGCACCGGCCGTGTGCCGACCATCGACGAGATCAGGGCGTCGGTTCCGGCGGGGGTGCGGGAGCTGACCCGGATCCCGGGGCTCGGGCCGAAGCGGGCCATGCAGCTCCACGAGCGGCTCGGGGTCGCCACGGTGGATCAGCTGCTCGACGCCATCCACGCGGAGCGGCTGCGCGACCTGCGCGGTTTCGGCGAGAAGAGCGAGGAGAACATCCTCGCCGGCATCGCGCTGATGCAGAAGGCCGGCAGCCGGATCCTGATCGGCGCCGCGACCGAGATCGCCGAGCAGATCACCGGCGAGCTGTCGTCGGTGCCGGGCGTCGTCCGGTGCGCGCACGCGGGGTCGCTGCGGCGGATGCGCGAGACCATCGGTGACATCGACGTGCTGGTGGCGTCGGAGCGGCCGGGCCCGGTCATGGAGGCGCTCGTCGCCCTGCCGTACACGGCCGAGGTGCCGGCGCGCGGGGCGAAGAAGACCTCGATCCGTACGACGAAGGGCCTCCAGGTGGACCTGCGGGTGCTGCCGCCCGTGTCCTGGGGGGCGGGCATGCAGTACTTCACCGGGTCGAAGGCGCACAACGTACGCACCCGGGAGCTCGCGGTCCGCCAGGGGCTCAAGCTGTCCGAGTACGGGCTGTTCGACGCCGAGAGCGGCGAGCGGCGGGCCGGCGAGACGGAGGAGGAGGTCTACGCCGCCCTCGGCCTGCCGTGGATCGCCCCGACGCTGCGCGAGGACCGCGGGGAGATCGCGGCCGGGCTGCGGGACGAGCTGCCCGAGCTGGTGGAGGAGCGGGACCTGCGCGGCGATCTGCACACCCACACCGACCTCACCGACGGGCTGGCGCCGCTGGAGGAGATGGTGGAGGCGGCGGCCGCGCGGGGGTACGCGTACTACGCCGTCACCGACCACGCACCGAACCTGTACATGCAGCGGATGACCGACGAGAAGATCCTGGCCCAGCGGGAGCGGGTGCGCGCCCTGGACCGGGCCCACCGCGGAATGCGGCTGCTGCACGGCACGGAGCTCAACATCGGGCCCGACGGGGAGCTGGACTGGCCCGACGAGTTCCTGGCCGGGTTCGACCTGTGCGTGGCCTCGGTGCATTCGCACTTCGGGCTGGACCGGCAGGCGCAGACCCGCCGTCTGGTGCGGGCCTGCGAGAACCCGTACGTGCAGGTCATCGGCCATCCCACCACGCGGCGGATCGGCCGCAGGCCGGGCATCGAGGCCGATTTCGACGAGGTGTTCCGGGCCTGCGCCCGGACCGGGACCGCCCTGGAGATCAACGCGCACCCGGAACGGCTCGACCTGTGCGACGAGGACGTCCTGCGGGCGAAGCGGTTCGGCGTGCGGTTCGCGGTGGATTCCGACGCCCACTCCCCCACGCATCTTCCGTACGTGCGCTACGGGGTGGGCACCGCGCAGCGGGGCTGGCTGACGCGGGAGGACGTCGTCAACACGTGGCCGCTGACCCGGCTGCGCAGGTTCCTGCGTCCGTGATTTCCGCTGCCGGATGTGACCGATCGGCCCGGGGCACGGTACTAAGTGCTGTGTGAAGGAAAAGTCCCAGACCTCGACCGTCCGGATATTCGTCGCGCTCGCCCCGCCCGACGACGCCAAGCAGGAACTGGAGCAGGCGCTGCGCCCGGCCTACGAGGCGTACCCGCGCATGCGCTGGAACCGCATCGAGGACTGGCACATCACGCTGGCGTTCCTCGGCGAGCTCCCGGTGGCGGCGGCCACGCTGCTGAGGCCGCCGATGGCGGAGCTCGCGGCGGCGCACCGGCCGCTCAGCCTGGCGCTGCGCGGCGGCGGGCACTTCGACGAGCGGGTGCTGTGGACCGGCGTCGACGGGGACCTCGACGGTCTGCACCACCTTTCCGACGCCGTGCGCGCCCTGGTCAAGGAGTGCGGGATCCCCTTCGAAGGGCGGCCGCTGCGCCCCCATCTGACGCTGGCCCGGTCCCGCCGGAACGAACCTCCGCACGCGGTGGAGGCCGCTGCCGGACTGGCCGCGTTCACCGGCCGGCCGTGGCCGACGCGGCGGCTGCACCTGGTCGGCAGCAACATCGGGCGCGGCCCGGGGCCGATCCACTACCGGGACATCGAGGCCTGGGACTTCGGCGGCGGGCAGGGCTGAGCCTTTCCGGGCCACGGTCGGGCCACGGTCAGGCGGCGGTCAGGCGGCGGGTTTGCGGCGTCGGGCGAGGCCGGTGCCGAGGGCGAGGAGGAACACCGCGCACACGCCGGCCGTCCACGGCGAGGTCCCGCCCTCCGCCGCCGGGGACACCCGGCGTCCGGGGTCGTAGGTGACCCGGATCTCCGCGCCCACCGAGGCCTCGGGACCGTCCCTGAGCTCCGCCGGGTAGCCGCCGGGGCAGTCCAGCGCGAGGCGGTAGACGGTCTTCGGGGCGGGCCCGTCACCCTGGGACTCCTGGCTCCTGGCCCGGACGTCCCGTACGACGCAGGTGGCGACCTCGCCGCGGGCCGTCGTCTGGTCCGCGGTCGCCACCGTCGCCAGCAGCCCCAGTGCCAGGAACAGCGTCCCGAAGAAGCCGCCGCTGCCGCCGACGCGTACGAAGTACACCGCGCACGCGGCGAGGACGAGGATCCCGGCGCCCGCCACGGTGACGGTGACCGACGGCGCCGCGGCCCCTCTGAAGCACCAGGCGGTCCAGGCGAAGACGGCCGCCGCGGCGGCGGCGGGCAGGGCCGCGACCGGCCCCCGCCCCTTCGGTTGCTCCTCTGACATGGACACCACCCCCGCAGGGGGACGCCCGCCGGGCCCCGGGCGGTTTCGAGGAGTGCGTCAGGTGGTCGGGGACAGCCGGGACGGCGCCGGCGGGTCGCCGGGGGCGGGGGCGCCGTAGGTGGTGGCCAGGGCGCTGCCCGCCCGCCAGGCCTGCCAGTCCAGGTTCCAGTCCCCGATGCCGTTGGTGAAGGGCTCCATGAGGGGGCCGCCGCTGTTGACGACCTCGACGATGTCCCCTTCGCGGACCGTCTCGAAGAACCAGGCGGCGTCCTGCGTGCTCATGCCGGTGCAGCCGTGGCTGACGTTCTCCTCCCCCTGCGCCTCCACGGACCAGGGCGCGGCGTGCACGTACTCCCCGCTCCAGGTGACACGGGTCGCGTACTGGACGGGGAGGTCGTAGAACTCGCTGGTGCCGCGCTTGATGCCGACGGAGTCCCCGCGCATCCGCACTTTGGGTTCCTTGCCGAGGACGACCTTGACCCCGGCCCGGGTCCTGAACCCGGGTTTGCCCGTGGTGACCGGGATCGTCCTGAGGATCCGTCCGTTGCGGCTCACCGTCATGGTGTGCGCGGCGGAGTCGGTGATCGCCTCGATCCGGTCCGCGACGGTGAACTCCACGCCCTCGGAGGGCCCTCCGTGGAGTCCCCCGCCGATCTCGACCCCGTCGAGGCCGCTGCGGACGCTCACCGTCGTGTGTGCGGGCCAGTACGTGCGGGGGCGGTAGTGCAGGGTCGACTCGTCGACCCAGTGCCAGGCTCCCTCCACCCGTGGGTGGGAGGTCACCTGGAGCGCCTGTTCCACCCGGCTGCGGGCCAGGCCGTCGGTGGCCGGCACCGGGTGGCTCAGTTCCGCGGTCACGATCTCCCCGGCGCCGTACGTCCCGCCGCGCGGCCCGAACTCCGCGGTCAGCCGCCCTCCTTCGGCGGCCGTCGGCGCGGTACGGAACTCCAGGGTGACGCCCACGGCGTTGCCCGCCGGGTCCTGCGCGCCGACGCGCACCGTGTAGGACTCACCGGCCCGCAGCGACTCCGCGTTCACCCAACGCCCGCCGCCCTCGGCGAGGGTGCCCGCCAGATGGCGGCCGTGGGCGTCCGTCACGGTCACGTCGGTGAGGATCCCCTGCCCCGGTTCGGCCACGGAGATCTCCAGGGGCCCGCCGGCGTGCGTCCCCCGTGCGGGCCGGCGGGACACTCCGTCGAGGGCCGGCGGGGGCAGCACCGTGCCCTGGCCGCCGGTCGTGGCGACCACCCGCTCCTGCCGCCAACTCCGGCACATGCCCGGCCGGAAGACCTCCACCGCGCACTGCTCGCCGCCGGGGCGGACGGTCTCGCGGCCCTCGTCGAGGACCCGGCCCACCAGCAGGCCGACCGAGGCCGTCCCGGGCGCACGACGCCCTCCGTCCGCGCCGAGCACCTGGCCGGGGGCCGCCGCCCCGACCATCAGCAGCACGCTCGCGCCTGCACCCGCAACCACCATCCGTGTCCGTCGCGCCCGCCGCATGACCACACAACCCTCCCTGAACCGCTTCAGCCCGGAGAGGCATCAAAACGGACAAGACGCCAGAACGATGATCACCACCTCGGGCGTGCGGCCGAACGAGACCCCGAACTCAACCCGCACGGACCACGGCGTCGACCTCGACCTCGACGAGCCAGGCGGGGTCGATGAAGCGGGACACCTCCACGAAGGTGGTCACGGGCCGGACGGCGGCGAACCGCTCGCCGTGCGCCCGCGCGGCCTCCCTCCACCGCGTCACGTCCGTCAGCAGGATGCGCGTACGGATCACGTCCTGCGGGCCGGCCCCCGCCTCGCGCAGCGCCCGCTCGGCGATGTCCAGGCACCGCACCGTCTGTCCGTACACGTCACCGGGCGCGGCCGTGGAGCCGTCGTCCGCGATGGGGGCCGTGCCCGCCACCGCCACCTGGCTCCCGATGCGTACCGCGCGGGCGAAGCCGATCTCCGGTTCGAGGGGCGATCCTGAGCTGACGATGTGACGCGTGGTGTCCATCGCGCCATGATGCCAGCGCGCCGGACGGCCCTCCGCGGTCACCGGCCGGCCGCGGTCGCGGGCCCGGTGGGGCGGGTCTAGGCTGGTGAGACTGCCTTGCCTTTGGTCCTTCGCACGACAGGAGGCACGCCGTGAGGCCGACGCACGAACGACTTCGCCGGGCCTGTGCGGCGACCGCCGCCGCGGGCCTGCTCGCCCTCCCCGCCACCACGGGCCCGGCGCACGGAGCGGCGGCACCGGAGCCCTCCGTCTCCGCCTCCTCGGCCTCGCCCTCACCGGACGGCTCCGAGTTCCCGCAGCTCACGCCCGCCGTCGCGGGTCAACTGGACGCGGCCGTGCAGAAGGTGCTGAGGGAGACGAAGGTGCCGGGCGTGGTCGTGGGCCTGTGGGCGCCCGGCAAGGGCAGCTACGTCCGGACCTTCGGCGTCGCGGACAAGGCCACCGGTGCCCCCATGGAGACCGGCTTCAACTTCCGGATCGGCAGCGAGACCAAGACGTTCACCGTCACCGCCCTGCTCGAACTCGTCGACCAGGGCAAGCTCGCACTGGACGACCCGATCGGCAAGTACATCGAAGGCGTTCCGAACGGGTCCCGCATCACCCTGCGCCAGCTCGCCGGCATGCGCAGCGGTCTGTACAACTACAGCGAGGACCCCACCTTCAACAAGGAACTCACCACCAGCCCCAAGAAGTACATCCCGCCACGGCAGTTGCTGGCCTACTCGTTCAAGCACCCCGTGCAGTTCGAACCGGGCGCGCAGTTCGACTACAGCAACACCAACCTGATCCTGCTCGGACTCGTCGTGGAGAAGGTCGGGAAGAAGCCGCTCGGCGAGTTCATCCGGCAGGAGGTGCTGGAGCCGGCCGGGCTGCGCCGCACGGTCTTCCCCGTCGACGCGAGCTTCCCCGATCCGCACCCGCAGGGCTACACCGACCAGTCGGCGACCGGCAAGGTCGTCGACGCGACCGACTGGAACCCCTCCTGGGCCTGGTCCGCGGGAGCGATGATCTCCGATCTGCTGGACCTGCGCAGCTGGGCGCGCACCGTCGCCACCGGCACCCTGCTGACGCCCGCCACCCAGGCCGAACGGCTGAAGACCACGCCGATGGACATCCCCGGAGCCGGGTACGGGCTGGGCATCTTCGACGTCCAGGGCTGGATCGGCCACAACGGCTCACTGCCCGGGTACGAGTCGCTGACCATCTATCTGCCCCAGTACCAGGCGACCCTGGTCGTCCTGCTCAACACCGACATCCTGAGCGACGGCCAGGAGCCGAGCACGCTCTTCGGCGAGGCGGTCACGAGCATCGTGACCCCCGACCACGTCTACCCCGGCCACAAGCCGCCGGAGCCCAAGGCGAGCTGAGTCAGGCCGCCGATGCGGTGGTGACCACCAGGGGCGGCCTCGCCCGCTCCGCCGCCCAGGCTCGGGCGCGTACGAGTTCCGGGTCGGCGACCGTGAGCGCCTGGTCCACCGTGGGGCGCTCCTGGGCGATGTCCCGGAAGCGGGCCGGTCCCAGGAGGGCCGGGAGCAGGCCGACCGGCCAGGCGTGGTTGCGCACTTCCTGCCAGGTCCCGTCCGTGCGCCGCAGGCCCACGGCGAGCGGGTCGCCCGGCGCGTACGGCGTGCCCGGGTCGGCGATGCGCAGGGAGGCGTACTCGGTGCCGGAGCACGCGGGGTCGGTGGTCAGCAGGACCAACGGCGCCCCTGGGCGCAGGAGTCGGCGGATCTCCGTGAACACCGCCAGCAGGGCTTCCCGGGTCGGCAGGGAGGCGAGGACGTGGTTGCACATCACCGCGTCCGCGCAGCCGTCCGCGAGGCCGGTCGCGCGCCCGTTCTCGATGAGGTGGTACCCGGCGACCGCCTTCCCCCCGGCACGTGCCAGCTCCAGCATCTGGGGGGAGGTGTCGGCGCCGAGCACGCGGGCGCCGAGCCGGCGGGCCGCGGCTTCTGCCACCCTGCCCGGTCCGCACCCATAGTCCACGAGGACGTCGCCGCGGCCGATGCGCCGGGACAGCGAGCGGAAGACGAACGGATATCCGAGCAGCCAGTCCGTGGCACCCTCGACGGCGGCGAAGGCGCGCGCGCCTTCGTGTCCCGTCCAGTCCGTGCCCGGTGCGGCGCCGTCCCGTCCCGTGCCCTGCGAGGAGTCGCTCACGGGCCCACTATCGGCCCGGCGCCGTGTCCGCGCGCGGTGCGACACGAGGTGTCGGAGGCGGGAGGCGGATCCCGTAGTCTCGGCGGATGGCGAAGTACTTCGACGTGCACCCTGACAATCCGCAGGCGCGCACCATCAGCAACGTGGCCGACAGCATCCGCTCCGGCGCGCTCATCGCGTACCCGACGGACTCCTGTTTCGCTCTGGGATGCCAGCTCGGCAACCGTGAAGGCGTGTCCCGGATCCGCTCGATCCGCAACCTCGACGACAAGCACCACTTCACCCTGGTGTGCCAGAACTTCGCTCAGCTGGGGCAGTTCGTGCAGATCGACAACGACGTGTTCCGTGCGATCAAGGCGGCGACGCCCGGCCCCTACACCTTCATCCTCCCGGCCACGTCGGAGGTGCCGCGCCAGCTGCTGCACCCGAAGAAGAAGACGGTCGGGGTCCGCATCCCCGACCACGGCGTCACTCAGGCCCTGCTGGCGGAGCTGGGCGAGCCGCTGCTGTCCAGCACCCTCCTGCTGCCCGACGAGGACGAGCCGCTGACCCAGGGCTGGGAGATCAAGGAACGGCTCGACCACGTGGTCGACGCGGTGGTGGACTCGGGCGACTGCGGCACCCGGCCGACCACGGTCATCGACTTCTCCGGCGGCGAGGCGGAGATCGTCCGGCGGGGTGCGGGCGACACCTCCCGCTTCGAGGCCGAATAATCGTTCCGGCCGTGCGGTCCGGCTGACTACGATCACCGCGTGACGCATACCTCGGCCGGCACCGCCCTGGTCCTCGTGGACCTCATGCCCCGCATCATCGCCCTGCCGGTCGCTCCGCACTCCGGTGCGGAGGTCGCGGCCCGCTGCGCACGGCTGGCCGAGGCCTTCCGCGCCGAGGGGCGCCCGGTGGTGCTGGTGCGCGTCGAACGGCCCGGCGTGGCGGAGCAGCCGCCCGGCAGCGGTCTGGCGGAGGGCCTCGCGCGCCCCGGTGACATCGAGATCGTCAAACGGACGGTCGGCGCCTTCCACGCGACTGGCCTGGACGAGGAACTCCGGGCGCGCGGCGTCGACCGGCTCGTGCTGGCCGGGCTGGTGACGACGATGGGCGTGGAGTCCACGGCACGCGCGGCGAGCGACCACGGCTACGAGCTCGAGTTCGTCGAGGACGCGATGTCCGCGTTCGCGGCGGACGAGCACGAGTTCGCGGTGCGCAGGATCTTCCCCCGCTTCGGCGAGGTGCGCGACACGGCCTCGTACACGGGCTCCGTGCGGCGGGACGGCCCCGGCCCCGGCGCGTAGCTCCGGGCCGGCGGCCCACCTCGCGCCACCCGGGACGGCGGGCATCGTGGACGGCGCCGGCCGCCGGGTGGGGCGAGGATTCCGCCCGGCGGCGGCTACAGCGGGGTGCCGGATTCGTTCGCGCGCTTGACGGCGGCCAGGCCCTCGGGGGTCCACGCTCCGTCGTCCGCGATGTAACCGAGGTCGAGCCAGCGCTTGAACTGCTGGAGGGCGATGACCGGGTCGTCCGCGTACTCGATCTTGTTCGGGTTGAACCAGCCCGCCTTCCGGAGCCGGGCCAGCTCGTTGCCCGCCGCGGTCGGGTCCTCGGTGAGGGTGACCTGCGGCCTGTCCCCCTTGGGAGTGGCCGCCGCCGTCGCCGAGGGCCGGGTGACGGCCGGGGACGGTGCCGCGGAGGCGGTGGGTGAGGAGGCGGTGGGTGAGGAGGCGGTGGGTGAGGGGGCGGCCGGGGAGGAGGAGGCGGGCCGCGAGGCGAGGCTGGGCGCGGCGGATCCGGACTCCCCGCCGGTCTTCGCGCACGCTGCCGTGGCGAGGGCGCCGAGGACCGCGGCCGCGGTGAGCAGCACCGCCTTGAGCTGAGGGTTACGCATCGTCATGTCTTCCCCTGGTGGGTGCGGATGACCGGCGCCGGCCGGAACGGCACTGAACGGAACGGACCCTACTGTTTGCGCGCCCGTCCGGCGGCCAGGCCCGCGGGGCGGGTCGGGCGACCACGCGGGCACGGCGGTGACGGGTCCCCCGCGTGCCGCCCAGAGGTCGCGTGGCGCTCTTCTGGGCCGCAGCATGGAAGAAGGCCCGGGTCCGTCCGGGCTGCCCGGCGTGAACGGGTGAGGAGGCCGGTGATGGCCGCTGACCAGTCCCTTCCGCCGGTCCCTGGCCCCGGCGCGGGGGACGTGGCGCTCGCGGCGGGCGGTCTCCTGGACGTGCTGGGGGTCGCGGCGATCGTCCTGGACGGCGAGGGGCGGGTCACGCTGTGGAGCCCGCAGGCCGAAGAGCTGTTCGGTTACACGGCGGAGGAGGCCTGGGGCCGGTACGCCGCCCAGATGCTGGTCGACGAGCAGCACCGGGACGTGGTGCTGGGCCTGTTCGCCCAGGTGATGGCGGGCGACGGCGCCTGGGCCGGAGCCTTCCCCGTCCGGCGCCGGGACGGGACGACCGTACTGGTGGAGTTCCGCAACATGCGGCTGGAGGCTGACAGCGGCCGCGCCTTCGCGCTGGGGCTCGCCTCCGACCGGGCCACGCTGCGCCGGGTCGAGCGGGATCTGGCGCTCTCGCTGCGGCTGGTCGACCAGTCGCCGATCGGGCTGGCCGTCCTGGACACGGAACTGCGGTACGTGCTGGTCAACCCCGCGCTGGAGCGCATCAACGGGGTCCCGGCCGAACAGCATCTGGGGCGGCGGATCAGCGAGGTCCTGCCGTTCCTGGACGGGGCCGGCATCGAGGCGGGGATGCGGGAGGTCATGCGCACCGGTGTGCCCCGGCTGGACGACTTCACCACCGGGCGCATCTCGCCGCACTCGGAGAGTGAGCACGCCTGGCTGTCGTCCATGTACCGGCTGGAGGACCAGGCGTCCCAGGTGATCGGGGTCGCCATCTCGGTCGTCGACGTGACCGAGCAACACCTGGCCGCCGTGTCGGCGGCGCACGCCCGCCGCCGCCTGTCGCTGATCGCGGACGCGTCGGTCCGCATCGGCACCACCCTCGATCTGGACGTGACGGCCCGGGAGCTCGCGGACGTGGCGGTGCCCGAGGTCGCGGACATCGCCGCCGTGGACGTCCTCGACACCGTCCTCGCGGGGCCCCGGCCCGGCGAGGGCGCGGACGGCGAGGCCGTACGGTTCCGGGCGCTCGCGCTGAAGACCGCCTACCCCACCCCGGCCGAGGAGGCGGCCGACCCCGTCGGGGACGTGGCCCTGTACGGCCCGACCCGGCTGGTGTCGCGCTGTGCGAGCACCGGCCGGCCGGTGCTGGTCCCGCACGTACGGCCGGAGGACCTGCCCCGCATCGCCCGCGACGAGAACGCGGTGCGGCTGCTCGCCGAGGCGGGGGTGCACTCCTACCTCGCGGTGCCGCTCATCGCCCGCGGCCAGGTGCTCGGCGCGCTGGACCTCAAGCGGGCCCGCAATCCGGAGCCCTTCGGCCCGGACGACGTGCTGCTGGCCTCCGAACTCGCGGCCCGCGCCGCCGTTTCCGTGGACAACGCCCGCTGGTACCAGCACCAGCGGCACACCGCGCTGGCCCTCCAGCGCCACCTCCTGCCCCAGCACCCGCCGACGGCCGTGGGACTGGACATCGCCTACCGGTACCAGCCGGCCGGCGTGGCGGACGAGACCGGCGGCGACTGGTTCGACGTCGTCCCGCTCTCCGGGGAACGCACCGCGCTGGTCGTCGGGGACGTGATGGGCAGCGGCATCAACGCTGCGGCCACCATGGGCCAGTTGCGCACGGCCGCCCGCACCCTGTCGCGGCTGCGACTGGAGCCGGCGACGGTGCTCGGCCACCTCGACGGGGTCACCGCCGACGTGGGCGACGCCATGGCGACCTGCATCTACGCCGTCTACGATCCGCACACCCGGCTGTGCCGCATCTCCAACGCCGGGCACCTGCCGCCGGTCCACCTCCACGCGGGGCAGCCGCAGGTGGTGGAGCTGGAGACGGCCGTGCCGCTGGGCGTGGGCGGCATTCCCTTCAGTACGACCACCGTCACCCTCGCCCCCGGCGACACGCTCGTCCTGTACACGGACGGGCTCGTCGAGACCCGTGACCAGGACATCTACACCCGCATCCAGACCCTCACGGACCTGCTCGCGGGCCCCCACCGCCCGATCGAGGAGACCTGCGACCTCCTCCTCTCGGCCCTGCGCCGCCCTGACACCCATGACGACGTCGCCCTGCTCATCGCCCGTACCCACGGGCCGGAGACCCCCTGAGGCCGCGCCAGCCGGCGGTCGTCCCGGCGGTCATGCGGACACCTCCGTCAGGGCGTCCAGGCCCGCGCGCAGGCCCGCCAGCGCCTCCGGCGACAGGCCGCCCAGCGCGCGGTGCTCCAGCGCCGTGACGGTCTCCCGGATGGTGGCGGAGGCCGCCCGGCCGGAGTCGGTGAGCTCGACGAGCACGGCGCGGCGGTCTCCCGGACGGGAGCCGCGGGTGATGTGCCCGCGCCGTTCCAGGCGGTCCAGCACGCTGGTCAGAGTGGTGGGCCGGGTGCCCGCCGCGGCGCCGAGTTCGGAGACGGTCCGGCTGCGGCCGTCCGCCAGGTTCGCCAGCGCGTTGATCTCGGACGCGGTCAGGTCCAGGTCGGCGAGCTCCGCGGCGAGCACCTGGAGGGTGGCGTGCGTGGCTCTCTGCAGCGCGAGGAGCGCGGACCAGCCCGGTGCGACGAATTCGGAATGCATAATTTCGGACCATACGATTTCGTACCATGTGCTGCAAGCGAGCATCTGTGCGCCGGTATGCGCTCCCGTGACGGCCGGGCATGAGCCAGTGGCATCCGTAGCGTGAAAGGACCGCGCCTTGGCCACTCAGCTCATCGCCCGGCTCGTACGACAACTGGAGCGGCGCACCGGCAAGGGGCGCCCCGCCGTGGTGTTCACCGCCGATTTCGGCTCGGCCTCCCAGTGGGTGGCCGGCCGCTCCTGGGCCTATCCCGACGGGGGTCCCACCAATCCCGGGGACAACAAGCTCGACCACCTGGTGGAGGATCCCGCGTACAGCCGCACCGGCACCTTCCTGGCCACCCGCCGGGCGGACGGCGACTGGGACGCCGGCCTGCTCACCACCGAGGGCAGCGACGAGGGGTTCATGGTCCGCACCGGGGACGTGCTGGAGACCCGGGTGCGGCTGCCGACCGAGCTCGGGGCCTGGCCGGCGGTCTGGACCTGGCGGGACGGGGGGAACGAGGTGGACGTCTTCGAGTACCACCCCGACAACCCCGACCTGCTCGAACTCTCCAACCACGTCAGAGGGGGACAGCGCTACCACCGGGACCCCGCCGTCACCCCCGGCGGCTGGGTGGACCTGAAGGTCGAGTTCGGTTCCCGCTCGGTGGTGTGGTGGGTCGACGGGACCCGCGTGTTCGCCGACCGCCGGGGCGTGGGGCGCGGCTGGCGGGCGTACCTCATCGTCAACCTCTCGGTGTGCGCCGGGCGTTACCACCCGGCGCCCGATCCCGATGTGACGCGCATGTCGTTCGAGGTCGCGCACCTGCGCGTCCGGCGGCCCTGACGGCGGCCCGCGGGGGACCGCCCCGGCGGTCTAGGAGGCGGGGGCGGAGGTGGAGGCGGCGCCGGCGCAGGCCTCGTGACCCCAGCGGCTGCCATTCTTGGCGATCATGTCGCCCGCGGCGTAGGGCTTCCCGCAGGGGCAGCTGCCGGGGAACTTCGCCTTGATGGCCCGGGAGGGGCGGCCGCCGGAGGCGCCCTCGGCCGTACGCTTCTTCGGCGCGGCCGCCTTGCGGCGCGCGGGCGCGACCGGTGCGGGCACCGGCATGTCCGCGTCCCCGTGGGCCGTGCCGGCGGCCTGCTGGGTGACGGCCGCGTCGCTGGCGGCCTGGTCGGCGATGGCGTTCAGGTGGTCGCCGTCCTCGCGGTGGGCGGGCACGTAGAGGAACGTCACGTCGCGGTCGGCCAGCAGCTCGTCGATGCGCTCGACGAGTTCACGGTTGGCGACGGGCTGGCCCGAGGAGGTCTTCCAGCCGTTGCGCTTCCAGCCCGGGAGCCACTGCGTCACGGCCTTCATCGCGTACTGCGAGTCCATCCGCACCTGCATAGACGTCCCGGGAGCGACGGCCTCCAGGACCCGCTGGAGGGCGGTCAGCTCCCCGATGTTGTTGGTGGCCCGCCCCAGCGGACCGGCCTCCCAGCGCTCGGGGCGGCCCTCGGAGTCGGCGATGACCCATCCCCATCCGGCGGGGCCGGGATTACCTTTCGCCGCTCCGTCACAGGCGGCAATGATGCGTTCGGACATCCCCCGATCATGCCGCATCCGGAACGGCGGCAGGATGACACCAGGGCCGTGCGGCGATCGCCGCACGGCCCTGGTGGTGCACGTCATCCGTTTCCGCGCCTCAGCGGTGAAACGGTTCCTCGCCCGCCCCCGGGCGGGCGCCGGAGATCAGACGCGGGCTCAGGCGGGGGTGATGTTCTCCGCCTGCGGGCCCTTCTGGCCCTGCGTGATGTCGAACGTCACGGCCTGGCCCTCCTGGAGCTCACGGTAGCCGGTGGCGTTGATCGCGGAGTAGTGCGCGAAGACGTCCGGACCGCCGCCGTCCTGGGCGATGAAGCCGAAGCCCTTTTCGGAGTTGAACCACTTCACGGTTCCCGTAGCCATGTTCATGCCTTCCATTTGACGTACGTCTCCCACACCGCGTGGGAGACGGAGGTGATCGCCCTGGTCCTACGGCACAACACAGCAAAACTGCCCACACCGAACGGCGCGGGCAAGGCACTTGGAACCACGACAGCTACCGGAGAAGGTACACGTCTGCACGCACCGTCACCAGGGGGTTTGATCGTTCCTTGACGGCGGGTCGCGGATCGGGCCGGATCCGGGTCCTCCGCCCCGCCCGGAATGACCCCCGCCGTGTGACCGCACTCACACGAAGTTCCGAGCCCGCCGTGTCGACCGGACGCCCGGCGCCGGGCGTATGCCTGGAGAGGGGGACACATGGATTCGGGAGCGATTTCTTGACCGTCGAGGAGTTCGAGGAGTTCTACGCGCAGGCGGCGGGACGGCTCACAGGGCAGTTGTACGTGATGCTCGGCGATCATCACGAGGCACAGGACGTGGTGCAGGAGGCCTTCGTCAGGGCCTGGGACCGGCGCCGCCGGCTGGAGCGCGACGGCCGGCCCGAGGCCTGGATCCGCACCGTCGCCTGGCGGCTCGCCGTGAGCCGCTGGCGCGGGCGGCGCCGCAGCGCCGACGCCTGGCGGCGCACCGGGCCCGCGGGCCACGTGGAGGGGCCGGGGCCGGAGGTGGTGGCCCTCGTACAGGCGCTGCGCCTGCTGCCGCTGAAACAGCGCCGGACCATGGCGCTCCACTACCTGTGCGATCTGACCGTCGAACAGATCGCCGCCGAGACCTCGCTGTCCGCGAGCACGGTCAAGACGCACCTGGCCCGGGGCCGGGCCACCCTCGCCCGCGAGCTGCGGGACCCCCGCATGGAGGAGGCTCCCGATGCCTGACCCGTACGACCACGACCCGCTGCGGTCCCTGTTCCGGGAAGCGGCCTGCGCCGGCCGCTCCCGCGCCGCCCTGCCGCCCGTGTCCGTCATCGCGCGGCGCGGGGAGAAGGCGCGCCGGCGCCGGATCGCCGGCCTCGCGCTCGCCTGCTGCCTCGTCGTCGGCGGTTCCGCCGCGGCCGTCGCCGCGTTCCTGCCGCGCGGCACCGGCCCGAGCCTCCCGGCGACCACTCCCCCGCCCCTGGCGCCGTCCCCCGTACCCCACCAGTCCCCGCCGCCCACGACGGGGACGTCCGCCCCTCCCACCCGGACGGCGTACCCGGGCGCGTCCGCCACCACCACGGCCTATCCCCCGTCATCGACGCCGACCTCGGCCCACAGCTCGACGCCGTTCTCCCCGTAACCCTCCGGCGACGACCGCACCGCCACCGGCCCGGACCTCGGCACCCCGACCCCGGCCGGCGCTTCCGCACACCCCAGAGCCGATCAGGAGATCCCGTATGCCCGTTTCCGCCCCGCCCCGGCCGCTCGCCGCCCCCGGCCCGCCCGCCCCCGCGCGGCGCCCGCCCGGAGCCCGGTTCCCGAGGTGGCGGCCCGGTCCGGACGACCGCGAGGTGCTCTGGCTGTACGTGCTCACGCGCGTGGGGATCTGGACGACCGCCGGCGCGGTCCGCTGGCTCTTCCCGGCGGGCGGGGGCAGGGCCCTGTGGCCCGGCTCGCTCTTCTCGCCCTGGGAGCAGTGGGACTGGTCGCACTACCTCCACATAGCCCGGGACGGCTACTTCCCCGCCGGAGCGGGCCCGTGGACGGCCGGCTGGGACAACCGGGAGGCCTTCCTGCCCGGCTTCCCGCTCGTTCTGCGCGCCGTCCACACGGTCGTGCCGCACTGGGCGGCGGCGGGAGCGCTGGTCTCGTTCCTCGCGGGAGGCGTGGCCGTCCTGGCCCTGGGGCGCATCGCCCGGCACCAGCTGCGGGACGCGGAGGCGGGGCGGCGCGCGGTCCTGTTGCTCCTGCTTTCCCCCTGCGCCGTGTTCCTCGCCGCCGGGTACACCGAGGCGCTGTTCCTGGCGCTGGCCCTGCCCGCGTGGCTGGCGGCCCGGCGCCGCAACTGGCCTGCGGCGGCGGTGCTGGCCTGCCTGGCGTCCTCGGTGCGCGTCACGGGGCTGTTCCTGACGGCGGCGCTGGCACTCCTGTTCGTGCTCACGGCGCGGGACCGGCGCGACTGGCGGGCGGCCCCGTGGCTGGGCCTGCCCGCGCTGGCCCCGGCCGCGTACAGCTGGTTCCTGCACGCGCGGACCGGGGACTGGATGGCCTGGAAGCACGCCCAGGAACGGGGCTGGTACCGGGACTTCCACACGCCGTGGGAGGCCTGGGCCAACACCTGGAACGCAGCATTCCAGCACACGCAGCCCACCGGGTACGCGCTGATGTGGCAGGCCGAGCTGGTGGCGATGGTCGTCGGCCTCGCGCTCCTGGTCCTGCTCCTGCGGCGCCGCCAGTGGCCCGAGGCCCTCTACACCGCCCTGACGCTGTGGGCCCTGGGGACCTCGTACTGGTACACCTCCGTCCCCCGTTCCACGCTGCTGTGGTGGCCGCTGTGGATCGCCCTGGCGGGCTGGAGCCTGCGCCGTCCGCGCCTGCGGACGGCGTACGTGTGCGTGGTGGGCCCGCTGTCCACGCTGGTCGCCGTCACCTTCCTGACGGGTCGCTGGGCGGGCTGATGCCTCACGGGAGGGTGTCGAAGGGGCCCCCGGCCGGGTCGCGGACGCGCATACTCGGTGCATGGCTGACACCACCACAGTCGAGGTCGACACCGATGTGCACGAGCGGCTCACCGCGCTCGCCACGGCCCGCGGACTGAGCCTGCGCGCGTACCTCGCCGAACTCGCCGCCTCCCAGGAGAGCGAAGCGGCCCTCGCCCGCGCCGCGCACGCCTTCGAGCGGGCGGTCGAACGGCCCGGGTTCCGGGAGGGTTTCGAGCGGGACTTCGGCCCCGGCCGGGAGGGCGGCCGGGTGGCGTGAGCCGGCCGGCCCGACGCCGAGGCGGGGCCGGTGCGGGGCGCGTAGGGTTCCGGGTCCGCCCGGCGGGCCCGGCCGGGGTCCACCGCCTCGGCGGGCGGGGCCGGCACGGCGGCCGGGTCTTCGTACGCGGGGCGCAGGGCGGGCGATCAGCCGCTCGGCCCGCGCTGCGGCGGTGTCGACGGGCCGCGTCGGCGGAACCTACCTATGCTCGGAAGAGAGCCCTGACCCGACTCCTGGAGGGCGGCTGTGATGACCGAGTCGAACGACGCGGCCCAGGCAGACCGCGCACTGAAAGCCAAGCACCGCGCCATGTGGGCCATGGGCGACTATCCGTCGGTGGCCTCCCACCTCATTCCGGACCTGGGCGCCGTGCTCGTCCGGGAGTGCGGGGTGGGCCGGGGCGACCGGGTGCTCGACGTCGCCGCGGGCTCCGGCAACGCTGCCATCCCGGCCGCGCTGGCCGGCGCGGACGTGGTGGCCTGCGACCTCACCCCCGACCTCCTGGAGGTCGGGCGGCACCTGGCCGCCGTACGCGGTGCCCAGCTGGAGTGGCGGGAAGCGGACGCGGAGGCACTGCCCTTCGCGGACGGCGAGTTCGACATCGTGATGTCCTGTCTGGGCGTGATGTTCGCGCCGCACCACCGGGCCGCCGCGGACGAACTGCTGCGGGTCTGCCGGTCCGGGGGCACCATCGGGCTGATCAACTGGACCCCGCAGGGCTTCATCGGCCGGATGTTCGCGACCATGAAGCCGTACGCTCCCCCTCCCCCGCCCGGGGCGCAGCCGCCGCCGCTGTGGGGCGACCCGGAGCACGTCCACGAGCTGCTGGGCACCGGGGTGACCGATCTGGTCGCCCGCCGCGAGACGGTCCGCGTGGACCGGTTCACCAAGCCCGCCGACTTCCGGGAGTTTTTCAAGGCCCTCTACGGGCCGACCATCGCCGTCTACCGGTCGATCGCCGAGGACCCCGACCGTGTCGCCGGCCTGGACCGCGACCTCGACGCGCTCGCCGCCGAGCACACCGTCGACGGCGTCATGGAATGGGAATACCTGCTGCTGACGGCTCACCGCCAAGGCTGACCTGCAGCTCGGGATGGGCGTCCCACCACTCCTTGTGGAACGCGTTGTTGTCCACGTTCGCCAGATAGGCACGGGCCGCCGCACGGTAGAGCAGTTCCGCCTGGCCGGCCGATACCGCCGCGCGGTTCCACGCGAGGCGGATGCGGCCGGTGATCGGCGTGCCCGCCAGCGGACGCATCACCGTGCCGGCCACCTGCGGGGCCGTGGGCTGGCTGAGCGAGATGGCGCGGCCCGCGGCGATCAGGTCGTACTGCAGCATGCGGTCGGTGATCCGGTAGCGCAGTGACGGGGTGAAACCGACGTTCGCGCAGGCGGCGATGAGCGCCTCGGGTCCGCCGTCGTCCTCCTCCACCAGGGTCAGCCAGGATTCCGCGGCGAGGTCGGCGAGGTCGACGCGCTCCCGGCCGGCCAGCGGGTGGCCCGCCGGAAGACGGATGCAGAACGGCTCCTTGGGGACGAGCGTCCGCGCGAGGACTCCCGTGGGGAGCGGCACCTCGTGGTCGTTGACCTCGCCGTAGACGATGGCGTCGTACCGTCCGGTGCCCAGCATCCGGGCCAGCGCGGTCACCGAGTGCTCCAGGTTGACCGTGATCTCCTGACCTGACATGAACAGGTCTGTCTGGGCGAGCAGTCCGTCGACCAGCACGAGCAGGATGCAGCCGAGCCGCAGCGGGGTGCCGGTGCCGATGGCCCGCGCCTCCGCGCCCAGCGCGTCCATCTCGCTCAGCACCCGCCGCGCCTTGGCCAGTACGAAGTGACCCAGTGCGGTCGGCTCCACCCCGCTGCGGCCGCGCACGAAGAGCTCGCCACCCGTGACCCGCTCGATCCGCCGCAGTTGCGCCGAAAGCGCCGGCTGGGACACCCCCAGCCGCCGCGCCGCGCCCCCCAGGCTGCCCGCCTCCGCTATCCGGCAGACGGCTTGCAGATGCCTCAACTCCAGCTGCATCCGGGCAGCGTACGCAGCACGCCGCCACCGCACCATAACGCGGACCTTATGTCCGCCGAGATGACCCAAAGCCGTCATGTACACGCTCATACTCGGCCGCGAACGAACACTCATCCATCCAACCCCCCACGATCGGAGTGGACGTTGCAGCCCACCAGATGGACGGCGGCCCTGGCAGCGATGGTGCTGACCGCGGGTCTCGCCGGCACCCTGGCCGCCGGGACGGCGTCGGCGGCGCAACACGCCCAGCCGGCCCCGGCCCAGAAGGACACCCCCGCGGCACGCGCGGTCGCTGCCGCCGACCAGGCCGTCGCCAGCGGTCTCGACACCCTGGTCAACTCCTCGCAGGAGCAGTACGAACGCCGCCAGGTCACCCCCTGGGTCAAGGACCTGTTCTCCGTGGCGTACGAGCGCAGCTACCGCGGACTGCCCGTGGTCGGCGGCGACGCGGTGGTGCTCGCCGACGGCGCGGGCAAGGTGCGCGCCCTCCAGTCGGCCTCCTCCGTACGGATCGACGTCCCGACCCGGGCGACGGTCAGCGCCAAGGAGGCCGAATCCACGTCCCGTTCGAAACTGGCCGCGGTCGACAAGGTCGACAGCAGCCGGCTCGTGGTCCGGCTGAAGGACGACAAGCCCGTGCTGGCCTGGGAGACCGTCCTGATCGGCCGGACCAAGACGGCGCCCAGCAAGCTGCACGTCTTCGTGGACGCCCGGACGGGCGCCTTCGTCGACAGCTACGACGACGTCGTCGCGGGCACCGGCAACAGCAAGTGGAACGGCCCGAACCCGCTCACCATCGACACCACCAACTCCTCCGGCACGTACTCGTTGCGCGACCCGAACCGCACCGGCCTGAGCTGCGCGGACTACAGCACCGGCACGGTCTTCTCGAAGTCCTCCGACTCCTGGGGCACCGGCAACCCCACGGCCAAGGAGACCGGCTGCGTCGACCTGATGTTCGCCGCGCAGAAGCAGTGGGACATGCTGAGCCAGTGGCTGGGCCGCAACGGCGTCAGCGGCAACGGCCGCAGCTTCCCCGGCAAGGTCGGCCTGGGCGATCTGAACGCCTACTGGGACGGCAGTTCGGTCACCATCGGGCACAACAGCGCCAACGAGTGGATCTCCGGCGTGGACGTGGTGGCCCACGAGTACGGGCACGCCATCGACTCCAACACCCCCGGCGGCACCAGCGGCCAGGAGGCCGGGCTCGGCGAGGGAACCGGTGACATCTTCGGCGCGCTCACCGAGGCGTACGCCAACGAGCAGTCGCCGTACGACACTCCGGACTACACGGTCGGCGAGATGATCAATCTCCAGGGCCAGGGTCCGATCCGCAACATGTACAACCCGTCGGCCATCGACAACGACCCGAACTGCTACAACTCGTCGATCCCGAACACCGAGGTGCACGCGGCGGCCGGACCGCTGAACCACTGGTTCTACCTGCTCGCCGAGGGCAGCAACCCGGGCGGCGGCAAGCCGAACAGCCCCACCTGCAACTCGTCCACCGTGACCGGCGTGGGCGTCCAGAACGCCGGAAAGATCTTCTACGGCGGGATGCTGCTCAAGACGAGCAGCATGTCCTACAAGAAGTACCGCACGGCCACGCTCAGTTCCGCCAAGTCTCTCGACACCACCTGCGACCTCTTCAACAAGACCAAGGCCGCCTGGGACGCGATCAGCGTGCCCGCCCAGTCCGCCGATCCGACGTGTACCCCGAGCGGTCAGAACAACGACTTCTCGATGAGCCTCAACCCCACGTCGGGCACCGTCCAGCAGGGCGGTACGGTCACCACCACCGTCGGCACCACCGTCACGACCGGCACCGCCCAGTCGGTGACGCTGACCGCCACCGGCCTGCCGGCCGGAGTGAGCGCCTCCTTCAGCCCGGCCACCGTTCAGTCCGGCCAGTCCTCGACGCTGACCCTGAGCGCCACCGCCAACGCGACGCCCGGCGCGGCCACCGTGGTCGTCAAGGGCCAGGGCAGCACCCTCTCGCACACCGTCGACTTCGCGCTCAACGTCGGCGGCACCCAGCCCTCGAACGACCCGCCGAACATCGACGTCGCCAACATTCAGGCGCACCTGGCCCAGCTGAACACGATCGCCTCCCAGAACGGCGGCAACCGCCGTGCGGGCAGCGCCGGTTACACCGGGTCGGTGGCCTACATCAAGGGCAAGCTCCAGGCCGCCGGCTACACGGTCATCGAGCAGAACTGCACCTCCTGCACCTACCCGTCGAACAACCTGATCGCCGACTGGCCGGGCGGCCCCGCCGACCAGGTCGTCATGTTCGGCGCGCACCTCGACAGCGTCTCGGCCGGTCCGGGCATCAACGACAACGGCTCGGGCTCCGCGACCCTGCTGGAGAACGCCCTCGTACTGGCCCAGAAGAACCCGACGATGACCAAGCACGTGCGCTTCGCCTGGTGGACGGACGAGGAGCAGGGCCTCAACGGCTCGGCGTTCTACGTCAGCCGGCTGAGCAGCACCCAGAAGGCCGCCATCAAGGGCTACTACAACTTCGACATGGTCGCCTCCCCCAACGGCGGCTACTTCATCAACAACATCAACTCCACGACCGCCGGGCCGCTCAAGGCGTACTGGACCTCCCTGAACCTCGCCCCCGAGGAGAACACCGAGGGCCAGGGCCGCAGCGACGACTACTCCTTCCAGCAGGGCGGCATCCCGACCTCCGGTTACGCGGCCGGCGCCAGCGCCCGCAAGACCTCGGCGCAGGCGGCCAAGTGGGGCGGCACCGCGAACGCCGCCTACGACTCCTGCTACCACAGCGCCTGCGACACCACGAACAACATCAGCGCCACGGTCCTGGACCGCAGCGCCGACGGTGTGGCCTACGCCGTGTGGAAGACGGCGGTCGGCGGTGAGACGCCCGCGCAGGACTTCTCCATCGGCGTCAGCCCGACGGCGGGCAGCGCGGCCCAGGGCGGTTCCACCTCCGCCACGGTGAACACCTCCACCGTGAGCGGCGCCGCCCAGACCGTGGCCCTCTCGGTCTCCGGCGCGCCCGCCGGGGTGAGCGCCACGCTCAGCCCGACGTCCGTGCAGTCGGGCAGCTCCTCGACGCTGTCCGTCCAGGTCGGCGCGAGCACCGCGCCCGGCACCTACACCCTGACGATCACCGGCTCGGGCACCGTCAGCCACAGCACCACGTACACGCTGACCGTGACCGGGACCGGCGGGTGCACGCCGCGCCAGCTCGTGGTCAACGGAGGCTTCGAGAACGGCTCCTCCCCGTGGACCGCGACGGCGGGCGTCGTCACGAACCAGTCCGGCCAGGTCGCGCACGGCGGCAGCTACTTCGCGTGGCTGAACGGGTACGGCTCCAGCCACACGGACAGCGCCTCCCAGTCGCTGACCGTCCCGTCGGGCTGCTCCTCGTACCAGCTCTCGTTCTTCCTGCACATCGACACGGACGAGACGGACCCGGTGGTCTACGACAAGTTCACCGTCTCCGTGGGCGGCCAGACCCTGGAGACCTTCTCCAACCTGAACCCGACGTCCGGCTACGTCCAGAAGACCTACAACCTGGCGCAGTTCGCCGGCCAGACCGTCACCCTGAAGTTCAACGGCGTGGAGGACCAGTCCCTGCAGACCTCCTTCGTCGTGGACGACGTCACGGTCCAGGTGAGCTGACACCGCACCACCGCATGAGCACGTGAAGTCCGGCCCGGTCCCCGCCCGCGCGGGGGCCGGGCCGGACGCGTGCGGCCGGGCGTCAGGGCCGGACGGCGAGGGCCTCGACCTCGAACAGCACGCCGGGGGCGGCCAGGCAGGCGACACCGATGAGGGTCTGCGTGGGCGGCTCCTTGCCCCAGATCTCCTGCACGGCCCCGCCGATCGGCCCGAGCCTGCTGACGTCGTGGTCCACCACGTACGTCCTGAGCTGGACGACGTGGCCGAGGCCGAGGCCGTGCGCGGCGAGGGCGACGGAGATGTTGCGGAACGTCTGCCGCACCTGCTCGGCGAAGTCGTCCGAGACGACCCTGCCGTCGGGACCCGATCCGTACTGCCCGGAGACGAGCACCAGTTCCGCGCCGGAGGGGACGGTGGCGGTGTGGCTGTAGCCGAACGGGACCGGGTCGTGCAGGCCGTCCGGATTGACGATGGCGTGGGCCATGGGGATCACCCTTCATGTGGGATGGAGCCTGGATCTGTGCCGCCGCCAAGCCTCACAACTCATCACGACATCCTCTGTCGTGTATTGCCGGTACGGTTTTCGTATGCGCGCCGACCGGTTGGTTTCGCTGGTGCTGCTGCTGCGGCGGCACGGCCGGCTGTCCGCGGCCGCGCTCGCCCGCGAGCTGGAGGTATCGACCCGCACCGTCCTGCGCGACGTCGAGGCGCTGTCCGCGGCCGGTGTCCCGGTGTACTCCGAACGCGGCCGGCACGGCGGTTTCGCATTGCTGCCCGGTTTCCGGACCGAGCTCACCGGGCTGAACCACGACGAGGCGCTCGCCCTGCTGATCGCCGGATCACGGCGCGGCGCGCAGGCGTTCGGGCTCGGCTCGGCGCTCGCCTCGGCCATGCTGAAGGTGGTCGACGCCCTGCCCGAAGGCCTGCGGGCCGTCGCGGCCGGTGCGGTGGAACGGTTGCTCATCGACCCGGAGACCGACCTCCTGTCCCGCCGGCAGGCCGTCGACGAGGTGCCCGACGCGGTCGTGGCCGAGGTCCGTCGGGCGGTGCTCGCCGGGCACCGGCTGCGCATCCGCTACGCGGCCGCGGGGCAGGACCCGAAGTGGCGCACGGTGGACCCCGTGGGCCTGGTCACGGTCCGCGACCAGGGCTACCTGCTGGCCACCCGGTCCGGGGCCGACCGCACCTACCGGCTGTCCCGCGTCCTGGCCGCCGAGGAGCTAGCCGAACCGGCACTGCGCCCGGACCGTGTCGACCTGGACCGGGCCTGGCGGGAACGCGGCACGCGGTTCCGGACCGGTGGCGGCCAAGTGAGCGTGCGCGTACGGATGGATCCGGCGCGGCGGGACGAACTGACCGGCACGGCGCTGGCGGTCCTCGCCGAGGAGAGCGCGGCCGACGGCCGGCTGGAGCTGGAGCTGGCCTTCCAGGACGCCCGGCACGCCGAGTGGGCCCTGTGGCAGCTCGCCCCGGACGCGGAAGCCCTGTCTCCGCAGTGGTTGCGCGACTCCCTGCGCGACCGCGCCACCGCGCTCGCCGCCCGGTACGGCGCCTCGCCCTGAGAACGCGGACGCGGTCCGGATCCCGGGCGGGCTACCGTCATGCTACGAGCGGCCCTTGGCCCGGCCGGAGCCCTTGCCGCCTTCCGGGGCGACCATGGCGATCAGCCCGAGGTCCAGTTCCGCGCCGTCGACGAGGAGGGCCTCGATCGCGCGGGTACGCGGGTCGATGTCCGCCTCCACGCCCTGCCCGCGGTAGCGGGGATAGCCGGAGGCGCCGGTCTCGCCGGTCGCCTCGACCAGGGCCACGCGCAGGGCCCTGTCGGCTGCCGAGCCGCCGCGCAGGTTCTCGATGTGCTCGGGCACCAGCAGGATCTCGAAGCTCTGCGGCTCAGGGGTCATGTCCCGAAACTACCCGATAAGGCCCCCCGGGGCAGGCGGGCGCGCGCCCGCTCTCGTACCCTCGGCGGGAGCACCGCCGGCACGAGCAGAGGAACACGATGAGCGGCCATTCCCCGACCAGGATCCTCCTCGTGGCGAGGGAGGGAACCCTGCGCGGCCTGCTGGAGCGCCTCCTCGTGGCCCGGGGCCACACCGTGATCGACGGCGGGAGCGGGACGGACACCCTCGCCCTGCTGGGCAGCGAGGCCCCGGTGGACCTGGTGGTGTGCGAGCGCACGGGGCCGGGTCTGGACGAGGTGGCACTGTTCGAGGAGATCCGCCGCCACCCCGACCACGGCCTCGTACCGATCCTCGCCCTGCCGCCGGCCGACCCCGAGTGCACGGCCCGCGCGCTGGAGGCCGGGGTGGACGACTGCCTCGCCAAACCGTTCCACCCGGCCGAGTTCCTGACCCGCGTCGAGCGCCTGGCCGCCCGTCCGGCGGCCTAGCGGGACGCTCCGTACGCACCGGCGCGGGCACGCGCACACACCACAGAGCCTCCGGCCCGTTCCGCGGGGCCAGGAGGCTCTGTCTCGCACCTGCGGGTCCGTACCCGCCCCGGCGGCCTCACGGCCGACGCGCGCCTGCGGTGTACGGGTGAAGCCGGGGCCCCGTGGGCACTCGCGCAGGCATCGGAGGCCCCGGCTCGTGAAGGGGACTGCGTCAGCTGCCGGCCGAGAGGTTGCCCGAGAGGACCGGGATGTTGTCCAGGATGTGCGAGAGCGGCTCGTCGCCCTTGGCCTGGGTGGAGTTCTCGGTGCACTGCTGGTTCTGCGGGTTGGACAGGACGTTGATGTCCTGGACACCGACGTTGACCGCGGCAAGGATCGACTGCGCGTTGAGCTTGGCGGGCAGGCCGATGCAGGGCTTGTTCAGGGTGCCCTGGACCACGCCGAGCTGCGGGCTCAGGTCGCCGTGCGTCTTCTGGTTGCCGTAGATCTGCTGGGCACCGTTGCCGTTGACGGTGTTGATCCCGTTGTCGTTGCCGATGGCCATGGCCGGGGCTGCAACGGCGGCGCCCGCGCCGAGGATGGACGCGGTGGCGGCGGCGGTGGCCATCATCTTCTTGATCATCATTGGTCCTTCTGTTGCACAAGTGCATGGGGGTGAGCACCTTGATCAACGGACGCGATCACTCCAGGTTTCTCAGCTTCACCCGATCAGCGGCGCAGAACCTCCGGGCCGGGTCCTGGACGAGCACGTCGGCGTCTGTCGCAGCCGGACTGGCCGGGCAGGCAGAAGAACTCCGCGGCCAGGTGGTTTCGGGCGAGGCCGCAGCCGCGAAGTCTTCGGCCATAGGGGGTGTTGCGGAAGTCCTGTGCGGCGCCCGCGGTGTCCGGTGCGTGCTCTCGGCGTGCCGGGCGAAGGTCCTCGTACTGGGCGTACTCGGGGCTTCGGCCGGTGCGGCGAGAGTGCGTGCCGGGCGCCGTGGGCGCCGTGCGGGACTTTCGCAACACCCCCTAGTCGTCTAGGTGGCGGTGAAGAACCGCCACTGCTGGCTGTTGTCGTCGAGGTTCCGGCAGGTCCACTGGTGGATCTGCGCCCCGTCGTTCAGCCAGGGCCCCTCCACGTCCGCGCACTTCCCGCTGTACGGGCTGACCAGCTTGAAGTATTCGGTGGTCGTGTACCGCAGCTCCCACTTCTGGCTGCCGTAGCCCGAGCAGGTCCACTGGTGGAGGTGCGCCCCGTCGGCGAACGAGGGGCCCTGGATGTCCAGGCACTTGCCGCTGTTCTGGTTGACGACGTTCCAGTACCCGTCGGCCGTGCGGCGGAACGTCCACTTCTGGTTCGCGTCGTCGTCCAGGCGGCAGCTCCACTGGTGGACGCTGGCGCCGTCGTCCTTGGACCACGCCTCCACATCGGCGCACTTCGACGAGTTCCTGTTCACGAGCTTGGTCGGGCCGGCCGGCGGCAGGGCCGCGGCCTGCGCCCCGTGGGCCGGAACGGAGGTCGGGAGCAGGGGAAGGACGGCCGCGGCGAGCGCGGCCAGGATGCGGTTCTTACGATTCATGGTCATGGCACGGGTTTGTAGCGATCCGGTCCGTCCCGCGGAAGAGGACCGGCTTCGCGGTCACCCGATCGGGCGGTCCGGTTCACCGCAGAAACGGCACGTCGGCGCCGGTGCCCCTGCATGCCCTCAAAGCTGCTTGATCGGAGACGGTTCCGCGGGAAGGCCTGCGGTCGGACTTATTCGTCTAGGCCGCCGGCACGACCGAGGCGCGGATCGCCTCCGCCCACTCCTGCAGCAGCGAGGCGTGCCGGACGCGCTCCGCGTCGGTCAGGCGGCCGTCGGCGCGGGCGAAGAGGCCCCTGATGTCGGCGTTGATCTCGGAGAGGGGGCGCTCGGGGGCCGGGCGGGCGTCGCTTTCGGGGGTCGGGCTCACGTGATCAAGAGTAGGGGGAGGGTCCGACAACGATGGACGACGTCCGGCATGCGGACATGCTCCTACTAGTCTGAATTCATGAAGATCATCGACTTCGAGCCCGGGGATCCGCGACTGACCGGGGACCTCCTGCCCGTGCTCCTCGAACTGCGCCCGCACCTCACCGAAGAGCTCTTCCTCGGGATCCTCGCGGAGGGCGGGCCCCAGGGGCTGCGGTTCACCGCCGCGTACGACGGGGACGGCAGGTGCGTGGGCGCGGCCGGCTGGCGCGTCGTCGCCACCACCTGCCTGGTCCGCAAGCTCTACGTCGACGACCTGGTCACGGCCTCCACCGCCCGTTCGGGCGGCGTGGGTCATGCGCTGCTCGCGCACCTCGAGGAGCACGCGCGCGCCGCCGGGTGCGCCGCGCTCACGCTCGACTCGGGAACCCAGCGCGCCGACGCGCACCGCTTCTACTTCCGCGAGCGGATGTCCGTGACCGCGTTCAGCTTCGAGAAGCCGCTCGCCTGAGGTGCGGCCGTGACCGAAACGTCGTCCGTCCGAGTCCCTCCCGGGCTCATCGGGGCGGGTCGCGGTTGTTAGGTTCCTGGGAAACGACCTCGGGGAGACCGATCTCATGCCCGTTTCCGGGGGAACCAGCCGGTCCCTCACCGCCTCGGCCCTGGCCGCCGTCCTGCTGGCTGGTGCCGCCGGGTGCGCGGACGAGGGCGGCGAGCCGTCGGCGAGCGCGGCGGCCTCGGTGCCGTCGGCCGCCTCCGCGCCGGTCTCTCCTTCGGTGACGCCCGCGCCTTCGGCCGCGGCCACGGCTTCCGGGGGGCCGTCCGTCGCCGCTTCGCCCTCCGCCTCCCTGTCCCGTACGCCGGCCCCGACGCGGCCGTCGGGCTCCGTCGAGACCCGGGGCGGCGCGCTGTCGCTCGTACGCGGCGGCGCCGGCCAGGAGTTCACCGTCACCCTGCGGAACGGGAACTCCGCCGGGTACCGGCACGTGCTGGTCGCCTTCCAGATGGAGTTCCTCGTCGGCGGGCCCGGGGACGGGCCGGGCAGCGGACCGGGCTTCCTGCTGGAGCGCTTCGACGCGGCCACGGGCGCCTGGCGTCCCGCCGACCTGCGCATCGCCAACGACGTCAAGCCGCCCTCGCTGTTCACGGGCGGTGCGCCGCTCGCCCGCGAGGCCGTCCGCGTCGAGCGTTACCGGATGCGCGCGACCACCGGCGGGCCCACGGGCAGCAGTCCGGTGATCGTGTCGTTCATCGACACGGACGCCGGCCGGGAGGTCGCGGCCCACCTCGTCCTCGGGCACACCACGCGCTGAGACCGGGCCGGGGCGGCCGTCAGCCGGACACCGAGAGCACGATCTTCCCCCGGTTCCCGCGCTGTTCGAGGCGCTCGTGGGCCTCGGCCGCGCGCTCCAGCGGGAACCGCGCCTCGACGGGGACCCGGTAGGTGCCCGCCGCGACCCGGGCGGCGATCTCGCTCAGGTCCGCGCGGGGGTCGTAGCCGTGCTCCAGCAGATTGGTGAGCTGGAAGCCGTGGACGGAGGCGTTCTTCGGGTAGAAGTCGCGGGTGTCGACGGTGCTCGGCTCCAGGGCGACGTTGGCCAGGGCCACCACCCGTCCCGCGTACGCCGTCATCCGCAGGCTCTGCCCGAACACCCGCCCGCCGACGGTGTCGAGGACCACGTCCGCGCCGCGGCCGTCCGTCAGCCGCAGTACCTCCTCGGCCGGATCCCCACCGGCGAGTGACGACAGGTCGACGGCCTCGTGGGCGCCGAGCCCGGTCGCCCAGGCCGCCTTCGCCGCCGAGCCGGCGACGGCGACGACCCGCGCCCCGGCGTCGGCCGCGATCTGCACCGCCGCGCTGCCGACGCCACTGGCCGCCGCGTGCACCACCACCGTCTCGCCCGCGGCGACGCGGGCCAGCCGGCGCAGGGTGTACCAGGCCGTGAGCCAGGCCACCGGGAGGGCGGCCGCCTCGGCCGCGCCGACTTCCCCGGGCAGCGCGACCAGGCGCCCGACGGGCACGGCCGCGCGTTCCGCGTAGAAGCCGGGGGCGCCCGCGGCACCCAGGGCCATGACCCGGTCGCCCACGCCGATGCCGGTCACGCCCGGCCCGGTCGCCTCGACGGTGCCGGACGCCTCGAGGCCGGGGAGGATCGGCGGGCGGCCCGCCCGGTGGTAGCTGCCGGCGCGGGTGAGGGCATCGGCCCGGTTCACCCCGGCAGCATGGACCCGGACGAGCACCTCGCCCGGTCCCGGTACGGGGTCGGGCAGCTCCACCGGGACCAACACCTCAGGGCCGCCGAACTCTTCGATCCGCACTGCTCGCATGCTGTGCCCTCTCTCATCCTGACACCGGTTGAACCGGTTGAAGTGGTGTCACCTTGCGACACCGCACGAACAGGTGTCAAGGGAGTAGAGTCGGCCCATGACCCTCACCCCGGCCGACCCGCTGCTCGCGTTCCCGTTCACCGGGGGGCGCCCGTGCCTCGATTTCGTCGCCACGCTCGGCAAGCGGTACACCGCCCCCTTCGAGCGGCTCACCGACCCAGGCGCGCTGGGCCGGTGGATCGATGAGGCGGGACTGCGGGTGGAGCGGCCCGGCGGGGAAGGCGTACGGGTGACGGCGGCGGAGCTCGGCGCGGCGCGGGAGTTGCGGGAATCGGTCCACCGGGTGCTGCGTGCCGCGATGGGCGGGGGCGAGCGGGTGGTGGCGGGGCCGGACGCGGGGGATCTCGTACGGATCAACGAGGCGGCGGCCCGGCCGGACCTCGCGCCGCAGCTCGCGTTCGCGGGGGGTGGCGGCGGTGGCTGGGCCGTACGGAACCACGCGGGCGGGGCCTCGGCCCGGCACGACGTGCGGGCGGCGATGGCCACGGTGGCGCGGGACGCGGTGCTGCTGGTCGGCGGTCCGCTGGTGGCGCGGGTGAAGGAGTGCGAGAACCCGGAGTGTTCGCTGCTGTTCCTCGACGACTCGCAGGCGCGGCGGCGGCGTTGGTGCTCGATGGAGCGCTGCGGCAACCTGGCGAAGGTCGCGGGCTACCGGGCCCGTTCGCGGGCGGCCGGGGCGCCGCGCCGCTGAATATGACCGAACGGTCACAGGATCGGACGCGGGGAACGGGTGGGCGGCCGCGCACATCTAGGCAGGCGGCGAGGGCCCGCGGGGGCCTCGCCGCACGGTATCGGCAAGGACCGGCCGGCCGCCGGGCACCGCGTGTGCGTCGCGGTGGGGACCGGGGCGAGCGGCAAAGCGGGGCTGGGATGAAGGCAGTGACGGCGGCGGACGGTTCCCCGGACGGCGAGGAGAGGGAACGGACCACCGTTCTGCGGATACCCGGGGCGGCCCCGGCGGAGGCCGGGCGTGTGCCCTCCAGGGGGCGGGGGGCGTACACGGATTCCGCGCGGACCCGCGAGTTCGGGGCACCTGAAGAGCCGGAGCCGGAGCCGACGGGGGCGCCGGGGGCGCCGGCCGCGGCCGGTTCGGCGGACGCCGGAGCAACTGCGGGGCGGCGGCCGGGCGGGGGTGCCGCCACCGAGCCGGTTGCGGAGCCCGGGGCGGCGTCCCCGCAGGACCCGGCCCCCTCCGAGGCCCCGTCGAACACGGGCGCGGATGCGGGCGCGGGCGCGGATGCGGGCGCGGGCGCGGATGCGGGCGCGGGCGCGGATGCGGGCGCGGGCGCGGATGCGGGCGCGGGCGCAGGCGCGGTCCCGGACGCAGAGGCAGGCGGGGACGTGGAGGCCACACCGAACCCGGACGCAGACCTGGACGCCGATGCCGACACGGGCGTGAACCCGGGCCCCGACGCAGACCCGGACGCCGACGGGGGCGTGAACTCGGGCCCGGACGCGGACCGGGACGCGGACGCGGAGCCTAAGACGGACGCGGACGCGAAGGGTGGTTACCCCGCGAGCCGCCAATCCGAAGGACTCACCGAGGCGGCAGCCGGCGTGGAGGCAGTTCGCCGTTCTGACTCCGCCGACGGGGCCGCCTCGGGCTCCGCCACGAGCCTTCAGGGACCCGGCGACCGAGGGCCGGGTGCCGGACCCGCGACCGACGCAGAAGGCCACGCGGCCGCGGGAACGGGCGCCCAGGCACATCGCGACGCGGGGGCCACGACCGGTATCGGGGCGGCGCCCCTGCCGGGCGCCGAGGCGGCAGCCGGCGCACAGGACCGGACGGCCGCAGCGGCGGCAGCCCGGGAACGCCCCGACGCCGGGGCCACGACCGACGCGGACGCGGGCCCCCGGGCAGGACGGGGCTCCGGGCCTGCGACCGGCGCGGGGGGTGGGCTCGGCGCTTCAGCGCGCGGCGACGCGCATGCGGACCTCCGGCCGGACCCGGAAGACCCGGCGGTAGCCGACCCAGGGGGCCAGGTGGCCGCGGAGGCAGGCCCCCAGGCACACCGCGACGCCGCAGCAGGCGCCGGGACAGCCGTGGGGGCGCAGGGGCGCCCGGACGGCGCGGCGACGCCGGGGAACGCCGGTGCGGGTACAGAGCGACGCCCGAACGGCGCGGCGAAGCCGGGAGGCGGGGAAGCCCCGGTACCGCCGCTCGCGGCCGTGGGGCCGGAAGGGCGCCCGGACGACGCGGCAACACCGGCGGAGGCCGAGCAGGGTACGGCGGCGGGGCCGCACAAGCGCCCCGACCACGCGGCGACGGCGGCGGAGGCCGGGGCGGGTACGGCGGCGGGGCCGCACAAGCGTCCCGACGACGCGGCGACGGCGGCGGTCGCCGGGGCGGGTACGGCGGCGGGGCCGCACAAGCGTCCCGACGACGAGGCGACGGCGGCGGTCGCCGGGGCGGGTACGGCGGCGGGGCCGCACAAGCGTCCCGACGACGAGGCAACACCGGCGGAGGCCGGGCCGGGTACGGCGGCGGGGCCGTACGAGCGTCCCGACGGCGCGGTCACGGCGGTTGACGCCGGGGGACGTACGGGGGCCGGGGCGGAAGGGCGTCCGGACGGCGCGGCGAAGCCGGGGCGCGGGAAGGCTCCCATGCCGCCGCTCGCGGCCCTGGAGTCGCAAAAGCGCCCCGAGGGCGCGGCGGAGCCCGGAGGCGCCGGGGCAGGGGCGCAGGGGCGTCCGGATGGGGCGGTGGCGTCGGGAGGTGGCGCGGCCACCGTGCCGTCGGCCGTGGGGGCGCAGGGGCGTCCGGGGGCGGTGGGGGTGTCGGCGGGACCCGAAGTCGCCGTGCCGCCGCTTGAGTTGCCGGCCTCGCTCACCAACACCGCTCCGGCTCCCAAGACGCCCCGCCGGACCGTCGTGCGGCGGGTCAAGGTGTGGACGCCGTTGCTCCTGCTGGCCGGTGGTGTGTTCGTCGGTGCGCAGTTGCTGCGGCCGCTCCCCGCGCCGGTGTTCGCCGGCGCCGAGCCCGTCCACGCCCTGGACGGGCAGTTCACCGTGCCCTGGCCCGCCAAGGGGCAGGGGGCCGTCCGCGTGTCCGGATCCGGGGACGTCGGCACCTTCGGGGAGCAGAAGCCCGTCCCGACGGCCAGCGTCGCCAAGGTGATGACGGCCTACGTGATCCTCAAGGGCCACCCGCTCCGCAACAAGAACGACGCCGGCCCCGACGTCGAGGTCGACGCGAAGGCCGTCGCGGAAGGCAACTCCGAGAGCGAGTCGCGCATCGAGGGGCTCACCGCCGGAACGAAGTTCAGTGAGCAGGACATGCTCAAGATGCTGATGATCCCGTCCGCCAACAACGTGGCCCGGCTGCTCGCGCGGTGGGACACCGGCAGCGGCGACGAAGCGGCGTTCGTGGCGAAGATGAACGCCGCCGCCAGGGAACTCGGGATGAAGGACACCACGTACACGGACCCCAGCGGCCTGGACGCGGGTACCGTCAGCACCGCCGTCGACCAGCTCAAGCTCGCCGAGGCCGTCATGAAGGACGAGGCCTTCCGCGCGGTCGTCGCCATGCCCAACGCCACCATCAAGGGCCTGCCGAAGCCGATCTACAACAACAACAGCCTGCTCACGGCGTCGGGCCTCAGCATTCGGGGCATCAAGACAGGTTCGAGCACGCCGGCCGGCGGAACGCTGATGTGGGCGGCCTACAAGTCGGTCGGCGACGAGACACCGCTGGTGCTCGGCACGATGATGGACCAGCGCGTGGACGGACCGGACCCGGACGCCCGCAACAGCCTGGTCCTGGTGATGGAGAACAGCCGGAAGGTGATCGAGGCGGTGCGGGGTGCACTGGCCTCGGCGCCGGTCGTCCGCAAGGGCCAGCAGGTGGGTTACGTGGACGACGGGCTCGGCGGCCGCACCCCGCTCGTGGCGACGAAGGACCTGAACGTGATCGGTGTTCCGGGGCAGCGGCTGCGGCTCTCGCTCGGAGCCGCAGCCGGTGCCGGGACCAAGGGCGTGCCCCGTACCGCCAAGGGCGGTACGGAGGTCGGCGTGCTCACGGTCGGCGACGGGGACGCGGCCAGGAGCGTCCCGGTGGCGGTCCGCGGGGACCTGGCCGAGCCCTCGTTCAGGGCCCGGCTCACCCGTCTGGGATAGGAGGGCGGGCGCGCGGCCCTCAGTCCTTGCGGGCCGCGCCGCGCCAGACCGTCACGTCCAGGGTCGCGTAGGTGCTCGGGTCGCCCTTCGCCGAGCTGCCCTTGTAGATGACCAGCGCGATGCTTCCCTGCTCGGTCTTGACGCACATCGCGCCTCCCTTGGAGAGCGCCTCGACGGGGATCCTGGTGGTGTACCGGGTCTCCTGGCGGCACGCCTGGAGCGAGCCCTCGGCTCCGCTGTCGAGGCGTGCGAGCTTGGATCCGTAGGTGCCGAAACTGCACTCCCCGCTGGAGCAGTAGTAGTAGAGGTCGTCCTCCTGGCCGTCGCGGGGCTCGAGCGTGTCGTCCGCGAACTTCAGGTGGTAGTTGGAGGTGAGCCTGAAGTCCTTGGTGACGACGGGCTCGGGGTCGGGGCGCGGCTGTCCCTTGGGCGTCGCCGTGGACCCGCCCGCGCCGCCGGAGGAGTAGGAGGTGCTCTTGCCGAGGGAGTTGATGAAGGCGCCGCAGCCGGCCAGGAAGAGGAGCAGGCCGCCGAAGACGGAGACGAGGATGATCGCGGTCCGGTTGCGCCGCTTCGGCGGGTGCGGCGTTCCCACCTGGATGAGCGGCATGGGGACGGGCATCGGCACGGGCGTGGGATGGGGGCCGTACGCGGCGCGTGGCGGCCCGAACGCCGCGGGCGGGCCGTAGCCCTGGGGGTGGGGCGGCGTTCCCGGCCGGGAGGGGTGTGCCGCGGGGTGGGTGGCGCCCGAGGGGTGACCGGCCGGTGCGGCGGGTGCGGCGGGTGCGGTGGCCGGGGCGGCCGGGGTCGCGTGGGCCGTGGGGGCCGTGTGGGGCGTCGGGGGTGCCGTGGGGGGTGCCGTCGGGGCCGGGGGGACCGCTGCCGGGGCCGTCGGGACCGCGGTCGTCGGGACCGGGGCCGGGACCTCCTGGCGGTTGGAGATGCCCGCCGCGACCCCGCCCGGCAGCCAGTCCTCGGGCCGGCGCAGCTGGGTCTGGTCGGAGGCGGCCCGGCACAGGTCGAGGATCTCGGTGAGCGAGGCCCGCCCCTCCGGGTCCTTCACCAGGCAGCGCGTGATCAGGGGACGGAGTTCGGCGGGGATCCCGGAGAGGTCCGGTTCCTCGTGCACGATCCGGTACAGCACTCCGTGCGAGGGTCCTTCTCCGTACGCGGGCGCGCCCAGCGCCGCGTACGCGGCAACCTGGCCGAGGGCGAAGATGTCGGTGGCCCCGCTGATCTCGCGCCCGGCGGCCTGCTCGGGGGCCATGAAGGCGGGGGTGCCGACGGCGACGCCGCTGGCGGTGAGCGAGGTGGCGTCGGCGGCCCGGGCGATGCCGAAGTCGATGACCCGGGGGCCGTCGGCGGCGAGGAGTACGTTGGAGGGCTTGAGGTCGCGGTGGACGATGCCCGCTCCGTGGATGACCTGGAGGGCCTCGGCGATCCCGGCGACGAGCATCAGGATGGTCCGGGCCGGGAGCGGTCCGTGCTCGGCCACGGCCGCGGAGAGGGTGGGCCCGGGTACGTAGGCGGTGGCGAGCCAGGGGTTGGGCCCGTCGGTGTCGCTGTCCATGACCGGTGCGGTGTAGAGGCCCTGGACGCGCTGGGCGGACTGCACCTCCTGGCGGAAGCGGCGCCGGAACTCGGGGTCCTCGGCGAACTCGGGGCGGATCACCTTGATGGCGACCGGCCGGCCTCCCGGCGTGTGCGACAGGTACACCTTGCCCATGCCGCCCGAGCCGAGCCGGGCGGCGATCCGGTAGCCCGCGACCATCGGCGGATCGTCGCCCTCCAACGGCTGGAAGACTCCGGCCGCCACTTCCCCGTTCATCAATTCCCCTTGTCGTGCGTGATGTTGCGCCCACCCTAGTGCTCCGGCCGGGCGTTCGAATGCGGCCGGGGCCGTACGGGAGCCCCGTACGGCCCCGGCGATCTGCCCGGTCAGGCCCGTGGCGGGACCCCGGGCGGGCGGCCCGAGCCGCGCGTCAGGGAGTACCCGTACAGGCCCGCGAGGGCCGCGAGGACTCCGCCGGCGGCGGTCCAGAGCCAGCGGTCCGACCACCAGCCACCGGACCAGCCGGCCTCCGGCGCGCGCCGGGGGCCGGTGACGGTGGCGGGGACCAGCGGCGTGGAGAGGGATCCGTCCACCGCGTGGGCGCCGCCCGTCTCCTTCACCTCGGCCTCGACCGAGGCCCGTACGGGCAGGCCCTTGTCCTCGTCGGGCACGTCGAGGGCGGTCAGCCGTACGTAGTAGCTGCCCGGCAGCGGGTCGTTGGCCCACTGCTCGGCGGACGCGCGGACGGTGCGCAGGGTGCAGGACAGTGCGACCGTGGGCGCTTCCTTGGCGGCGGCGCGGGTCTGGTTGCCGTAGGTGCACGCCTGCCGGCGGCGCAGGCCGTCGTACACGTCGAGCTGCCAGGTGGCGGCGCCGTGCCGGCTCGCCGGGGCGGGCAGGGTGACGGTGGCCTTCACCGTGGCGCGCTGCTGGGCGTCGACGGGGACGACCCAGTAGAGGTAGTCACCGGTCGAGGCCCCGGCCGTGGCCGTCTCGCCGGGGCGGAAGGCGGTGGCTGTGCGGAAGCTGGTGCCCGCCTCGGTCGGACCGGTCCCGCTCTTGCCGATGTCCTTGCCCCGGCCCGCCTCGTCGCGGGTCGCCGTGGCCGAAGCCGTGGCCGAAGCGGAGGGCGAGGCGGAGGCCGACGAGCCGTCGGCCCCGGCCGTGCAGCCCGCGATCGCGAGGGTGGCGGCGCCGGCCAGCAGGGCGGCGGTCAGTGTGCGTACGGTACGCATCAGTTGGTCCTCCAGACGGAGATGCGCCAGCGCGAGACCCAGCCCCACACCAGTCCGGCCAGCAGCCCGACGATCGTGAGGGCGGCCAGCAGCCACCAGCCTCGTCCGAGGCCGAAGGCGGCGGCGTCGGAGGCCTCGTCGGGTCCGTCCACGAGCTCGACGGTGAGCTCGACGGGCATGCCGGGCGAGGTCTTGACGGAGGCGGGCGCGGAGAAGGAGTTGCTGACCTGGATGCAGACGGTCTCGGCAGCCGGCTCGGTGTCCGAGTCGGCCCCGTCGATCACGGCCTTGGGGTAGCGCAGCCCGGTGGAGATCACGTCGGTGCGGCCGTCACCGGCTTCGGAGCCGCGGACGATCTCGCGGCCGTGGACGGTCGTGGCGCGCAACAGGACTCCGTAGTCCCGGTTGACGGCGCGGTCGGAGGCGATGCTGACGGCGGTGCGCAGCTCCTGGCCGGGCAGGACCTCGACGCGGTACCAGCGGTGCTCGCCGAAGGTCTCGCGGTCGCTGTAGAGGCCGGGCTTCAGCAGCGGGGCGCCCTCGCACTGCTTCGCGCCCTCGGTCGCGACGGGGTTGACGACGGGATCGGCCGCGCGGTCGACGAGCTGGCGGACCCTGCCGGAGAGTTCGGCCTTGTGCTGCACCGAGGTGTAGGTGCCGCCGGTGGCCTCGGCGATGCAGGTGAGCTGGGCGCGGGTCTTGGCGTCCGGTACCAGGCCGAGGGTGTCGATGGTCAGGTGGATGCCCTTGGCGGCGATGTCGCGGGCCACTTCGCAGGGGTCGAGCGGGGCGCAGGTGTCCTCGCCGTCGGTGATGAGGACGATCCGCTTGGTGGCGTCGCCGCCGTCCAGGTCCTGGGCCGCGGCCAGCAGGGCCGGGCCGATCGGGGTCCAGCCGGTGGGGGCCAGGGTCGCCACGGCGGTCTTCGCCTCGGTCCGGTTGAGCGGGCCGACCGGGTAGAGCTGCTTGGTGTCCTTGCAGCCGAGGGCCTTGTCCTCGCCGGGGTAGGTGGCGCCCAGGGTGCGTATGCCGAGCCGTACTTCGTCGGGCACGGCGTCGATGACCTCGTTGAAGGCCTGCTTCGCCGCGGCCATCCGGGACTGGCCGTCGATGTCGGTCGCCCGCATGGAACCGCTGACGTCGAGGACGAGATCGACCTTGGGAGGTTCCTTCGCCGTCGTTCCGTCGGCGGCGCCGGCGCTGGCCGGGAAGAGCCCGACGGCGAGGGCGGCGAGCAGTCCGCACGCCCCGGCCGCAAGCCGTTTTCTTGTGATCATCGCCGGATCGTATTGAGGATCCCGCGTCAATCCAAAAACGTGATCCCCGGACCGGCTTTCGGGGGTGGCCGACCGCTGTGCGGACGGAAAAATGCCGGTGCGTGGGCGCAATGCCCGATCTAGGCTGCCGGGATGAGTTCCCGTACCTTCCGTATCACCGTCCGCGGTTCCTTCGACGACCTCACCGACGAGCAGCGGGCGCGGCTGCTCGCGGCCGCGGCCGAGCACGACGTGCTGCGCGCGTCCTTCACCTCCGAGGGGAGCCTCACGTACGACCTCGCGGCCCGGCCCTTCTTCACGTTCCGCTTCCTGGACTCGGGCGAGGCCGAGGAGGACATCCTCGACGCGACGGCCCGTGCGGAGCTGGCGGCGGAGAGCTGGCTGACGGAGCGGGGGTACGGCTTCAAGCAGCTCAGGTCGACGGCCGAGGACCTCTCCCAGGCGCCGCTGGGCAAGCGCCGGCGCCGGGAGCAGGCGAAGGGGTAAGGACGGCCGTGACCGGTCGGCGCGCTCAGCCGGTGGCGGCGAAGGTGCGGGCCAGGTGGGTGCGCAGCGCCTCCGGTGTCGGTGGCGTGAGCCGGGCGCCGAGGTAGCCGTCCGGGCGGATCACGAAGGCCGTCGGGTCGTCCGTCTCGTAGAGGCGGGCGAACTGGCCCGCGGTGTCCGTGTAGACGGGCAGTCCGTCCGCCGCGGTGTGCGGGCTGCCCGCGGTGAGCAGGACGATGGTCTCCATCCGGCCGCCGGAGGCCTCGCGGGCGGTGCGGGCGAGTGCGCCGGGGTCCTGCGTGGCGCCGTACAGCAGCATGACGTGGTCGCGGTCGCGCAGCAGGTCGTAGAGGCGCAGCGGGTAGGCGGCGATCTCGCCGCTGAGGCCGACGCAGTCGGGAGCCCGGTCGCCCGGGCGGGGCCCCCGGCCCTCCCCCGGCGGGTCGTTGTCGGGGCTGCCCCGGTAGCCGACGAGGAGTTGGGCCTCGCGCAGCATCAGCGTCGCCGGGTCCTCCGGGTCCGCCTGGACACCGTGGGCGGCGTGCCGCACGGTGCGGCCCACGACTTCCTCGCCGACGGGCCGGCGTTCGGCGTCGTATCCGGCGAGCAGGTCGGGGCGGGCGCGGCCGTCGACGGCGAGGGCGAGTCTCCAGGCCAGGTTCCAGGCGTCCTGGATCCCGGTGTTCATGCCCTGGGCGCCGGTGGGCGGGTGGATGTGCGCGGCGTCGCCGGCGATGAGGACCCGGCCCCGCCCGTAGCTGTCGACGATCCGGTGGCTGATACGGAACACGGAGGTCCAGCGGACGGCGGAGGCGGTGGTCGGCTGCGGCGACAGCCGGTCCAGGACGGCCTGGATGTCGGGCAGTCCGGGGGCCCGGCCGGCGGTCTGCAGGCCGTGCGCGACGGAGTCCGAGGCCTCTCCCACCTGCCGGGCGGTGGAGAGCTCGGGCGGAACCATCATCGACACGCGGTAGCGGCCGGCGCCGGGCAGCGGGATGCACACCAGTACGTCGTCCACGGCGCCGGAGGCGTCGTGGTGCATGGAGCGCACGGTGTAACCGCGCGGGAGGTCCCAGTCGAGCTCCACGTCGCCCAGCATGAACTCGTCGGGGAAGGCGCCGCCCCGGAAGGTGAGGCCGAGTCCTTTGCGGACGGTGCTGTGGGCACCGTCGCAGCCCACGAGGAACCGGGTCCGCACCTCCTCCTCCGCTCCGGAAGGGGTACGGACCCGGCTGGTCACTCCGTCGGAGTCCTGGGTGAACGACACCAGTTCGGCGCCGCGTTCGATCCCGGTGCCGAAGCGGGCCAGGAACTCGGTCAGGACGCGTTCGGTCTCGTACTGCGGCAGGGCCGCGAATCCGTACGGGACTTCGGGCGGCAGGGCCAGCTCCATGCGGGGCCGCTCGACGCCGTTGACGTACACGAGCTGCCCGTGCAGCGGGACGGCCGCCTCCAGGGCGGTGCGCACCAGCCCCATGCGGTCCCAGAGTTCGAGGGTGCGGGGCTGGATGCCGACGGCCTTCGCGTACGGCAGGCGTTCGGGCAGCCGGTCGAGGATCCGGCAGGCGACTCCGCGTCTGCGCAGCTCCACGGCGGCCGTCAGCCCGACCGGGCCCGCGCCGACGACCAGTACGTCGGTTGCGTAGGTGTGCGCCATGAGCGCCTCCCGGCGTGCGGCCCCCGCTGGAGTCGGTGCCCCTCCATGGTGGCCGCCCGCCGGGTGTCCGGCATCTTCGCCGGCCCGCCCCGGCGTGGATCGGACCTACTCGATGACGAGGTCCACCTCGATGTTGCCGCGCGTGGCACGGGAGTACGGGCAGACCTCGTGCGCCTGCTTGACGAGCAGGGTGCCCGTCTCGCCCGCCAGGGACTCGGGGAGCTCGACGCGCAGGACGACGCCGAGACCGAAGCCCGCGCCGTCCTTGCCGATGGAGACCTCGGCGGTGACGGAGACCTCGCTGGTGTCGGCCTTGGCCTGGCGGCCGACGAGGCCGAGGGCGCTGGCGAAGCAGGCGGCGTAGCCGGCGGCGAAGAGCTGCTCGGGGTTGGTGCCCTGTCCGTTGCCGCCGAGCGCCGGGGGCATGGCGAGGGCGAGGTCGAGCTGCCCGTCGGAGCTGACGGTGCGGCCCTCGCGGCCGTTGGCGGTGGCTACAGCGGTGTACAGCGCGTCCATCGGAGTTCCTCTCACAGAAGTCGACCGTTGCGGCGGCCGGTGCTCGGCGCCGCTCCATGAGTAGAGCACACAATTCAGTTGTGCACAATTAAATGCCTCGCAAGGCCACCCGGGTACACTGGCCGTATGACCGAGCAGCCGACCGGCCTCCACCCCGACCAGGACTTCCTTCGTCTGGACGGACAGATCTGCTTCGCGCTGAACGCCGCGAGCCGCGCCTTCGGCGGCCTCTACCGCGTCGTCCTCAAGGACCTCGGGCTCACCTACCCCCAGTACCTGGTGATGCTGGTGCTGTGGGAGCACGGCGAAATGCCCGTCAAGCAGATTGGACAGCACCTGCGTCTCGACTCGGGAACGCTGTCCCCGCTGCTCAAGCGGCTGGAGGCGGCCGGTCTGGTGCGCCGCGAGCGCAGCGCCGAGGACGAGCGGTCCGTGCACGCGCACCTCACCGAGGAGGGTGCCGCGCTGCGCGCGCGGGCCGTGGAGGTGCCGCGCCGCATCGCGGTCGCCACGGGCTTCGAACTCGGCGAGATCCTCGACCTGCAGACCCGACTGAACCGCCTCACCGCCGCTCTCGACGCCGCCGTACCGCATGAGGAGGCGCGGGCCGGGGCCGGGGAGGCGTAGCGCGCGACGCGCGCGAGCACGCGCCCCGCCGGACACTGGGTCCGGGAGTCAGGAGGTGCGCGATGGACCCGGTTGCCGCGCTGGACCGGATCGCCTTCCTGCTGGAGCGCGCGCAGGCCCCGACCTACCGGGTACGGGCCTTCCGTACGGCCGCCGCCGCGCTCGGGCGGATGGACGGCCGGGAGGTGGCCGACCGGGCCGCGGCGGGCTCCCTGGAGCAGGTCAAGGGCATCGGCCCCAAGACGGCCCAGGTCGTGCGCGAGGCACTCGCCGGGGAGGTGCCCGCGTATCTGCGGAACCTGGAGGACGAGGCGGCCGCGCTCCCGCAGGCACCCCCGTCCACGCCCGCCGGCACCGCCCTGCGCGCGGCGCTGCGCGGCGACTGCCACATGCACTCGGACTGGTCGGACGGCGGGAGCCCGATCGAGGCGATGGGGCGGGCCGCCGCCGCGCTCGGTCACGAGTGGGCGGTCCTCACCGACCACTCGCCGCGGCTGACGATCGCCCGTGGACTCTCCCCCGAGCGACTGCGGGACCAGCTGGAGGCGGTGGCCGCGCTCAACGCGACGTGGGCCCCGTTCCGGCTGCTCACGGGCATCGAGTGCGACATCCTCGACGACGGTTCGCTGGACCAGGAGCCGGAGCTGCTGGAGCGGCTGGACCTGGTGGTCGGCTCGGTGCACTCCAAGCTGCGCATGGACGCGCCCGCCATGACCCGCCGGCTGCTGGCGGCGGTGCGCAATCCGCTGATGGACGTCCTGGGCCACTGCACGGGGCGGCTGGTGACGGGGCGGACCCGGCCCGAGTCGCGGTTCGACGCCGAGGCCGTCTTCGCGGCCTGCGCGGAGGCCGGCACCGCCGTGGAGATCAACAGCCGCCCGGACCGGCTGGACCCGCCGAGACGGCTGCTGCGACTCGCCGTGGCGGCCGGGACCTTCTTCGCCGTGGACACGGACGCGCACGCCCCGGGCCAGCTCGACTGGCAGCCGCTGGGCTGTGAACGGGCCGCCGAGTGCGGGGTCCCCACCGGACGGGTGGTCAACACCTGGCCGGCGGAGCAGCTGCTGGAGTGGACCCGCACCCGCCGGGCGCCCTGATCCGGCCCGGCTCGGGCGGCGCACGGGCACCTCGTGAAGCGACACCCCGCGCCTCGGGGCGCCGGGTGCCGCTTCGTACCGGGTCGGCCGCGGATCAGGCCGAGCTCTCCTGCCGGTTGCGCAGCGCCAGGCCCGCGAGGACGGCGCCGACCGCCGCGCACAGGACCACCGCGACGCCCGCCCAGGCCACGGCGCCGCCCACTGCTCCGGCCAGCGGGTCGAAGCCCGCCACGCCGCCCGCCACGTGCAGGGCGACGACGCCGAGGGCGGCCACCGCCGCGGCCCGCCACACCGCGGCGGTGTCCCGGAGCGCCAGCAGCGCGCCGAGCCCCAGGCAGACCACGGTGACGAGCAGCGGCAGGTACCGCTCGGGCGGCGCGTACTGCAGTGCCGTCAGGTCCGCGGGGAGGTGGAGCGCCCCGCTGACCAGCAGGGCGATCGCCACGGGCCAGCGCAGTACGTGCCGCAGCACCTGCCCGCCGCCGGCCGACCCCGGGGCGGGCGCCGGAGCCGGGGCCGGGATCGCCGCCACGGGGATGCGCCGCGGCCGCTCCTGGTACGGGGCGTCGTAGAGCTCCGGGTGGCCGGGGTCCTGCGGCTCCTCCGCGAACGCCGGGACCGGCTCCTCGCGGACCGGGGCGGCCGCTTCGGGTTCGGGGGGCACCGGGGCGCGCCGCGGATCCGCGGCCCGGTGCTCCTCGTCACCGAGGATGGTCGCCAGCAGGGCGACGTCCTCGATCGGGCGCCCCACCGCGGCGGCGCGCAGGGTGATGTCGGCCTCGACGGTCTCGTGCGGCGGCTCGCCGAGGAGGGCGACCATCCGCTGGACGTCGTGCACGGGCCGGGTCACGGCGGCCGTGCGCAGCGCCTCGTGTCCGGCGTCGGGAAGGCTGCCGTCCTCCTTGAGGAGGCTCACCAGAGCGGTGACCTCTTCGAGCGGACGACAGGTGACCGCCGTCTCCAGCAGCGTTCGTATCGGCCGGACGTCCGGCGCCTCCGGCACGTCCGGCACTTCGGGAGGCAATGGGGTGTCGGGGGCCCCGGGGCGGTCGTCATGGTCCGTCGCCGCGAGGGTGATGGGGTCAGTCATGGGAAGCTCCGTTCGCCGACGCGCGGGTCTACGCATTGCGCGGCGGTCATCGTGCGTCATGGGAAGCGCACGCTTTGTTACATTTACGGACGAATCCGCCCGCTGCGCCATTCGGGGCGGGCAAACGGGGGCCGACCCGGTCCCCACGGGGAAAGGGCTTCAGCCGTGCCCGATTTGAGTGCCCCGCGCCGGGGATGGCGGGCTACGCTCCTGGCGCTCGTACTGCCCGTCGTACTGCTCCTGACCGGCGCCGCACCGGCGCCCACCGCCTCCCCGTCCCCGCCGCCCGGGCCTGCGCTGCTGGTGCGGACCGACCGGGGGCCGGTCCGGGGGCGGGCGCACGAGGGGTACCGGACCTTCGAGGGGATCCCGTACGCCGCTCCCCCGACGGGGGCGCTGCGCTGGCGGCCTCCGCAGCCCGCTCCGCGCTGGACGGGCGTACGCGACGCAGGGGCCGCGGGCGCCCGGTGCCTGCAGCTGCCGCCCATCGGGCCGGGCGGCCCCAGCGGTGCGGAGGACTGCCTCTTCCTGAACGTCACGGCGCCGGCCGGCGGTGTCCGCGGCGGCGGTGGCACGCGGCCGCTGCCCGTCATGGTGTGGTTCCACGGCGGCGGGTTCGTCAACGGCGCGGGCGACCTCTACCGGCCGGAGCGGCTCGTCGTGCGGGGCGGGGTCGTCGTCGTGACGGTCAATTACCGGCTGGGCGTCTTCGGGCTGTTCGGCCACCCCGAGCTCGGCGGGGCGCCCGCCCTCGCCCTCGCGGACCAGCAGGCGGCGCTGCGCTGGGTGCGGGCCAACGCGGCGCGATTCGGGGCCGATCCGCACAACGTGACCGTGTTCGGCGAGTCGGCGGGCGCCCTCGGCGTGTGCGCACACCTCGTCTCCCCCGCCTCGGCCGGCCTCTTCCACCGTGCCATCCTGCAGAGCGGCTCGTGCTCGACGACGATTCCGGCGGACTCCCTGCTGCCAGGACTCGGCACGTACGAGCCGTTCGTGCCCGAGGCACGGACCGTCGCGGACGGGGTCCGGGCGGCCCGGCGGCTCGGCTGCGACAGGCCCGCGGGCGGAGTGCTGGACTGCCTGCGCCGGCTGGACGCCCGCACGCTCGCGGCCCCCGAGCTGATGCAGCGCTTCTCGCTCGTGCCGTACGGCAACGGCCTGCTGCCGGTGGAGCCGCGGCGGGCCCTGGAGGCCGGGCGGTTCCACCGGGTGCCGGTGCTCCAGGGCACCACCCGCGACGAGATGCGGGTCTTCGTGGCGCAGACGCTGGCGGCGCATCCGGTCGCCGACGGGGCCGCCTATCGGGCGCGGTTGGAACGGTCGTTCGGCGCCGGCACCGCGCGGGCCGTCGAGGCGGCCTATCCGGTGTCCGGCCACCCGACGGCCGCCGCGGCCTGGGCCGCGGTGCTGTCCGACGCCTCGTTCGCCTGTCCGACGCTGCGGGACGACGGCGCGCTGGCCCGGCGCGTGCCGACGTACGGCTACCGGTTCGGCGACCGGGACGCGCCGAACTTCACGGGGCTGCCGGAGCGGGCGGAACTCCCGTACGGCGCTTCGCACGGCTTCGAGCTGCCCTATCTCTTCACGATGGTTCCGCTGGGCGGTCCGCAGCGGGAGCTGGCGGAGCGGATGACCGGGTACTGGACGGCGTTCGCCCGCACCGGACGCCCGGACCCGGGTCCGGAACCCGGCGGCGTGCCGTGGCCGCGGTACCGGGGGCCGGACTCGGTGCTGTCGCTGGCGCCGGGTGCGGAGGGGATCCGCTCGGTGGACGCGCGGGCCGAACACCACTGCGCGCTGTGGGACGCGTGGTGGCCGGGATCCCGTCAGGGGGCTACCAGGGCTCGGTGACGACGATCCCGTCGCCCGTCCGCAGGACCAGCGTGCCGTGGTCCCCGTACACCTCGCGCCGCCAGGAGGAGAACAGCTCGGCGATGCGGCGGGCCACGTCCCCCCGGCCCTTGCCCACTTCCCGCGTACTGAAGAGGATGTTCGCCTCGCCGACGGTGCGGACCTTGCGGACGCGGGCCTGCTGGACGAGGAACTCGTCGTGCGCGGCGCGGTGCGCGGCCGCGTAAGCGGTGAAGTCCCGGGTCATGTCGAACCAGTCCGCAGGGCCGCAGGGGCCGCCGCCGTTCCCGATGTCCGTGGTGTCGGCGGGGGCGGCGGCGCCGCCGTCGGTGGGCGGGCCCGCGGAGCCGGTGTCCTGGTCGGTGGGCGGGCCCGCGGAGCCGCCGGTCTCCTGGTCGGTCGGAGGTCCTGCGTAGGCGCCCGTCTCCTCGTCCGTGGGCGGGCCGGCGTAGGCGCCCGTCTCCTCGTCCGTGGGCGGGCCGGCGTAGGCGCCCGTCTCCTCGTCCGTGGGCGGGCCGGCGTAGGCGCCCGTCTCCTGGTCGGTGGGCGGGCCCGCGTAGGCGCCCGTCTCCTCGTCCGTCGGTACGTCGAGCGCGCACTTCTCCGGTGTCAGGCTGGGGACCGGGGCCGGGCCCGAGGCCTGTCCGGCCCGTCCGGTCCCGCAGGCCGCCAGCGCGGCGCACAGGAGCGCCGCCGCCAGGACCCGGCCCGCCGGCCTCTTCACGGTCTTCCTCTTCGTCATGCTGTCCCCCCCGGCTCCCAAGAGGGGAAAACCCGGGATCCGGTTCCACGGCGTACGGTGCGGGCATGACCGTTTCCGCGGCCCGCCCGCTCCTCTACCTCGACGTCGACGGACCGCTCATCCCGTTCGGGGCCGGCCCCTATCCTCCGGGGGACGGCGCCAACCCCCTGCTCGCCAGGGTCGATTCCACCGTCGGGCCCCGGCTCGCGGCGCTGGAGTGCGAGCTGGTGTGGGCCACGACGTGGATGGAGGAGGCCAACGAGTGCCTCTCGCCCCGGCTCGGCCTGCCCCCGCTGCCCGTCGTGGAGTGGCCCGAGCCCTCCGCCGAGGACGGGCACGGTGAGCTGAGCCGGGTCCACTGGAAGACCCCGGCGCTCGTCGGGCACGCGGCCGGGCGCCCCTTCGCATGGGTCGACGACGAGATCACCGCCGCCGACCGGGCCTGGGTGGCCGCCCACCACCCCGGGCGGGCCCTCCTGCACCGCGTCGATCCCGGCCGGGGCCTCACCGACACGGACTTCGGCGCGCTGCGGGCGTGGCTGCTCACCTCGTAGCCGCCCAGGACTCGGCGACCAGCAGGCGTTCCGCCGCCGCGAGGTGGGTGGCGGCGGCCAGCCAGGCCCGGGCGTAGCCGTCGGCCGAGGGGTCGCGGAGGCGGCCGAAGGCGTCGCGGGGGCGCCGGTCCGCCTCGGTGGCGAGGGCGGTGGCCAGTTCCGCGGCCGCGGTGAGGCCCGCTCGCCGCAGCGGGCCGTACGCGGCCGTGGGCCCGTCGGCCCGGGCCGCCTCGGCGACGGCTCGGCGGCCTCCCGCGACACCGGTCTCCAGGAGGCGGCGCGACCGCCACAACGGGGAGTCGGCGAGCGGGTCCGGGAGCCCGGGGGCGGCCCCGGGTACGGCGGGGGCGGGTGTGGTGGACGGGTGCGGGAAATGGGCCCCCTGGAGCCGGTCGTAGCCGAGGTCGGCGCGGCCCAGCCATTCCTCGGGCAGTCGGAGGGTGTACTCCGCGCCGGGGACGGGACCTGCGGCGAGGGGCCGCAGGGTGGCCGCGCGGTCCAGGTCCGGGCGGCCGAGCACGCGGAGCGCGAGGCCCGGGTACGAGGCCAGCCGGCGCAGGTTCTCCGCGTGCGGCAGCTCGGGGTGGGGGTGCGCGGGCAGCAGCCGCAGCAGCGGCCCGTCCTCACGCAGCTCGCGGACCAAGAGGTGGTCCCCCGCCGCGCCGACCACCGCGACGTCGCAGCCGAGGAGCGCCGGCCCGGCCTCGTCCGATCCGTCGGCCAGTTGCGCGGCGACGGCCTCCGCGGCCGGGCGGGCGAAGAGCGCGGCGGCGGGCTGCCCGGTCCAGGACGTGCCGCGCAGCGGGGTCGCACGGACCGAGCGTCCGGCGCCGAGGCGGCCTTCCGGGGAGACGGCCGCGCCGACGATGCGCAGGCCGCCGCGGGCGAGTCCGGCATGGTCGAGGGTGGCCCCGCCGAGGGCCACGGAGGCGGACCCGGCTCCGCGGGCGCGGGCGAGGCCGCCGGGGCGCACGTCGGCGACGGAGTACTGGGCGCCGTCCGGGGCGAGGAGGTGGGTGACCACTCCCCCGTACCCGGTGGCGGACAGTACGGGTTCCCGGCACAGCCCGTACACCTGGAGGCTGCCGCCGGGGGTGTAGGCGCGGCGGGAGGTGCCGACGAGGGCGGGATCGGCGGAACCGGCGGCGAGCAGTGCGGTGGTGCGCAGGAGTACGCGGAAGGCCCCGGTGAGGTCGGCGAGCCGCTGGCCCGCCGTGCGCTCACGGGCCGCGCGCAGTCCGCGTACGACCCGGAGGGCGGCCGCCTCGGCTCCGGGCAGTGCGGCGAGGCGGGCGGTGTGCGCGGCCCGCAGCAACTCCGCCTGGACCACGGCGCCCCCGGCCGTCACCCCGGCGGCGAGCGCCTCGGCGGCGGCCCGCCAGAGCGCGGCCGCGGCCTCCGCCTGGGCCGCGGTGAGCGGCTTCGCGGGCGCGGGTTCGGACGCGGGTTCGGGCGCGGGCGCGGGCGCGGGCGCGGGCCGGGGAGTCCGCGCGGCCCGGGGGGCTTGCGGGAGCCCGGTGGCCCCGTCCGCGTGCGCGGCGCCGGCGGCCCCGTGGTGCTCGGGCGTCCCGGCGGCCCCCGCGGCCTGGGAAGCCGGCGGAGCCGGGGAGGGCTCGGGCTCCCCCGGAGCCCGCCCGGACCCCGCGGTCGGGGGGCCCTCAGCGGCCGGGAGCGGCTCGGGCACCGCAGGGGACCCGGGGGTCCCGGGTCCGTCCGCCGGGACGGGCTCGGCTTCCGGGCCCGGGGCTGGGGACGGGGCGGGGTCCAGGGGGGCGTCCGCCAGCGGGGCCGCGCCCAGGACCGCCGTGCGGTGCAGGCAGCGGGGGGACAACAGGCAGCTGCATACGGCCTGATCGGCGCGGGTGACCGTGCCCTCGGGCCCCGGGGTCAGGGTGACCACGGCGTCCTCGCCGAAGCGGACGGTGACGCTGCCGTCCGCTTCGCGGGCGGCGCCCGCGCCACAGGTCCCGATGGCGGCGTCCAGCTTCTTGCGCAGCCGCGCGGTGAGGCTCTCGACGGCTTCGGCGAGCACCTCGGGCGCGACGGCGGGCAGTTCGGTGCTCAACTGGTCTCTCCACGGAGGCGGTCCCCCACCCAGCGGGCGAGGGCGAGGGGGCTGAGGGCGGCCACCGGCATGCCGGCCGCGACGAGTTGCCGGGCCACGGGGACGCTGTAGCGGGGCGAGCCGGTGTCGTCGAGCGCGGCGCAGCCCAGCAGGTGGGCGCCGGAGGCGGCCAGCGCACGCACTTCGCCGAGGAGTCCGCCGACGGGGGCGCCCTCCTCGAAGTCGCTGACCACCACGACCAGGGTGCGGCTCGGGACGGTGATCAGGGAGCGGGCATGGGCGAGCCCGGCGGCGATGTGCGTGCCCCCGCCGACCCGCACCTCCAGCAGCAGCGACAGCGGGTCGTCCACGCGGTCGGTGAGGTCCACCACCTGGGTGGAGAAGGCGAGGAAGTGGGTGGACAGGGTCGGGACGCCGCCCAGCACGGCGGCGGTGAGCGCCGACCAGACGACGGAGGCCTCCATGGAGCCGGAGACGTCGACGACGAGGATCAGCCTCCAGTCGGCCTCGCGGCTCGCCCGCGTGGTGAACACGGGCCGCTCGGGGACGACGACCACGCTGCCGTCGTCCCGGCGGCTGGTGTGCGCGAGGTTGGCGCGCAGGGTGCGGGCCAGGTCGAGGGTGCCGCCGGGGCGGCGGGTGGGGCGCGGGGTGGCGAGGCCGGAGAGGGCCGGGCGCAGCCGGGTGGCCAGTTCCCTGGCGAGTTCGTCCACGAGCCGCCGTACCAGCGGGCGCAGGCGGGCGAGCTGGGCTTCCGGCATCCCGCCGGCGAGCGAGAGCACGGAGCTCAGGAGCTCCACGGAGGGCCGTACGCTCGCCGGGTCGAGCTGGGCCAGTACATCGGTGCGGCCCGCTTCGGCGGCCCCGGCGAGCACTTCTTCCCGTACGTCGGCGCCGAAGAGCGCCTCCAGTTCCTCGGACCACTCACGGGCCGTCGGGAACGAGGCCTCCTGGCCCCCGCCCCGGCCCCCGCCCCGGCCTGCGCCCGCGTCGCCGGCGCCTTCGCCGCGTCCGGCGCCGTACAGCTCGTCCAGGGCGTGGGCGTAGCGGCGTGCTCCGGCGGGCAGGCGGTCGCGCTCGCGGCCGAGCAGCAGCCGCCAGCGGTCGGCGGGGGCCAGCCGGGCCGGTCGCCGCGGGGGCCCGGCGGCGGGTTCCCGGTCGGGGACGGGGTCCTGGCCGGTTTCCGGGGCCTCGGCGGCCTGTGCCCCGGGCGCCCGCGGGAGGGCCCGGACCGCGGCGAGGCCGGCCGCGTCGGCTGCCGCCCAGAGGGCGAGGAGCGCGGGCGGGGCGTCGAGGCCGAGGTCGATCCGGTCGCCGAGGCGTTCGGTGACGGTGTCCAGGAGCCGGTCGCGGGCGGCCGGCGACAGGGCGTCGAAGCCGCCGCGCAGGGCCGGGAGTCGGTCCAGGAAGAGGTCGTCGTCGAGGTGCTCGACGCGGTCGAGGAGGGGGGTGAGGGCGGCCTGGGAGGCCTGGAGCAGGGACCCGGCGGCGGTGAGGAGTCCGCCGAGCCGGCGGCTCAGGGCGCGCCGGCCGTCGGGGCCGGCCGCGCCGTCGATCCAGCCGGCCGCGCGGGCGCCGAGCAGCGGGGCCGGGTCGAGGTCGAGGAGGACCCGTACGGCCAGGGCCGCGCCCTGCATCAGCGGGGAGGCCGTGGCGGCGAGGGCCGCGAGCGCCTCGTCCGTACGCAGGCCCAGCCGGTGGGCGGAGGCCCGGTCGGCGAGGGCGACAAGGGCGGCCGCGTCGGCGGGGTCGTCGCTGCCGGCGAGTCCGGGCAGGGAGCGTACGGCCGCGTCGAGGAGGTCGGCGGTGAGCCCGCTCGCGGTGGCCCGGGACTGCGTGGTGGTGCCGGGGAGGTGGCCGCGGTGGAGCGCCTCCAGGAGGTCGAGGGCTTCGAGGAGTTCGGGCAGGGTGGCGGTCTGCGGCAGGACGCCGGCGGCCTCGTGCAGGCGTACGTCGACCAGCGCGGGCAGGTCGCAGCGCGCGGCGGCCCCCAGCCCGGCGAGGATCTGCGCCGGGGTCGGCCCGCCGTCGGCGGCGGCCCGGCGGGCGGTGTCGCGGAGGGTTCCGGCGGCGGCCTGGGCGGCGGTGACGCCGCGGACCCCGGCGAGGTCCAGGCGGGCCGGGACGGAAGGCGTCCAGGAGAGCCGCCACTTGGTGCCGAGGGCGGTGCCGTCGCCGGTGGCGGCGACCGGGGCGGGCTCGCCGTAGGAGGCGCCGCAGACGAGGAGCCGCTGGAGCAGCACCTCGCGGCGGGCGTCGAGGGCGGAGCGCAGCGGGTCGAGGCGGAGGTCCTTGGGGGCGGGGTCGTCGGGGCCGGGCAGCCGCAGCTCCGCCAGCTCGGCCTCGACGGCGGGGCCGAGGCCGGAGCGGGGGGCGTGCGGGGTGATCCGGCCGCGGGCGGTGCCGACGAGGACGGCCTCCAGGGCGCGGGCCAGTGCGCGGCCCCGGCCGAGGGGTTCGCCCTGGCCGAGCACGGTGGTGACGGCCTCCAGGAGCTCGCCGCGGCCGGGCGCGGGGAGCCCGCGCAGGACGGCCAGGTCGCAGGCGAGCCGCAGGGTCTCGGCGGCCTCGCCGGTACCGGCGGTGTGTCCGGCGCGGCGCAGCTCCCGGCAGAGCCGGACGACGGCCCCGGAGGCCGCCTCCCGTACGAGGCCGGGATCGCCGCCGGCCTCCAGCACGGCCTGCTGCCAGAGCGGGTCCCGGATCCCGGCGGGGTAGCCGGAGCGGGCATCGAGCAGATCGAAGGAGTAGGGCACGAGCGAGGTGACCGCGTCGCCGCTCGCCGCCGGCCCGGAGCCCGCGGTGCCGGGCACGTGCCGTTCGGCCACGTCGCCGGAACCCTCCAGGGCCGCCGCCGGGTCCGCGCCGTGCCCGTGCCCGGGCGCACGAGCCGCAGGCACCTCGGCGGCGGTCCCCTCGCCGTCGGCGCGCCGGGGAACGGACACCGGGTCCACCCCGGCCACGACGGCCGGGGCCGGGTCCGCGCCCGGGGCCGCACCGTGCGCGGGACCGGGTACGCGGGCCGCGGGCACCCCGACCGCGGCATGCGGGCCCCCGGCAGCGGTCCCCGCACCATCGGCGGACGGGGCCGCGTGGGCGTGCCGGGGAACGGACGCCGGGTCCGCCCCCGACCCGACGGCCGGAACTGGGCCGGCCGCTGGGTCCGCGCCGTGCGCGTCACCGGGTGTGCGGGCCGCGGGCACCTCGGCGGAGTCGCTCGGGCGTCCGGCAGCCGCCCCCACGGCCGTGGCGGCGTCGGCGGCCGTGGCGGCGTCGGCGCGCCGGGGGGCGGCCGACGGGTCGGGGGAAGGCGTCGCGGGGGGCGGGGGCAGGAGGGCCGGGGCGTGGAAGGCGCCTATCACGGCCGCCACCCGGTGGCCCCCGGCGAGGGCGGTCGCGATCACCTCGCGCATGTGGGCCTCACGGGCCAGGTCCCTCGGCTCGACGGGCCCGGTGTCCGTGCGCAGCGCCCAGCCGACGCCGAGCGCGGCGCGGCGTACGGCTTCCGGGGCGCAGCCGGGTGCGAGCACCTCGACGGCACGGTCCCACATGTCCTCGCCGTCCCGCCCGGTGCCGGCGGCGGCGAGCCCGTCCGCGAACCGGCTCCCGCGGCCGGCGACGGCGTCCGGGGCCGGGTCGCCGGGGGTCCAGGCGTCGGCCGTCAGGGGGAGGTCGCAGCACAGGACGGTCGCACCCCTCGCCGCGGCCCAGCGGATGGCCGCCAGTTCCGGGGAGAAGTCCGCGAACGGGTAGAACGCGAGGCGGCCGTCTCCGGCCGTGCCCGCCAGGGCGACCGGGGAGACGGTCTCGGGGTCTGCCAGGTGGGTCAGCCACGGCTGGAAGTCCGCCGGGAGCTCCACGCACACCACGTCCGCGCCGGAGGCGTCCAGCAGGGCCGGGACCACCGCCGCCAGAGCGGGGCTGTGGTGGCGCACGCCGAGGAGGTAGGGCGTGCGGGAGGCCGCGAGGGCGTCCAGCGCGGCCTTCGGGTCAGGCGTCACCGCAGGCTCCCGCGCAGGTCCCACAGGCGGCGCCACATCGCCGAGCCGTCCTCGGCCCGGCGGCGGACCGGCCCGTCCCAGTAGCCGAGGAGCCGGGCGTGGTCGGCGGGGTCGTCCTTGCGGACCACGCCCAGCAGGTGCCCCGGCAGCAGGTCGAGCACGTCACCGCCGGGCAGGTACGCCGCGGAGACCCCCAGCGAGGCCGCCACCTGCACGGCTTCGGCGGTGGACATGACCGTACTGGGTCGTTCCACGTCCCAGCCCTCGGCGGAGCGTCCGCCGCGCAGGTCCCGGAAGACGGTGACGAGCGCGTCGAGCACGGCGTCGTCCACTCCGAAGGGCGCCCCGGCCCGCTGGACGGCGGCGACGGCCTGGCGGCGGATCAGGGTGGCCTCCGCGTCCGCGTCGGCGATCGGCGCGACCGTCTCGAAGTTGAACCGCCGCTTGAGGGCGGCGGACATCTCGCTCACGCCTCGGTCGCGCAGGTTGGCGGTGGCGATGACCGTGAAGCCGGGGGCCGCGCTGACCACGCCGTCCTCGGTGGCGGTCAGTTCGGGCACGCTGATCCGCCGGTCGGACAGGATCGACACGAGCGCGTCCTGCACCTCGGGCAGGCAGCGGGTGATCTCCTCGACGCGGACCACCCGCCCCGTCCGCATGGCGGCGAGCACCGGCGAGTCGACGAGGGCGCCCGCGCTCGGCCCCTGGGCGAGGAGCAGTGCGTAGTTCCAGCCGTAGCGGAAGGCGTCCTCGGTGGTGCCGGCGGTGCCCTGGACGGTGAGCGCGCTGGTGCCGCAGACGGCTGCGGCCAGCAGCTCGGACAGCATCGACTTGGCGGTGCCGGGCTCGCCGGTGAGCAGCAGGCCGCGCTCTCCGGCGAGGGTGACCACGCAGCGTTCGACCAGGGCGCGTTCGCCGACGAACTTGGGGGCGATGGCCATCTTCGTGCCCCCGCCGGGCAGGGCGAGTTCGGTGCCGTCGCTGCCGCACACGAAGGTGACGACGGCGCGCGGGGTCAGGGCCCAGCCGGGCGGGCGGGGGCCCGGGTCCTGGGCGGCGAGGAAGGCGAGTTCGGCGGCGTACCGCTCCTCGGCCGGGAGTACCTGGCGTGCGGGCACCGCCGCGGCGGGCTGCTCGGTGAGGGTCATGGGGTTCCTTGAGAGGGAGGAGGAGAAGGAGGTGGCGCGGCGCGCCCCGGGCCGGGGCGCGCCGCGAGGTGTCAGCGGCGGCGGGCGCGGGTGCGCTTGACCTTGAGTTCCTCGAAGCGGGGGGTGTCGCCCTCGCGGACCCGCTGCCACGCCCTGCGGTACAGGTCCGCGACGGGCTGCGCGGGCACCATCGGGCCCACGGCGGCGGCCTCGTACATGGGGAGCTTCCATTGCTCCACCGGCAGCACCGGGGAGTTCTGCTCCGACCAGCCGCCGGGCAGGAAGAGGGAGCGCCCCGCCCTGCTCCGGGTGGCTTCCACCACCAGGTCGGTGGCCGCGAGTTCGGAGCGGGCCGCCTTGAGGCGGGCGGGCTTCCAGCCGGTCCAGCGGGCCGTGTTGCGGTCGGTGGGGTCGGGCATGGCGAGCAGCATCAGGTACAGCACGGCGGCGTCGGCGCCGAGGCCGTGCGCGGCTGCCGCCTCGGCCACCAGGTCGGGCACGGACCGGCCGGGGTCCTGCGGCCACCAGGTGCCGTCCGCGTCGACGGTGCCCGCCGCCGGGGCGCCGGGGTCGGCGAGCAGTGCGGCGAACGCCGGGTCGTGGACGAGCCGCAGGGCGCTCTCGTTCCGGCTGGGCTGCTGGTCGGCGCCGCGCAGCAGCGGCAGGTACGGGTCGCGGCCGGTGGAGTCGAGCAGCGTCGGCCGCAGCACGGGCATGGGCCGGTCGTCGTGGGTGGGCAGGATGACCGCGCCGTAGCGTTCGTAGCCGTCGGGGCCCTCCACGGTCTCGGTGGGGGTGCCGGCCGCCTTCCGGAATTCGGCGATGTCGGTGTAGTACCCGATGAGGAGGAGCAGTTCGGGGGCGGCCAGCCGCTGCCGGAGGGCGGTCAGCACGGGCGGCAGGGCCGCGCGCACCGGGTCGCCCGCAGGCAGCCGGTGGGCCATCCAGGCGGCCAGGGCGAGGGCGCTGTTCAGCACGGTCGTGGTGAAGGGTGCCGTGGCCGGCTCGGCGGGCTCGGCGCGGTCGCCCTTGACCCGCCAGGGCACGTCGGCGGAGAGCTCCGGCGAGGCCTCGGGGTCGAGAACCGCGGGCAGGGCCCGGTGCAGGGACCAGCCGCCGCGCATGGCGCGCGCGGCCTCGGTGAGCAGCCAGTCGGGTACGGGCGTACGCCGTCCCACGCGCCGGTTCCACACCTGCGCGGCCGCGGCCGCGTCGGGGCCGTCGCTCCACAGCCGTTCGGGGTCGGCGGGCAGCAGGGCGGCGACCACCTCGCGCCGGACCTCGGCGTCGAGGTCCCGGAGCTCGTCGCGGGCGTGGTCGGCGTCGGCGGACTTGACGCCGAGGGCGGTGCGCAGCGGTGCGGGCAGGAAGTGGTGCTGCCGCTCGTCGATGTGCGGGAGGCCGGCGACGACGAGCCTGGCGACGGTGCCGGAGACTCCCGTGAGCCGGGCGAACTCCTCTGCGGCCTCCGGGTGGAAGGGCACGGGGCCGTGCTTCTCGGCGGCGTCGAGGAAGGTACGCAGCCAGCCGGCGGCCCGCTCGCGGTCGCCCAGCGGTGCCTCGCCGCGCAGGGTGTAGGGGCCGGGGACGTCGAACCGTCCGGTGGGGTCGTGCAGCAGGGCGCCGAACTCGTGTCCGTCGGGGACGGAGTTGTGGTGCTCGGTGAGGGCCAGTACGGCGCCGCCGCCGAGCGGGAGCAGGCTGCGGTGGTACACGCTGCGTTCGGAGCCGTCGGGGGTGCGCAGGTGGCGCTGGTCGAGGTGGAGCAGGACCCGGCGCCAGTGGCCGGCGGAGCCCGCGGCCGAGTCGAGGCCGAGCGCGTCCACGGCGTCGAGGAGGCAGCGCAGGGCGGCCCGCTGTTCGTCGGTGGAGGTGGAGCCGGCGGCGCGGTAGGCGAGGGCGGCGGGCTGGTCGAGCCAGGGCGTCCACGTCAGGTTGGAGTGCTCCAGGGCGGGCAGGTCCCAGTGGAGGCGTCCGGGCACCCCGGGTGCGTCGGCGTCGGCGCGGGCCGCGGCGAGGGCGCGCAGGAGGCGGTGGGCGCCGTCGTGGTCGGGGCCCCAGTAGTAGTGCGCGGTGCCGACGAGGCCGCTCAGTGCCTCGCCGAGCAGGCGGTCGGTGGGGCCGGTCTCCTCCTGACGGGCCGGGTCCCGGTCCGGGTGGAGCCGGGCGGCGACGGCGTCCAGGGCCTTCTGCTGGGTGAGGGCGAAGCGCAGCACCTCGATGATTCCGCCGACCAGTTCGGGGGCGGTGATCTGCGGGAAGGCGGCGCCGACCAGGCCGGGCAGGTCGGAGACCTTCTCCGCGGCGGCGGCCGACTCCAGGAGGGCGGCGACCGTGTCGCGGTCGGCGGCGCGCAGGGCGGTGGAGCCCTCGGGGTCGCGGGGGCGCAGGGCGTACCAGAAGGGCAGCGGCGGAAGGTCGACACTGCCGGTGGCGAAGCCCTCGTTGCGGTGGTCGCCGTTGGTCAGCGCGGTGACGACGCCGTCGGGGTCGGTGATGTTGAGTTCGCGCCAGCGGTGCGTGAGGGCACGCGGCCGGTCGGCGCCGGGGAAGGCGAGGGCGGCGACGGGCATGTTGCCGTCCTCGGGCGTGCGGACGGTGCGTCCGGCGGTGTCCGTCCCGTACCAGCCTTCGCCGTTGACGCGTACGGCGCACCAGCCGAGGAGCCCGTCGGCGGGCTCGCCGAGGGCCGAGCCGGCGACGGTGGGCGCGGGCCGCAGCCAGGCGGAGCGGGCCGAGAAGTCGGTGGCGGGGCGGCGGGCGGCCAGCGTGTCGGTGAGGAAGGCCGGCTGGGAGAAGCGTCCGTGGGTGCCGTCGGCGGGGTTGTACTCGCACCAGCCGGAGCCGCCCTGGTCCTTGTCGCGGGACCGCCACACCCAGTACGAGGTGCCGTCGCACAGCACGGACCGCTCGGGGGGCAGTTCGGTGTCCCCGGCGTGCAGGACGCCGCCGCCGACGGTGCGGCCGCCGCCGGCCAGGGGCAGGCTGATCTCGTCGGAGCGCAGCGACCAGTGGGCGCGGTCGGTCTTCAGTGTGAAGACGTGCTGGGGGTCGGTGTGCCAGTAGCCCTGGACGTCGCTGCCCCAGGTGGACCAGAAGACGAGGAGCGCGCCGTCGACGTAGTGGAATCCGTACCGGTAGGAGCCGCTCCGGCCGCCGGCCGGGACGCGCAGGTCGTGGGTGAGCACGGTGGAGTCGGCGTCGATGACGCGGACCTGGACGCCGTTGGCGACGATGAGGTGGGGCCAGGCCTCGACGACGGTCAGGTTGGTGCGGTGCAGGGCCTTGCGGTCGGCGAGTTCGACCAGCGCCTCCTCGAACGCGGGCCAGACGAACTCCTCGAAGAGGCCTCCGCGCAGGGTCCGGGTGAGGATCGCGGCGAGGTCGGCGGCGGCCGCCTCGGCCACCTCCTCGCGGGCGAGTTCGAGGGCTTCGGCGGGCAGCCAGGTGAGCCGGCTGATCGCTTCGGGCAGCCCGGGCAGGCCCGCGGCCTTGGAGTTGCGGGCGACCTCCCGCATCCATTCGGTGAGCATGGGGCGGCCGCCGGGCGAGGCGGCGAGGCGGCGCATGACGTCGCCGCCCGTGGTGGCGTCGCCGAAGGCGTTCAGGGCGCGGGCGAACGCGGGCCGGAAGCGCTGGTCGGCGCCGAGCGCGAGCAGCTCGCGGCGCTCGTCGGCGCGTGCCCAGTCGGCCACGTTCAGCTGGTCGTGGCGGTAGTACCGGGGGGCGTTCTCCTCGGGGTCGGCGACGGGGATGCCGAGGGTGAGCACCAGGTCGAGCAGGTCGACGTCCTGGACGCCGATGCGCAGGCCGGTCTCGCGGCCGGGCTCGGCCAGCTCGGTGCGCAGCCGGTCGGCGGCGCGGGTGACGAGGCCGAGGAGGGCAGGCGGGGTCGGGCGCTGGCCCCAGCCCGTGTGGCGGGCGGTGTGGTAGCGCTCCAGCCAGCCGACGGCTCCGTCGGCGCAGCGCTGCTCGGCGGGCAGGGCCTCGTCGACGAGGCCGGCGGTGGCGCCGGATTCCTCGAGGATCTGCAGCCAGAGGTCGGACAGTTCGACGTCGCCGCCGGGCGGCATCAGGCCGAGCAGCGTTCCGCGTACGGAGGGGACGCGGCGGGCCAGCGCGACGAGCGCGGTGCGGTGGGCCTTCCACCAGCCGGTGGCGGCGCGCAGGGTCGCGGGCAGCGGCAGCAGTTCGGCGAGGTAGTCCTGCTCGGCCTCGGTGCCCTTCTGGCCTGCGGCGCGGGCGAGGCGGCGCAGCTCGGTGGCGGCCTGCGCGGAGGGCGGCAGTCCGCCCGCGGTGCGGCGCACGCACAGGCGGCGGAAGCGGTCGTAGGCCTCGGCGGGGGCGACGCGTGCGGCGAGGTCCTTGCCGTAGCCGGTGAGGACCTTGACCGGGAGGGCACCGGCCAGGGCGAATTCGAGGAAGACGGAGTCGAGGCGGTCCTCGTCGACGCTCAGCCCGTGCTGTGCCTCGGCGGTCCGGGCACGGCCGAACAGCTGGGCGGCGTAGGTGGTGTTCTCGACGGCGAGGAAGATCCGGGCGGCCTGCTCGTAGAAGACGGGCAGGAAGTGCGGCACGGCGGCGGCGAGCCGGCCGGCGAGCTCGTTGCAGGCGTCGAGGGCGGCCTTGGGCTTGGTCTTGGCCTGCGGGGCGATGCGGTCGAGTTCGGGGACGACGGCGAGGGCGTGGTGGCCGTCCTCGGGGTGGTGCACGAGGACCCATTCGGGGAAGCCGAGTGCCTGGCGGCGGCTCAGGCCGACGACGGGCGGCTCGGCCTGGTGGGGCACGAGGCCCAGGAACCCGGCGGCGAGGTCCTCGGCCGCGCCCAGTTCGGCGGGGGCGAGGCGGACGACCACGCGGTCGTCACCGAGGGCGGGGTGGCGGTAGGAGCGTGCGGTCAGCTCGACGGCGGTGGGTCCGGCGCCGGGGGGGCCGGGCGGGAGCACCGCGCCCGCCCTGAGCAGCAGTTCGGCCTCGCCGGTGGTGGTGGCGTCGTCGTTCTTCAGGTTCGTGCTCATGCTCCCGTGCCCTCCTCGATCTTGCGCCCGGCGTACAGCGCCGCGGCCATGCGCATGCCTTCGGACCAGGCGACCGGTCCCACGTGGGCCAGGGTCACCGCCCGCCCGTTCTCGTCGTGCCAGGTCAGGGCACCGGTGGTGGTCTCGTCCTCGTAGTAGGGCTCGCCGATCCACACCGCCGCCTCCGTGCCGGAGCCCGAGTCCCCGACCTTGCAGGTGGCGTAGCCGCCGGAGACCCGGTAGCCGAGGCTCGTGGCCCGGGCGGCGAGGCTGAAGCGGGTGGGGAACTTCCCGCCCGCGTAGTCGCGGACCTCGGTGGCGCCGGGGGCGAGCCCCTCGGGCTTCTGCCAGGTGGCCCGGTGGATCTGCTCGACGCCCTGCACGATGCCCAGTTCGGCCGCGAACTCCCGTACGTCGTCCAGGTCGGGCAGCAGCACCGGGTGCGGCAGGGTCACCGTGCGCGGCGAGAGCCGTACGGTCTCGCCGTCGAGGTTGACCACCTTCAGCTCGCCGGACTCGGTGGCGTCCCGCAGGAAGCCGACCTCGTCCGGGTCGTCGCCTACGACGGCCACGTCACGCAGCGCGCTCTGCCAGGCCTCGTCCGGCCAGACCCGGGCGAGCAGTCCGGTCGGGACCGGGAGCGAGGACACCATCCAGGTGTCGACCTGGGCGGCGCAGGCCGCGGCGTGCCGGTCGAGCCATTCGGCGAGCCGGCGCAGCCGGTCCACCTCGGGGTGTTCCTTGAGGGCCTTGGGCAGTGACTTCAACTGCCGTCCCGCCGCCCGGCCGGTGGTGGACCGTGCCGCCACCCGCCCTTCCACGAGGGAGATCTCGTACCCCTCGCCCGCCGCCAGCCATGCCATCAGACCGTGCCCCTCGCTTGCCTGTACCCAACGGATCAGCGCAGCCTTGACAGGGGGGACGAAGACCCCCCTGAGCTGCGGTATGCCGGGAGACTAGCGAGAGGCACTGACAATGCCCGCCGGAGGGTCCCCGGCCGGTTCCATGTCCGGTTCTGGGTAGTCTTCCGGGGTCAGTTGTGGAGCGGGGCCGGGCCGGGGTGGGGTTATGGGACGTCATACGAGGGCGAGGGCCGCGGTGGTGGCGTCCGCGCTGCTGCTGACGGTGGCCGGATGTTCGGGGACGGCGGTTCCCGGTGCTCCGGACGCGAAGCCGTCCGGGGCGGCTTCGTCCGCGCCCGCCGACGCCAAGCCGGCCGGCGGTGAGGTACTGCCGGGGATGGTCACCGTCGCCGTCGCCCGCACCCAGTTGGAGGGGCTGAAGGTGGCGCCGGTGGGCACGATGGCCGGTTACAGCCGGGACAAGTTCACCCACTGGATCCAGCAGGGCGACAAGTGCGACACCCGTGAGGTGGTCCTCGGGCGCGACGGCAAGGACGTCACGCGGGACGCCGAGTGCCGGGCGGTGTCCGGGACGTGGAAGAGCCTGTACGACGGGGTGGTCGTCACCGACGCCGGGAAGATGGACATCGACCACATGGTCCCGCTCGCGGAGGGCTGGCGCTCCGGGGCGGCCGGCTGGGACGCCGCCAGGCGCAAGGCGTTCGCCAACGACCTGACCCGTCCTCAGCTGCTGGCCGTGAGCGCGGCCTCGAACCGCTCCAAGGGCGACCAGAGCCCGGACCTGTGGCAGCCGCCGGACAGGTCGAGCTGGTGCCAGTACGGGCGGGCCTGGACCACCGTGAAGTCCACCTACGGACTGACCGTCACCGAACCGGAGAAGAAGATGCTCACCACGATGCTGGACACCTGCGCCTCATGACGGGCGCGCTCCGCTGGCAGGACGACGTGACCGCCGGCCCGGGCGGCGCCATGACCGACGAGGTCGGCGTCGTCACCGGGCCGCTCACCCTGCGCACCACGGTGCTTCCCGGGGACCGGGTCCGCTTCGACGTCCAGTACAAGGACGCCGACGAGTGGTACACCCTCACGGGCAGCCCGCTCCCCCACCACGGCGCCCCGCGGTCCCTGCACGCGGCGGCCCTCGCGGAGATCCGCGCGGGCCGCGGCGCCCAGGCCCCGGGCACGAGACCCGCCTGAGCGGCCCGGCCCCGGTGAGCGGCTCTGGGGACGGGTCGGAGCGGCTCAGAGCACGGCGATGCCCAGGGGGCGGCTGCCCGCCGGGAGGCGGTGGGTGGTGCCCGTGGTGAGATCGACCGTGGTGATGCCGTTCCAGTAGCCGTCGCGGGTGTAACCGCCGGTGACGTAGGCGGTGCGGCCGTCGCGGGAGACGGCCACCGTCTCGTGCGGGCCGTCCAGCGGATACACGCGTTCCGTGCCGTCCGGGGAACGCACCGTCAGGGAGGGGCCTTTGCCCGTGCCGGGTTCCACCGCGCCCGTGCCGACCACCAGGAGGCGTCCGTCGGGGGTGAGTCCGGCCCCGTGCTGGTGGGTGTCGGCGGTCATCGGCTCGATGGTGGTGCGGCCGGTGCGCGGGTCGACCACCGCGAGCCGTTCGCCCTCGAAGGGGAGGAGCAGCATCCCGTCGGAGGGGCGGACGGCCGTGTAGTGCGGCTTGAGCCAGGAGCCGAGCCCGCCCCCGGTCCCGTAGGGGGCGACCTCGATGCGGCGCGGCCGCAGCGAGCCGGTGTCGACCACGGTGACGTCGAAGGAGTCGTGGCCGGTCGCGTAGACCTCGGAGCCGTCGGGCGACACGTCCACGTCGAAGGGGCGCCGGCCCACCGGCACGGCCGCGGTGACCGTGTTCGTGGCGGTGTCGACGACCTCCAGGACGCCGTTCCCGCCGGGGACGTTGACCCCGACGTAGGCGTGCGCGCCGTCGGGCGAGAGGGCGATCCCCATGCCGCCGCCGCGGTACTCGCCCTCACCGGCCGGGCCGGTGCCGGTGCGGTACGGGACGTCAGCCACCCGGGTCCGGCTGCGGGTGTCGACCACGGCCACACCCTCGGCGGTCGCCACCCAGGCGCGGCTGTCGGCACCGACCGCGAGACCGTACGGGGCCCGTCCCACGGTGACGGAGGCGACGGCTCCGCGCCGCGGGTCGACGAAGGTGACGGTGTCGGCCCCGAAGTCGGCCGTCAGCAGCAGCCCCTGCGGCGTCGGCGCGCCGGCCGGCAGCGGGGAGGCCGCGGACGGTGCCGGGGCGGGTGCCGAGGTGGCGGCCTGCGTGCACGCGCCGAGCAGCAGGGCCGCGGCGAGCGGGGCGAGGACCGTACGGGCGGCAGGCGCGCGGCGGTTCACCGGCCCCTCTCCCGCTCCGCCTCGGCCGCGCGCAGGAGCTGGGCCATGCCGTCGAACCCCCGTCGGGCGGCGTGCTCGTACGGGGTCACGCCGTCGTGGTCGCCCAGTGCGGGGTCGGCGCCCGCCGCGAGCAGCAGGGCGACGGTCTCCTCGTGGCGCGGGCCGCCGTCGCCGAGGATCACCGCCTCCAGGAGCGCGGTCCAGCCGAGCCGGTTGACGTGGTCGACGTCGATGGCGGTCTCTTCGAGCACGGCGCGCACGTACGCGGTGTGTCCGCGTTCGGCGGCGGGGATGAGGGAGATCCCGCCGAACCGGTTGCGCTGCTTCAGGTCGGGCCCGGCGGGCAGCAGCAGCCGCATCATCCGCACGCTGCCCGTGACGCCGGTGACCAGCCAGGGGCTGTCCTCGCGCGAGTCGGGGGCGTTCGGGTCGGCTCCGGCGGCGACCAGCAGCTCGGCGACGGCCACGTGGTCCCCGAGCACGGCCAGCAGCAGGGGCGTGCGCAGCTGTTCGTCGCGGGCCTCGACGGCGGCGCCCGCGGCGAGGGCGGCGCCCACCGCCGCCGCGTCGCCGCGCCGGGCGCCGTCGAGGAGCTGTCGGTCGTGCGTGTTCATGGTGTCCCTCTCGGCTCCGGGGCGGGGAGGTCCCGGGAGGGTCCGGTGCGCCTCCCGCCCCGGTCCATCGTCGCCCGGCGGCGGCCGCGGACCGGTCCGCCTGCGGGATGGTCCCCGGGATCGTTCGGACGACCCCGGGGTCAACCGATCGGTCGATGCGGCCGGAGGGACGCGTGGTCCGCCGGATCAGGCCTCGTACTCGGTGAGGTCGATGCCGTGGATCTGCAGGAGGTGATGGTGTTCCGGGTCGGTGGTGTCGCGTTCGTGCTCCATGCCGAGCTTGCGGATGACGTTCTCGGACTCCTCGTTGCCGGCCCGGTTCACGGCGATCACCCGGTCGAGCCCGCGGTCCTGGAGGGCGAACTCCAGCGAGGCCTGGGCGGCCTCGGAGGCGTAGCCCTGGCCCCAGTACTGGCGGCCCAGGCGCCAGGTGACGGCGATGTCCGCGAGGGCCTCGGGCGGGCCGTCCGGCACCGTGAGGCCGACGACACCGATCAGTTCGCCCGAGGCGAGGAGTTCGACGGCGAAGAGCCCGAAGCCCTCCTCGTCCCACTCCTCCTCCATGCGCTCGATCTCCTCGGCGGTCTGGTCCAGGTCGAGCGTGGAACCGTCGCCGATCCAGCGCATCACCTCCCGGTCGGCGTTGATCTCCGACAGGGGGACGAGGTCGTCGTCGGTCCAGCGGCGGAGGAGGAGTCGGGGGGTGCGGATCTCGGTCATGACCCCATCCTGCCGAAGTTCGGCGGATCGGCCCAATCGGCCCCCGCAGGGGCCGCGCGGCCGGCCCGGCCCAGGTCAGGGGGTGTGGAAGCGGACTTCCGGGGCGTCGGCGGCCGGGCCGTCGAGGACGGGCTGGGGCGTGCCGCGCAGGTGCAGGTCGAGGAAGGCGGTGACGTAGCGGCGGGTCAGTTCGACGGAGCGGGTGCCGGGGAGCGGCGCGCCCGGGTCGAGCGGGAGACCCAGCTGTTCGCCGATCGCCGGGAAGTCGGAGAAGGTGAAGTGGCCGGAGCCGGTGAAGGTGATCCAGCGCTTCCATCCGTCGAGCAGCGGCCAGTCGCGGTCCCAGCTCGGGTTGCCGCCGGGGCCGCGTTCCTGTGCGCCGACCAGCATGAAGGGGCGCCCGCCGAGCCCGGCCGCGGGGACGGGCGTGGCGAGTCCGCCGTCGAGGTTGATCCCGGCGCGGATCCTCGGGTCCGCCGCCATCGCGGCGACCGCGGAGGCGCCGCCGATGGAGTGGCCCGCCATCGCGATGCGGTGCTCGTCGATGAGTCCGGAGTGGCGCCAGACGGGGTCGTGTCCGGTCAGGCGGTCCAGGAGGAACGACACGTCCCGGGCGCGGTTGTCGCTGACCGCCCGCATGGGGGTCCCCGCCTCGGTCCTTTCGCAGGCCAGGCACTCCAGCACCCGCCCGCCGGGGAAGGCGGTGCCCACGCTCTCGTACGCGTGGTCCACGGAGGCCACCACGTAGCCGCGGGAGGCCAGCTCCTCGGCGAGGGCGGTGAGGGTCGAGCGGTGGACGGTGAAGCCCGGGGAGAGGACGACGAGCGGGTACTTCCCGGCGAGGGGGCGGGCCCCCGACCGGGAATGCGTGACGGTCCCGGCCAGTGTCCCGACCGGGACGACCTTGTCGAGCCCGCGGTCCACGAGCAGCAGGCGGGCCTCCTCCGGGGTGAGGTAGCGCGCGGTGCCGCCGGTGTCGCGGCGGGCGGGGTAGCGCATCGTGACCATCAGTTCCCTCGGCCCGGACCGCGCCCAGGGATCGGTGCGGCCGCGGTCGACGAGGTGGAGGGTGTCCTGCCCGACGGCGAAGCGGCCCGTGGGGCGCGGGAGTTCCGGCACCGCGGTGCGGCTCGCGGCCGCGGACGGGGAGTCGGCCGCGGACGCGGTGCCCGCGGCGGCGAGCGGTATCGGCAGGAGGAGGACCAAGAGGGCGGCGGTGGTCACCGCGCTGCGTGAATTCATGAACTGGACGCTACGGAACGGAGCATGGCGGATCGTCAGCTCACAGGATGATCGGGCCGTCCCACCTCGGCGGGGCGCGGGTCATTCCGAGGTCGCACCGTCCCCCGGCACGCTGATCGCGTCCAGTTGTCCCCGCAGGTACACGTGGGAGTCGACGGGGTCGTGGGCGATCCGGCCGATGGGGGCGGGCAGGGATTCCACGCGGGTGTGCGCGTCGCATTCGTAGAAGTAGACCAGGGAGATCAGCTCCTCGGCCGGGCTGTCGGCGGGCGGCGGCAGCACCCGGTGGCGGCCCGCCCGCCACCGGTCGCCCGTCCAGCGGGCCATGAGGTCGCCGATGTTCACGGTGAGCGCCGCGGGGTCGAAGGGCGCGTCCTGCCAGCCCTCGGCGTCGGTGTGGATCTGGAGTCCGCCCGAGCCGAGCTGGCGGTCGAGGACGGTGACGGTGCCGAAGTCGGTGTGGGCGCCGATCCGGAACTGGCCGGGCAGCGGCGGGCCGACGGTGTCGGTGCCGGGGTACCAGTTGAGGTTGAACCCCCAGGTGGGGTGTGAGGTGTGGCGGGTGAAATGGTCCTGGGCGAGCCCGAGGGCCGTGGCCAGCAGCTCCAGCAGTTCGTCGGAGAGGGCCCGCATCAGGCGCAGGTACTCCTCCACCAGCGGCCGCAGCGCCGGAACCTCGGCCGGCCAGGTGTTGGGCCGGAACCATTCGGCGTCGACGGAGGCGATCCCCGTGGGCTCGTCGGCCGCGAAGGACCAGGACTCCTTGAGGTCGGGCGGCGAGGGCTCCCCCTCCGCGTAGCTGTTGGCCTCGGCCCCCGGCCCGAGCCAGCCGCGCCCGCCGACCGTGACCGCGTACGGCTCCTTCACGTCGGCCGGGAGCCGGAAGAACTCTCCCGCCGCCTCCCGGATCCGGGCGGGCAGCGCGGGGTCCACGCCGTGCCCGGTGACGAGCAGGAATCCGGCCGCCCGCAGGGCCTCGTCGACCCGGGCGGCCGTACGGGCCCGCGCGTCGGGGCCGCCGGACCGCCACGGGCCGAGATCGATCACGGGAACGACGGGGGTCGCGGCCATGCCGGGGGGCGCGGAGGCTGCGGCCGCGGAGGCGGCAGGGCCGGCGGGATTCGCGGGAGCCGGGGAACCGGCCATGGGAGACCTGCCTTCCGAGGGTGCGGGTACGCGTCCGGGACCGAGGCTAGCGCGGCGCGGCGGCACGGATCACCACGGAGCGTGATTCAGGTTCACTTCTCGTATACGAAGGGGAAAGTCGACCGGGTGGGTCGTCCCCAAAAGGACCAGAATGGGACCAGGGGTGCGCGAGGGATGGAGCGAGCTGTGGAGATTTCGACGCGGGAGGTCTTCGGGGCGCCGTGCTGGGTGAGCCTGATGGCCCGCGACCTCGACACGGCGCAGCGCTTCTACGGTGCCGTCGCGGGCTGGAGGTTCCGGCGGGCCAGCCTCGGCGAGGCCTTCTCGGTGGCGCTGCTGGACGGTGTCCCGGTGGCGGGCATCGGCGCCCTCGCCGGTGATCTGGCGGTCCCGGTGGCCTGGACCCCGTACTTCGCCGTCGACGACGCCGATGTGGCGGTGGACCGGATCCGGGAGCGCACCGGCACGATCGCCGTCGGTCCGGTCTCCTTCGAGTCCGGCGGCCGCGGGGCCCTGGTGGCCGATCCCGACGGCGCGGTCTTCGGGATCTGGGAGGGCGACGTGGCCGCGGACTGGCGGGTGGGCAAGGGCCCGGCGCCGGCCTGGCTGGAGCTGCGTACCAGGAACGCCCTGGACGCGGCGATGTTCTACGGCGCGGTGCTGGAGTGGGCCACCGGGCGCCCGGGCTGCTGCGAGGTCAGTTACGAGGAGGACCAGGTGGTGCTGCGGCAGGAAGGCGTGCCCGTCGCCCGGCTCAACAGCGGCCCGGTCGAGCTGGCGTCCTACTCCCCGCACACCCGGCCTCGCTGGCACGTGCACTTCCGGGTGCCGAAGCTGCAGCCGGCGGTCGAGGCCGCCGTCGCGCTCGGCGGCCGGACCGTCTCGGACATCGCCTCGAACGCCGAGGAGCGGTGGGTGACGCTCCGCGACCCGGACGGCGCCCTGTTCACGCTCACCACCGCCCTCGGGGCGGACACGGCCTGATCTCAGCCGAGCACGGCCAGCACCCGGTCGGGGGTGAGGGGAAGGCTGCGCAGCCGGTGTCCGGTGGCGTGGGCGACGGCGTTGCCGATCGCGGCGGCCACGCCGACGATGCCGATCTCGCCGATGCCCTTGGCGCCGAGCGGGCCCACGTGTGCGTCGTGCTCCTCGATCCAGTGCGCCTGGATGTCGGGTACGTCCGCCTGCACGGGCACGTGGTAGGCGGCCAGGTCGCTCTCGGCGAAGTCGCCGTGGGCCGGGTCGACCGAGCTGTGTTCGGTCAGGGCCATCCCGAGGCCCATGACCATGCCTCCGACGAACTGGGACCGGGCGGTGACCGGGTTCAGGATCCGCCCGGCCGCGTACACCCCGAGCAGGCGGTGGACGCGTACCTCGCCGGTGACGGTGTCGACCCGGACCTCCGCGAAGTGGGCGCCGAAGGAGTGACGGGCGTACGGGGGCTTCTCCTTGGCCGCCGCGGCGGTGTCGGCCGTCGCCGAGAGCCCTTCCGGCGGCAGCGGCCCTCGGTGGCCGGCCAGGCGGGCGGCGAGGGCGGTGCACGCCTCGTGGACGGCCCAGCCCCAGGAGGCGGTGCCGGCCGAGCCCCCGGCCAGCGGGGCCGCCGGGAGGCCCGAGCTGCCGATGGTGACGGTGACGGAGTCGGCCGGGACCCCGAGGGCGTCGGCGGCCACCTGCATCAGGACGGTGCGGGCGCCGGTGCCGATGTCGGTGGCGTTGAGTTCGACTACGTGCTCGCCGCCCGGCCGGGCCACCGCCCGCGCGGTCGAGGGGGCGATCCACACGGGGTAGGTGGCGGCGGCCACCCCGACCCCGCACAGCAGCGGTCCCTCGCGGCGCGGTGTGCGCAGGGCGGTCCAGCCGAACCGTTCCGCACCCTCGCGCAGGCATGCGACGAGGTGGCGGCTGCTGAAGGGGAGGCCGCTGTCCGGCTCGACGGCGGGCTCGTTGCGGACGCGCAGCTCGACCGGGTCCATGCCGAGGGCGTCGGCGAGTTCGTCCACGGCCGATTCCAGGGCGTACATGCCGGGCGTCTCACCGGGCGCCCGCATCCAGGAGGGGGTGGGGACGTCCAGGGGCATGATGCGGTGACGGGTGCGGATGTCGGGTACGTCGTACATGATCCGGGTGGGCACGGCGGACTGCTCGACGAACTCCCGCACCCGCGAGGTGTGGCTGGTGACCGTGTGGGTGAGGGCCGTGAGCGTGCCGTCGCGCCGGGCGCCCAGCGCGATCCGGTGCAGGCTGGGCGCGCGGTGCCCGACGACGGCGGGCAGGTGGCGCCGGGGCAGGGCCAGGGTGACGGGGCGGCCGGTGCGCAGCGCGGCCATCGCGGCCAGGACGACGTGGGGGCGCGGGGTGCCCTTGCTGCCGAAGCCGCCGCCGACGTGCTCGGCGTGGACCTCGACCTGGTCCTCGGGCAGGTCGAAGAGGGCTCCGAGGGTCTTGCGCACGAGGCCCGTGCCCTGGCTGGAGTCGTGCACGGTGAGCCTGCGCCGGGCGGTGTCCCAGGCGGCGGTGGCGGCGTGCGGCTCCATGGGGTGGTTGTGCAGCGGCGGCACGGTGTACACGCAGTCGATCCGCACGGGCGCTGCGGCGAGCGCCGCGTCCGGGTCGCCCCGCTCGCGCAAGGCGGGGAAGCCGCCGTTGACCTCCTCGGGGGTGTGGGCGGCCGGGTGGTCCTCGTACAGGACGGCGTCGTGCGGTTCCGTGGCGTACTCGATGCGCAGCGCCTCGGCGGCGGCGCGGGCGGCCTCCGCGGTGTCGGCGACGGTCAGGGCCACGTACCAGCCGCGGTGCGGGACGGCCGGGTCCTGGAGCACGTGGAGGGTGGGGTCGTCGTCCCAGGGGCCCAGGCGCGGCGCGTCGAAGGGGGTGAGGACGGCGAGCACGCCGGGCAGGGCCAGGGCGGCGGCCGTGTCGACGGCGGTGACGCGTCCGCGCGCAATGGTGGCGGGGACGGGCCAGGCGTGGGCGCGGCCGGGCGGGCTGTGGTCGGCGGCGTAGCGGGCGGCGCCGGTGACCTTCTCCGGCGCCTCGGCGCGGACGGTGGGGGTGCCGAGCGCGGGGTACGGGGGCACGGGGCGGCTCCTCTCCGATGCTGCGGGGGTCACAGGGCGGTGTCCCGGGCGAGTGCGCCGAGTACGTCGCAGGCGAGGTTGCGGGCCAGTACGACCTTGAAGCCGTTGTCCCGCAGGGGCCGGGCCTCGGCCAGTTCCGCCTCGACCGCCCGCCGGAACGTCTCGGCGGTCGGCGCGGCTCCGGTCAGCGCCCGCTCTGCCGCGGTGGCCCGCCAGGGCCGGTGGGCGAGTCCGCCGAAGGCGAGAGCGGCGTGGCGGACCAGGCCGGATCCGGGGTCGACGTCGAGGACGGCGGCGACGGAGGCCAGCGCGAAGGCGTACGAGGCCCGGTCGCGGGCCTTGCGGTACCGGGACCTCGCTCCGGGCGCGACGGCGGGCAGCAGCACCCCGGTGATGATCTCGCCGTCCCGGATCTCGGTGTCCCGCTCGGGGTGGTCCCCGGGCAGCCGGTGGAAGGCGGTGGCGGGCACGGTACGGGTGCCCGCCGTCCCGTACAGCTCGATGCCCGCGTCGAAGGCGGCGAGGGCGACGGCCATGTCCGAGGGATGGGTGGCGACGCAGTGGGTGGAGTGGCCGAGCACGGCGTGGTCGCGGTGGATCCCGTCCAGCGCGGAGCAGCCGGTGCCGGGCTCGCGTTTGTTGCACGCCTTGGAGAGATCCTGGAAGTAGCTGCAGCGGGTGCGCTGGAGGAGGTTGCCGCCGGTCGTGGCGACGTTGCGCAGCTGCGCCGACGCCCCTGCGAGCAGGGCCTGGGCGAGGGCGGGGTAGCGGGTCCGTACGAGGGGGTGGGCGGCCACGTCGGCGGCGCGGGCGTTGGCTCCGACGAGCAGGGCGCCGCCGGGGCGCTCCTCGACGGCGCCGAGCGGGAGCCGGGAGATGTCGATGAGGGTGGCGGGACGCTCGACGCCGAGTTTCATGAGGTCGACGAGGTTGGTACCGCCGGCGAGGTAGCGGGCGGCGGGGTGCGCGGCGTGGGCCTCGGCGGCTTCCCGGAGGGAGGCGGCCCGGACGTAACCGAAGGGCTTCACCGGGCGGCGTCCCGGTCGGCGGCGTCCTCGGCGGCGTCCTCGGCGGTGGCTTCCCGTACGGCCACGTCCCGTACGGCTCGGACGATGGCCGGGTAGGCGCCGCAGCGGCAGAGGTTGCCGCTGAGCCGCTCCCTGGTCTCCTGCTCGGTGAGGGTGACCGGGCCCGCGGGGTCGGCGGCGGCCTCGGTGAGGGCGCCGACGGCGGAGCAGAGCTGGCCGGGTGTGCAGAAGCCGCACTGGAAGGCGTCCCGGGCCGTGAACGCCCGCTGGAGCGCGGCGCCGGTGGCGGTCCCGGAGAGCCCCTCCACCGTGGTGACGGCGGCACCGTCCTGGGCGACCGCGAGCAGCAGGCAGCCGCAGACCCGCCGCCCGTCGAGCAGGACGGTGCAGGCACCGCACTGGCCGTGGTCGCAGCCCTTCTTCGCTCCGGTGAGGCCGAGATGGTCACGGAGGGCGTCGAGCAGGGTGGTGCGGTGGTCGAGCTCCAGGGCGTGTTCGGTGCCGTTGACCCGCAGCGTGATGCGGGTGCTGGTGAGGGTGCTCGTGCCGGGGCCCGGGCTGGTGCCGGGGCTGGGGCTGGTGCCGGGGCTGAGGGCGGCGTCTTCGTCCGGGTCGTTTCGGCTCACCCCCACAGGTTCGCCCTGGGGCCCGGCTCCGGCATCCGCGGTCGGCCATTCGCGTCGTCCCGTACCCCGCCGCTGGGCTCCGTTTCACGCTCCGTGACGGTTCGAGATGCGTGCGCGCGGCGGTGCTGGTTCGCTGGGTCCGCCCGCTCTCCCCCACTGATCCGAGGAGCGATCATGAGCGTTTCAGGCGAGTCCCGCGGCCGGTCCCAGCAGATGCGCATGAAGGCCAAGGAGCTGAACGACGCGGCCGCGCGTTCGACCGACCCGGAGGAGCGCCGCCGGCTGACGGAGAAGGCGCGCCGCCTGCAGGAGCAGAGCGAGCAGGAGGGCCGCATGGACGACCGGGGCATGGACCCCATGTAGGTCCGTCCCCTCCCACGTGCCGTACCCCGGCCGGTGGGCGCCGCGTCTCCCGTCGCGGCGGCCACCGGCCGGAGCGTTTGCGCACTCCCTTACTACTGCACGCGTACTACTGCACGCGTGGCACGTGCTGGGTGACGCAGTGGACGCCACCTCCGCCCCAGGCCAGGGTGCGTGCCGGGGTGCCGACCACCTGGCGGCCGGGGAAGAGCGAGGCGAACCGGTCCAGGGCGGGCGCGTCGGCGGGTTCGCCCGAGAGCGGGACGACGACGCTGCCGGAGGTCAGGTAGTAGTTGGTGTAGCTGAAGGTCTCCACCAGCAGTCCCTTGTGGCGGAAGTGGGGCTGGAGCTCCATCTCCACCACCTGGAAGGGCCTGCCGCAGGCGTCGGTCGCGGCCTGGAGGACCGCCTTGTTCGCGGCCATCCGGGCGTGGTTGGGTTGGGACGGATCGGGCTGGGTGTGGAGCAGGATCCTGGCCGGTCCCAGATAGGCGGCGACGAGGTCGACGTGGCCGTTGGTGATGTCGTCGTGGTGGAGGCCGTACGGCAGCCAGATGACCTTGCTCGCACCGTACGAGGCGAGCAGCTGGGCTTCGATCTGGGCCCGGGTCATGCCCGGGTTGCGGTTGGGGTTGAGGAGGCACTCCTCGGTGGTGACGAGGGTGCCCTGCCCGTCGGTGATGACCGACCCGCCCTCCAGGATCATCCCGACCTGCGTGCGGGGGTCGCCGAGGTACGCGCAGACCCCGACGGGGAGGAAGTCGTCCTTGTCGTACGGATACTTCCCGCCCCACCCGTTGAACCCGAAGTCGACGCCGGTGCGGCGCGTGGTGCCCGGGTCGACCACGAAGAGCGGTCCGGTGTCCCGGGTCCAGCAGTCGTTGACCGGGTACTCGACGACGGTGACCGTGCTGCCGCACTGCTGGCGCGCCTGGGCGGCCGTGCCCGGTTCGGCAACCATGATCACCGGCTCGAAGCGGGCGATCTCCCGGGCGATCCCGGCGATCTCCGCCTGGACGTCGGCGAGCAGCGAGCCCCAGCCGGCGGTCCTGTCCCAGGGCCAGGCCATCACACAGCCCGCGTGCGGCTCCCATTCGGCCGGAGCGCGGAGCAGGTCCGCGCTCGCCTCGGCGGAGGCGGTCCGGGCGAGCAGGGGAACGGCGGCGGCCGCGAGCGCGGCGACGCCGAAACCGCGGCGGGTCATGCGCGGCAGGTTCGTACGGGCTGCGGTCGGACGTGGCAGGTCCATGACATTACTCCTTCGATGTGAAGCGGATGCCTGAAGCACGGCAGAGCTGCGGGATGAGAAGAGGATCAGCGGCGGACCGGAGCGGTCAGCGGCGGACACGAGCGGTCAGCGGCGTGCCGGAGCGATCAGAGCCGGTCGGCGGCGAGGACTCCCCCGCTCGGCTCACCCGCCGCGGCCGTGCGCAGCGCGTGGTGGGGCTTCTTGACCGCGAGGTAGAGCAGCCCGACCGTGATCACCGCGCCGGTGCCGATCAGACCGGCCCAGACCTGGTACCAGGGGGCTCCGAGCGGCGCCATGACGGCCCGCGGCCAGCAGACGTTGACGACCTCGAAGGCGGTCCACAGCACGGCCAGCACGTTCAGGAAGGTGCCCTTGCGCCCGAGCCGGATGTGCCCGGAGGGGACCCAGGTCCCGCGCACCCGGGCGATCAGCGCGGCCAGCGCCACCAGGAAGAACGGCAGGAAGGTGGCCGCGGTGCCGAAGGCGATCAGACTGCCGATGGCGGTGGCGTTCAGGCCGAGCAGCAGGCCGGTACAGCTGACGAGGGTGGAGGCGATCAGGCCGCCGATGGGGGCCTGACGGCGGTTGACCTTGCGCACATGGCGCGAGAAGGGGAAGCCGCCGTCGCGGGCCAGCGAGTACACACCGCGGGCGGCGCCGCCCTGGGAGGCCATGGCGCAGGCGAGGAAGCCGACCAGGACCACGGCCACGAAGGGCTTGTCCGACCAGGAGCCGAAGGCGGTGGTGACGGCGGTCGTCACCGGGTCCAGGTCCTCACCGGCGACGACGGCCTCGGGCGCGGGGTGGGCGAGGGCCACGGCCATCGCGTTGAGGATGACGACGAGGCCGACGCTGAGCAGCGCCCACCACATGGCGCGCGGTACCTGCCGGCCGGCGTCCTTGGTCTCCTCAGCGGTGGAGACGCAGGCGTCGAACCCGATGAACCCCCAGCCCGCGACCGCCAGCACGGCCAGGAAGGCCGCCACGGTCGATCCGCCGGACAGCTCCTCGGCGCCGAGGGTCTCGGTGAACAGCGAGAAGCCGTGTTCGCGGAAGAACAGCAGCAGCGCGAAGCCGACGATCACGGAGGCGATGGCCTCGGCGGCGATGCCCAGGGAGACGAACAGGCTCAGGATCCTGATCCCGTACGCGTTCACGAGCATGCACGCCAGCAGGATCCCGGCGGCCACCGCGACCATGGCGCCCGGGGTGGGGGTGACGCCGACGAGGGCGAAGACCCAGGGGGCCGCCAGGTAGGCGACGGTGGTGTTGCCGAACATGACGGCGAACTGCCACACCCAGCCGCTCATCCAGCCGAAGGACGGGCCGAGCAGCCGGCGCCCCCACTGGTAGGGCCCGCCGGCGAGGGGCCACTGGGAGGCCAGCTCGGAGTAGACGTTCACGACGAGGCACTGGCCCAGCAGCACGATCGGCAGCGCCCACACCCAGGCGGGCCCGGCGATCATCGTGCCGACCATGGAGACGGCGTACAGGGCCACGACGGGCGAGACCACGGCGAAGCCCATGGCGATGTTGCCGAGGACGCCGAGGCTGCGGTTCAGCTCCTGGGTGTAGCCCAGGTCGCCCAGCCGGGCGGCATCCGTATCGGTGCGCGCATCCGGGCCCGGGCCTGGGCCCGCGGCCGCGCTCGTGCTCGCGTCCGGGCGGGGGGAGGGAAGGTCTGGCATGTGTACCTCTCATGACGCCGGGGCGCGCCGGGGCGGCCGGCACGACCCGGCACGTTAAATCTAACGTCGTTAGGTTGCGGGATTGCGGGGACCTTAACCCGACCCGGACCTCAGGGGAAGACCTTGCCAACGGGTAACCTGACGGCCACGAACGAGGGGGATCACACGTGGGCCGTCCGAACCAGCCGCTGCTCAGCCGGGGGAACATCGCCCGCGCGGCCCTCGAGCTCCTCGACGAGGAGGGCCCGCAGGCCCTCAAGATGCGCACGCTCGCCGACCGGCTCGGGGTCAGGGGCGCATCGCTCTACCACCACGTCGCCTCCAAGGAAGACGTGCTGGACGCGGTCTCGGAGCTGATCAACGAGGAAATCGACCTGAGTCCGCTCGACGGACCCGACTGGCGCGAGGGGATCGCCGCGTACGCGCGCGGCTACCGCCGCGTCTACCTGCGCCACCCCAACGCGATCGCACCGGCGGCCCGCCGCCGCGTCGAGGCGGACCGGGCGCTGCGCGGTTACGACGCCCTGCTCGGGGCGCTCGTCCGGGCGGGCTGCACCCCGGCCCGGGCCGCCGAGGCGGCCGCCGCCATCGACTACCTGGTGCTGGGCTCCGCGCTGGAGACCTTCACCGCCGGCTTCACCCGCCCCGCCGCCGAGTACCGGCCCGAGTACCCCGCGCTCGCCGACTCCCTCGCCGGGGCGGCCGCCACCGGGGAGGGCCTGGCCGCGCTCGACGACCGCGGCTTCGAACTGGGCCTCCGACTCGTCCTCGACGGACTGGCCGCCGGACCCGGAGCACCTGTGCCCGCCATGTGAGAACCATTACCTTCTCTCCCTAATCGGACATTTCCATGGTGATGATGGATGACCTCAACCGTCATCTACGCGCCCCTGCCGCGGCCTGCGAGCCGCCCGGCGACCGGTCGGCGCCACAAGGAGAGATGTGCGACCTGCGGGCAGCTGGACAGGAAATCGGCGGATCGCCGCGATGGCGACGGGTGGCGCCCTCGCCCTCGGGCTGGGCGGCCTCTACGTCGCCGGGCTCGTGGCCGGGGACGACATCGCCCCGGGCACCCGGGTCCGCGGCGTGGACATCGGCGGTATGAGCCCCGCGGCGGCGGAACGCAAGCTGACCGGCGCCCTCGGGCCGCGCGCGACCGCGCCGGTCGCCGTGCGCGTCGGCGACCGCGTCGAGGAGGTCGCACCGGCGGCCGTGGGGCTGTCCCTGGACACCTCCGCGACCGTCGACCGGGCCGCCGGTCCGGGCACCGGGCCGTTCGGCGTCATCGGCCGGCTGTTCGCCTCCGGGGACCCGGACGTCGAGCCCGTGATCCGTACGGACGCGCAGACCGCGCGCACCGGCGTCGAGCGGCTCGGCGAGAGCACCGCGCAGCAGGTCCGCGACGGATCCATAGCCTTCGACTCGGGCAGGCCCAGGGTGGTCGCCGCACAGGCCGGAGTCACCCTCGAACAGGGCGCGGCCTTCGACACCCTCCGGAACGCCTACCTCGCGCCCCGCGCGGAGTCCGGCCCGCTCGAACTGCCGGTCCGGCGCACCGAACCGCGGGTGGGCGCCGAGGAGACGAAGCGGGCCCTGCGCGAGTTCGCGGAGCCCGCGGTGTCCGGGCCCGTGACCCTGACCGTGGCCGGCACCCGCGTACCCGTGAGCCCCGTGGTCCTCGGCGAGCACCTGAAGATGAAGGCCGACGCGGCCGGCCGGCTCGTACCGGCGCTGGACTCCGGCGGCCTGCTCGCCGACCCCGCCGTGGCCGGCCCCCTCGGGGAGGCCGCCGGATCCCCGCGCGACGCCGTGCTCGGCGTGGACGCGAAGGGCCGCACCGTGGTCACCGAGCCCAGCCGCTCCGGGCACGAGGTCACCGAGGAGGCCCTCGGCCGCGCCGTGATGCCGCTGCTGACCCGCTCGGGCGCCGAGCGCAGCGCCGTGGTGTCCACGACGGCCGTCCAGCCGCAGCTCACCGACGCCGCGGCCGTGCGCCTCGGCATCAAGGAGAAGCTGTCCTCCTTCACCGTCCAGTTCCCGGCGGCCCCGTACCGCTCCAAGAACATCGGGCGGGCGGTGGAGCTGATCAACGGCTCCGTGGTCATGCCGGGCGAGGAGTGGAGCTTCAACCGCACGGTCGGGGAGCGCACCAAGGAGAACGGTTTCGTCGACGGCATCATGATCAACGACGGCCGGTACGTGAAGTCGCCCGGCGGCGGCGTGTCCGCGGTCGCCACGACGATGTACAACGCCGTGTTCTTCGCCGGTCTGAAGCCCCTGGAGCACGGGGCGCACTCCTTCTACATCGAGCGCTACCCGGAGGGCCGGGAGGCGACCGTCGCATGGGGCACCCTCGACCTGCGCTGGCTCAACGACTCCGGCCACCCCGTCTACGTCCAGGCGCAGTCGACCGACACCTCGCTGACGATCACCCTGCTGGGCACGAAGAAGTACGACGAGATCCGCGCGACCAAGGGTCCGCGCACCCACGTCACCCCGCCCGCCAAGCACACGGACCCCAGCCCGACCTGCGAGGTCCAGACGCCCCTGGAGGGCTTCGACGTCAAGGTCGGCCGGATCTTCGTCAAGGACGGCCGGGAGGTGAAGCGGGAGGAGTACTCCACCCACTACACCCCGCGTGACGAGATCGTCTGCGAGCCCGCTCCGGCGCCCTCCACGACGCCGGGCACCGGCCCGACGGCGGCCGCGCAGGCGGCGCCGTCCCCGGGCGCGGCGTAGGACCTGGCTCCGGCCGCCGCGTCACCACCAGTAGACGGGGTAGGCCGGAGCCTTCCGGCGCACGCGGGAGGCCGCGTACCCGGTCAGTACGAGCAGGACGGTCGCGCCGAACAGCAGCGGGACGAACCGGCCGGGGGCGGGCGTCTGGAGCACGATGATCACGGCGGTGGCCACGGCCGGCGAGTGCGGGGTGCGGGCGAGCATGTTGAGGCCGAGCGTGAGGCCGGCCGCCACCGCGGCGGCCCAGGCGCTGCTCCCGGCCGCCGCGAGCACGGCGTAGCCCATGGCGCTGCCCAGCAGGTGGCCGATGACGACGTTGCGCGGCTGGGCGAGCGGCAGGGTCGGGGCGCTGTGGACCAGGGCGGCGCTCGCGGCCAGCGGGGGTATCAGCACCGGTTCGTGGATCATCGCGCCGATGGCGACGAGACCCAGCAGGACCGCGGTCGCCGCCGTGATGCTGTGCAGGGCCGCCGCCGGGGCCGGCCGGGCCGGGGCCCGCACGGTGAGGTCCGGCCACCGGCGCGCCGGAGCGCTGCCGGGTGCGGGGGCGGGGTCGGCTGCTGCGGCTGTGGCTGCCGGGGCAGGCGTGGGCTGCGGGCGAAGCGCGGCGTTCGTACTCATTCAGCGGTTTCCGGGCAGGCGGCCGCACAGCGGCCGGGGAGGGCAGGACGACGCCGGGCAAGGGTGGTGCCGGGACAGGTGCGGATGCCCCCGGGGCTGCGGTGGACCGGGGACATTTCAGACGACCCTACCTGGCGGGTGCCGGGCAACCGCCGCCGAGGGGGGTGATTTCGCTCCTACGGGAGTGCGGGGGACGGGCGGGGAGCCGTGGGGCCGGCCGTGGTCGTCAGGGGCGGTGTCCGGCCACCGACCGGTGCGCGACGGGGAAGTCGAAATAGCTGTCCGGGAAGAGTTCGGGCTTGTACGTGAAGTGCCACCACTCCTCGGGCAGGTTGACGAACCCCTCCGCGGCCAGCGCCGTCCTGAGCAGCAGGCGGTTGGCGCGCTGCGCCCCCTGGACGCGCGGGTCGTCGGTGTGCGACAGCGTGTCGAAACAGTCGAAGCCCGTTCCCATGTCCACCGAGTTGTCCGGGTACCGCTCCGCCTGCGGCCCGTAGCAGGGCACCGATTCCTGCCCCGGCCGGGGCGGGGGCGCCGGGGCCGCCGGCAGCGGGACGATCGTGACGTCCGTGGTGCTGCCCCGGCTGTGCCCGGACTTCTCCGCGATGTAGCCGTCCTCGAACAGCCTGGACTTGTCGACCCGGGTATAGAACTCCACCTTCCGCCTCTCGTCGGCCAGGTCACCGGCCCACCGGACGAAGTGGTCGACGGCCCGCTGCGGCCGGTAGCAGTCGTACACCTTGAGCGAGTACCCCTGGGACACCAGGCGCGTCTGGACCCGGTGCAGGGCTTCGGCCGCCGGCCGGGTCAGGATGCAGACGGGCTGCCGGTAGCCGTCGATCCGTTCCCCGACGAAGTTGTGCGCCGACACGTAACGCATCTCCTGGATGATCGTGGGGTCGACGGAGCCCAGCGCGACGAACTCGCGCGGCGCCCTGGGCTCCGGCGCCCGGCCGGCGGCTTCGGCGCCGAGGGCCGGAGCCGCCGCGAACAGGGCCGTCGCCCCCACGGTCAAGGCGAGACGCGCCATCGTGGACATGGTCATCGGGTGCTCCCTGCGTCTGATCCGGTACCGGTCCGAATGCGGACATGCCCACCTCGGCGCCCCGCCACGCCGCACCGCCCGGCCGCCGGCCGGGTCCGGATCAGAGCCTGACGCTCCACGCGGCCGTCGCGCGCAGGGTCTTGATGATCTTCGGGTCGCGTACGGACGGGGTGCGGTCCTCGGCCGTCACCGACAGGCGGTGCGTGCGGAGGTCGAAGAGCCGGAGTTCCGCCACGGCCACGTCAGTGCGGCCCTCGAAGCGCTTGAGCTCCTTGCCGTCGAGGTACCAGCGCACCGTCAGCCGGCGCCCGTCCGCGCCCTCCAGGACCGGGACGGCCACCTTCGCCCGGTCCCACAGCCGCAGGGTGCGGTCGGTCGGGGTAAGGGGGGTGACGATCCTGGCGTGCTGGTAGAAACCGGCGATCATCGCCTCGGTGCCCGGGAGGTTGAACGGCTTCCCGAGCACCCGCATGATCGAGTTGTCGGTGGGCCGGTACAGCCCGGTCACGTAGTAGCCGCCGCCCTCGTAGGCGCCGACCGTGCCGCCGTCCGGGGACGGCTCGCCCAGCCAGCGGTACCACTTGGCCCGCTGGGTCGCCATCCGGTCGGCGGGGAGGCCGGAGACGTTGGACTCGCCCGGCTCGGGGCCCGTGTACTTCTCGTAGTCCGGGACGCCCGGGTAGAAGTACTCGTCGGCGAGCTTGCCCAGCGAGTGGCCGGTCTCGTGGATGGCGACCTGCCCGGACTTGGGGTGGCCCGCGGAGGCGGTCGAGATCCCCTCGTATCCCAGGGTGGCGCTGCGTTCGTTGTAGCCCGCGCCGCCGTACTTGGCGCTGTTGGCCAGCACGATCACCAGGTCGGCCTGGGGCGCCTTCGCCACGTACGCGTCGACCTTGGCCTGGTCCACGCAGAGCAGCCGCTCGATGTCCTCGCACCAGAAGTACGAGCCGAGGGCGGTGTCGCGCACGGTGGCCCGGTCGGGGTCGCCGGTGACTCCGGAGTCGTGGGAGACCGCGTCGACGGTCCACACGTTGAAGAGGTTGCGGTAGGTGGTGTACGGCTCGACGGCCGTCACCTCGGCCCACTTCTGCGCCGCGTCGGCGTGGAAGCGGTCCAGTTCGGCGGCGGTGTAACCGTCCCCGATGACGACCACGTCGAGGCGGTCGGCGGTGGGGCCGCTGTCGACCAGTTTGGCGACCTCGCCGTCGGCGGCCCGTTCGGCCGGGCTCAGTCCGCCGGCGGTCTTCGCCGGTCCGGCTCCGCCCGGCGGGACCAGGACGTGCCCGGATCCGGCGTCGCCGCCCTGCTCGGGCCCCGGCACCTCGACGGCCACCCGCGGTTTCGCGGGCGGTTCGCCGCTCGCGGCGCGGGCGGGGCCCGCGGCCACCAGAACGGCCGTCGCACAGGCCGCGGCGGCGACCGCGCGCAGGGCGGCGCGAGCGCCCGGGCGTATACCGACGTCCATGAAGTCCTCCCCCGTGAAAGGCAGTTAAGCGTGCTGTTAAGTCTGGTGAAGCAGCTGCTTAAACTAGGCGGGGTGCGGGGGCCTGCGCAATGGCCCACTCCCCCTGAATACCGGGGAGTTCGAGCGATCAGGGAGTCTCCATGGACGAACCGGCCAGCATCGGACGCAGGGTTCAGCGCCTGCGCAGCGAACTCGGCCTGACCCAGCGCCAGCTGGCGGAGCCCTCCTACACCTCCGCCTACATCTCCACGCTGGAGTCGGGCAAGGTCCGCCCTTCCGAGACGGCTCTGCGCTTCCTCGCCGGGCGCCTGGGCACCTCGTACGAGGAGCTCACCACGGGCCGCCCCGCCCGCCTGGCCACCGAGCTGCGCCTCGCCCTCGCCGACGCGCAGCAGACCCTGGCCACGGGCGAGGCCGACGAGGCCGCCGACCGCTACCGGGGCCTGCTGGCCCGCGCCGAGGAGCTCGCTCTGGCGCCCGAGCAGGCGGAGGCCCGCCTCGGGCTCGGTGAATGCGCCCTGGAGTCCGGCGAACTGGCTGCGGCGATCGGCCACTTCGAGGAGGCGGAGCGGCTGCTGGCGGACGAGCCGCTCCCCCGCCGGGCCCGCCCGATCCGGGGCCGCGCCGTGGCGCACCTGCTCTCGGGCGAGCTGCGCTACGCCTGCTACCTCCTCGAATCCACCATCGACGAGCTGGGCGCGAGCGGTCTGGCCGATCCGGAGGCGCTGGTGCTGCTCTACGCCGCGGTGATCGGGCCGTACATCGACATGGGCGCCCACGCCCGGGCCGCGCGCGCCGCCGAGCTGGCGCTCGCGCTGGCTCCGCAGGTCGGCGATCCGGCGCTGGTGGCGGGCATGCACCGGCAGGTGGCGCGGACGTTCCTCGCGGAGGGCCGGGTCGCCGACGCCGACGCCTCCCTCGCCAAGGCCCAGGCGATCTACGGGCAGTTGCGGCTGCGGACCGATCTGGCGCACTGCCACTGGATGCGCGGCTACGTCCAGGCCCAGAACGGCGACCTCGCCTCGGCGGAGCGGGAACTGCGCACGGCCCGGTCCATGCTCTCGGCCCGGCGGGCCGCCCTGTACACGGCCCAGGTGGAGGTGGAGCTCGCGGACGTACTGCGCCGGCTCGGGCGGTACGAGGAGGCCACCGGGCTGCTGTCGGCGCTGCTGGAACTGGACGAGCACCACGGCGCGGTGCACGCGGGCGGCGCCCACCGGCTCCTCGGGCTGATGGCCGAGGAGCGCGGCGAGACCGGCGCCGCCGAGCGGCACTACGTGCAGGCGCTGGCGCTGCTGGAACGCAGCGGGGCGACGGGCGATCTGGCCGACCTGTGCCGGCTGCTGGGCGATCTGCTGCGGCGCACGGGCCGGGTGGAGGCGGCGCTGGACGCCTACCGCACCGGACTGGGGCACCGCGCGGCACCGGGCACCACCACGCTGGGCCCGGCGCCGGCCGGGCTGAGCCCGGTCAGTGGTTCTCGGTGGGCCGCAGGTCGTGCGGAATGAGCGTCCAGGTGGTGGCCGCGGCGGCGACCGCGAGGGCGCCGGCCATCAGGAACGCGGGTGTGATCGCCAGGGTGTAGGCGTGCGAGGCCGCGTCGAGCAGGGTCTGGCCGACCGCACCCCCGAGGCGTTCGGCGGTGTGGGCCGCCTCGCCCACGGAGTCCCGTACGGCGGCCTCGGCGGGTCCGTCCAGTTCCAGGGCGGGCAGGTTGCCCCGGTAGAGGGCGGCGGCCGTGGAGCCGAGGATGGCGACGCCCATGGCCGAGCCGAGTTCGTAGCAGGTCTCCTCGATCGCGGCGGCGCTGGAGACCTCCGCGGCGGGGGCGGCGGAGACCAGCGTCACCGAGGCCACCGTGGTCGCCGAGCCGGCGCCGAGGCCCATCACGGTCAGGGCGGCGGCGAAGGCAGGGTAGCCGAGGTCCGTGAACTGCTGGAACACCCAGGGCAGGGCCATCCCGGCGGCGAGTACAACCAGTCCGGCGCCGAGCACGTGACGGATCGCGAAGCGCTGCATGAGGGTGGGAGCCACCATCGAGGCGGCGATCAGCGCAAGGGGTGCGGGCAGCAGGCGCAGGCCCGCCTCCAGCGGGGTGTAGCCCTGGCCGTACTGGAACCACTGGGTGACGAGGAACAGGATCGCGCCCATGCCCACCATCGGCAGGAAGATCGCCGTGGCGGCGACGCTGAAGGCGGGCTTGGCGAACAGCCGCACCTGGAGCAGCGGGTTCGGCACGCGCAGCTGACGGCGCACGAAGACGGTCAGGGCCACGGCGGCGAGGAGGAGCAGACCCCAGGGCAGCGGGTCGCCGACACCGCTCTTGCCGAGCTGCTTGATGCCGCCGGCGAGGGCGAGCATGCCCACGACGGACTGGCCGACGCCCCACCAGTCCCAGGCGCCGTCGGTGCGCGGGGCGCGATTCGGGGAGGTAGCGCATGCCCGCAGCCATGATCACGGCGGCGACGGGGAGGTTCAGGAGGAAGGCGGAGTGCCAGCCGTAGTCCTGTACGAGCAGCCCGCCGATGACCGGGCCGAAGGCCATGCCGCCACCGAAGACGGCAGCCCAGACGGCGAGCGCGAAGGCGCGCTCCTTGGCGTCGGTGAAGACGCTGCGCAGGATCGACAGGGTGGACGGCATGATGGCCGCGCCGCCGACGCCGAGCAGGGCGCGGGCCGCGATCACGTGCCAGGCCTCGGTGGACGGCACGGCGATCAGCGAGGCGAGCGAGAAGATCGCGAAGCCGGCCATGAGCAGCCGCTTGCGGCCCCAGCGGTCGCCGAGGGCGCCCGCGGTGACGAGCAGGCCGGACAGGGCGAGGGCGTAGACGTCGATGATCCACAGCTGCTGGACCGCGCCCGGCTGGAGGTCGCCGACGAGGGAGGGGAAGGCCACGTTGAGGATCGTGGTGTCCATGGAGATCAGCAGGAGGCTGCCGGACAGGATCGCGAGGACGATCCAGCGGCGGGCGTCCTGCGTGGGGGTGTGCATGGGAATCCGTTCAGGGTTGAGCGGGGCTGGGGTGCGAGGGCCCGCGGTCACGGGTTCGGGGTTCGGGTCCGGCCGTCCGCGCTAGGCGGTGGGCCGTACGCCGCCGAGGAAGGAGGTCAGGACCAGGTGGCCGATCTGGCGGGGCGCGAGGTGGCCGTCGCGCACGCCTTCGGCGGCGGCGTCGAGCAGGCCCCAGAGCGAGTACCAGATCCAGTAGGGCGGGAGGTCGGCGCGCAGCCGCCCCAGCCGCTGGCCCAGCGCGAGGAAGGCGAGGGCCCGCTGGTCCTGCCGGTCCACGCCGGCCCGGAACTCGGGGTCGGCGAGCACGGTGGCGTCGCGCGAGGTGAAGCCGTACAGGTGCGCGGCGGGCAGCAGGGCGACGACCAAATCCTCCAGGGCGGCGTCGAAGGCGGCCCCGTCGGCGCTCTGCGGCAGGTCGGCCGGGGTGAGGCAGGCGTCGACCACCTGGATGGCCCGCACGGCGACGGCCTTCAGCAGGGCCTCGCGGGTCGCGTAGCGGCGGCCGAGGGTGGCGCGGCTGGTGCCGATGCCCGCGGCGATCTGCACCATCGAGGCGCTGTGGTCGCCGGCGAGGACACGGGCTGCCGCGTCCAGCAGTTCTTCTTCACGCACGAGAGTGAACCTCCTTCACCTCGGATGATACAAAATTGTCTCACCTGAGGCGAAGAAGGTCCACTCCTTTACCCTGCGTCTCCCGGGTCACGGGTCACGGGTCACGGGTCACGGGTCACGGGTGTCAACGGGTCACGGGGCACGCGGCACGGGCCGAGCCGGGGCCGGCGGCCCGGCCTATTCCTCGCCGGTGCGCGCGCGTGCGCCGTCGCGGGTGCGGGACGCGGTCTGGGCGCGCTGCGGGTGGCGGCGTACGTACTCGTGCTCCAGCTCGTTCATCCGCTTGGTGTGGGTGACCAGGGCGTCGTCGGACCCGTGCAGCAGGGTCTCGTGGCGCGTGCGGTGGATGGCCTCCAGCTCCTTGAGGAGCCTGCCCTCCTCCAGCTTGCTCGCCGACGGACCGCCGTCGTGCTCCGTCATGTCGCGTGCACCTCCTCGGCACGAGTCCTGCGGACTTCGCCCCCCGCCTCCATCATGCGCCGCCGGGGCCCCGGCCGCCGATCTCCGCCACGAGCGCGCCGCAGAACGCCTTGAGGTCGCGCGGTCGGCGGCTGGTGATCAGGGTGGCCGGCGCCGCACGGCAGACGTGGACCGCCTCGTCGACCCAGGCGCCGCCGGCGTTGCGGATGTCGGTGGCGAGGCTGGGGTACGAGGTCAGGGTCCTGCCGCGCACCACGTCGGCCTCGACCAGGATCCAGGGGGCGTGGCAGATCGCGGCGACCGGGCGGCCCGTGCCGAAGAACTCCCGGACGAACGCGACGGCCCGCCGGTCCATGCGCAGGGCGTCGGGGTTGGCAAGACCTCCGGGCAGCACCAGCGCGTCGAAGGTCTCGGCCGGGTCCTCGCCCAGGACGTGGTCGACGGCGTGGGCCCCGGCCTTGTCGAGGTGGTGGTAGGCGCGGACGACGCCCGGTTTCGTGGAGACCAGCCGGGGGATCGAGCCGGCCTCCAGTACGGCCTTCCAGGGCACGGTCAGTTCGACTTCCTCGACGCCCTCGGGCGCCGTCAGGAACGCGATGCGCATGCGGGTGGCCTCCTTCCCTCCTCCCAGGGTGCCCGCCCGGGCAGCACCCGGGCGCGCGGGAGCCCGCGAATGGGGGGTGCGGCGCCGCGGGCGGCCGCGCAGCAGGCGCCGATCACGGCACCCGTCGGCAGCGGAGCCTGCCATGGTGGCCGGCCCTGGCTGACCCGGAGCGCCCCGTAGGCCCGTTGGCCCGTTGGCCCGTTGGCCCGTTGGCCCGTTGGCGTGAGTAGACATTGTCTACTCACGCTGGTAGACAGTGTCCATGGACGAGCAGGAGAAACCGCTCCGGGAGCGGCTGATCGACGTGGGCGTGGAGCTCGTGACGACCGAGGGCACCGCCTCCCTCGGGCTGCGGGAGATCGCCCGCCGGGCCGGGGTCTCACACGGGGCGCCGCGCCGGTACTTCCCCACCCACCACTCCCTGCTGTCGGCGATCGCCCGGCGCGGGTTCGCGGATCTCGGCGCGCGGTTCGCGGCGGCGTGCGCCGGGCAGCCCTCCCCGCGCGGGCAGGTGCGGGCCCTGGGGACCGCGTACGTCGGCTACGCGCTGGAGCGGCGCGGGATGTTCGAGCTGATGTTCCGCCACGACCTGCTCGACAGCACCGGGCAGGAGCCCACGGGCGGGCCGGGGCTGCGGGAATCGACGCTCCCGCTCTTCGGGATGCTCGTCTCGCTCGTCTCCAGCTGCGGGGCGGCGCAGCCGCAGGTCACGGCGGCCGCGCTGTGGGCCAACCTGCACGGCGTGGCGCAGTTGTGGGGCTGGGGCAGCCTGCCGCTGGTGGTGGCGGACGCGGGGATCCCCGTCGAGCGGCTGGTCGAGGCGGCGCTGGACGCGCACCTCGGCCCGGCCTCCGGGAGCCCCTCGTGAGGCCCCGGATCGCGCTGGTCGTCAGCGTGGCCGGCGCCATGGTCGTGGCGCTGGACGGCACGGTGCTGAGCGTGGCGCAGCCCAGCCTGCGGCGTGACCTCGGGGCGAGCCTCGCGCAGGTGCAGTGGACCAGTACCGCCTATCTCCTCGCGGTGGCCGCGTTCCTCGTCGTCGCCGGGCGGCTGGGCGACCGGTACGGGCACACCCGGCTGCTGTTCACCGGCGTTCTCGGCTTCGCCGCGGCTTCGGCGGGCATCGCGTACGCGCCCGGCGTGGGCTGGGTGATCGCGCTGCGCGGCGCCCAGGGGGTGTTCGGGGCGCTGCTCCAGCCCGCCACGCTGGCACTGCTGCGCCTCGCCTATCCGCCGGAGCGGCTCGGCACCCCGGTCGCGGTGCGGACCAGCGCCATCGGGGTGGCCGCCGCGGCCGGTCCGCTGCTGGGCGGTGCGCTGGTCGGACAGTGGGGCTGGCGGGCCGTGTTCGTGATCAACGTGCCGGTGGCGCTGCTGATCGCCGTGCTGACCCTCGCCGTACGGGCGCCCGCGCCCGCCCGCGAGGGGTACGGGCGGCTGGAGTTCACCGGTTCGGCCCTGCTCACGGCGGCGCTCGCGGTGTTCGTGCACGCGCTGGTCGGGGTGCCCGCGTACGGGTGGCTCTCCTGGCCGACAGTGCTGGGGCTCGGCGCCACGGCCGGGCTCGCGGTGGTGTTCGTAGGCCGTGAACGGCGGGCCGCCCGGCCGCTGGTGCCGGCCGCCGTGGCGCGCTCGGTGCCGGTGGCCGCGTCGATCGGGCTGCTGCTGGCCGTGTCCGCGGGGCTGTTCGGGGCGCTGTTCACGGCGACGTTCCGGCTCCAGGACGCCCAGGGCCTCGATCCGCTCGCCACCGGGCTGCGGGTGCTGCCGCTGACGCTGGCGATGGTCGCCGGGGCTCCGGTGGCCGGGCTCGCGCTGCGCCGGTTCGGGCCGCGGCGCACCGCGCTCACCGGTGCGGGCCTGGTGGCGCTCGGCATCGCGGGGCTGGGCTCGGCTTCCGGGACGGCTTTCGGGGTGCTGGGCGCCGGGTTCACCACCGTGATGGTCACCGCCACCGGGACCGTGGTCGGTGAGGCGCCGGCCGGGTACGCGGGGGTGATCGGAGGTCTCAAGCAGACGGCGATGAACGTGGGCCCGGCGCTGGGCATCGCGGTCGCGGCGGGCGCGGGGGCCGGCCCGCTCTCCCTCGCGGCTCTGGCCGCGCTTGCCCTCGCCGGACTGGTGCCGGCGTCACTGCTGCCCGCGTCACCACTGGCCGCGTCACCACTGGCCGCGCCACTGCCGGCCGCGTCACTGCCGGCCGGCGCCGGCCGCGCGGGCCGTGCAGCTGCGGGCGACTTCGTCGGCGAAGGCGAGGGCCGGCGGGGCGAGGGCGGACCAGCGGCGGACCGCCCAGCCGACGGCGAGGGGCGGCAGGCCGGGGACGGGGACGAGCCTGAGCGGGCCGTCGGAGCCGGGGACCCGCCAGCCGGGCAGCGCGGGCACGACGGCGTGGCCCAGGCCCAGTTCGGCCAGTAGCAGGGCCGTGTCCCAGTCGGCCACGCTCGTGTCGGAGCGGACCCGGATGCCGGATTCCGCGAGGGCGGCGTCGAGGTGGGCTCGGGAGGTGGAGTTCTCCGGGAGCCGGATGTGGCGGATCCCGGCGAGGTCGGCCGGCTCGATGCGGGCGCGGGCCGCGAGGGGGTCGTCGGCGCCGACCGCGAGCACCCACGGCAGTTCCATGACCGGGCGCTGCTCGATGCCGCGGACCGGCGCCCCGATGGTGATCCAGGCGAGGTCGAGGTCGTCGGCGGCGAGGGCGTCGAAGCAGCTGCGGCTGGAGTTCTCGGTCTGGAACTCCAGGCTGACCCCGGGGTGGCGGCGGCGGAAGGTGACGACGGCCTCGGACATGAAGTGGCGCACGGTGGTGGCCCCCGTGGTGACGCGCACCGTACCGGCGCCTCCTCCGGCGAGTTCGTCCAGGCGGCGCAGGGCCCCGTCGAGACCCGCGATCCCGTCGGCGGCGGCCGCCTGCAGGATGCGGCCCGCCTCGGTGGGCACGACGCCGCGGGCGTGACGTTCCAGCAGGCTCATGCCGGTGCGCTTCTCGAGCCGGCGGACGTGCTGGCTGACGGCGGACTGGGTACGGCCGAGGTCGCGGGCGACGGCGCTGAGGCTGCCCGCGCGGCAGACGGCCACGAACACACGGAGATCGTCCAGGGTCACGTGACCCAAGGTATCGCTTGGATGCGGGGAGCAAACCGGAGGATTGACTTGGGTTTTGGACTGGCCCAGGATCGTTGCAGGCCCGGGCGGCAACCCGTCCGACGCCTCCGCCTGGGGTCCGGACCCCAGGCGGAGGCGAGGACGGGTGCCGACCCGTCAGCGGTGGCTCACGGTGTGAAGGTCCACCGCTGGGCCGGGGTGCTGTCGCAGGCGGTACGGGTGAGGGCGGTGCCGTCGGCGGTGGCGGAGCCGACCGGGGCCAGGCACTGGCCGGCGTTGCGCAGCGTGCTCTGGGGGCCTGCCTGCCAGATCTGGCCGGCGCTGCCGTCGCAGGTCTGGACGGTCACCCGGGAGGCCTTCGCGGCGTCGAGACAGACCCCCGCGAGGCCGGTGAGGCGGCCGTCGGGCTGGAGGGTCCAGCGCTGGTTGGGGCCGCCGTGGCAGGGGTAGAGGGTGGGTTCGGTGCCCGGGGCGGTGGCGCTGTGCGGGAGGTCGGCGCAGGTCGCGGAGGCCGCGTTGACGAGTTCGGCGTCGGCCGGGAGCGGGGCCGGGCGGCCGGTGAGGGTGATCTCGGCGGCGCTGCTCCAGGGGCCCCGGCCGCCCGCCTCGGTGAGGGCCCTGAGGCGGACGTAGCGGCCGGCCTTCGGGGAGAGGGCCGTGTTCTTGGCTGTCGCCGTGTCGGCGAAGGTGCCGCTCGCCACCGGGGTCCCCCAGTCCGCGGTGGTGTCGGAGACGTAGACCTCGTAGGAGCCGATCCGTCCGTTGACCCCGCCGTCCTGCCGCGGCAGGTAGCCGAGGCCGTCGACGGTGTGGCGGGCCCCGAGGTCGATCTGGATCTCGTGCGGGAGCGCGGCGGGCTTCGAGGAGGACCAGGCGGTGTGCCACATCGTCGCCGGGTTCCCGTCGATGGCGTTCGCCGCGGCGCCGTTCTCGGCGGCGGTCTCCTGGCTGTCGGCGTACACCAGGGACCAGGCCGACCGGTCGATCGGCGAGGGGGAGGGCAGGGCTTCGGCCGCGGGGACGCTCGTGCCGGTGGCCGAGACGCTGAACGCGCCCGTCTTCGTACCGGTCTTGACCCACAGGACACCGGAGCGGTCGGCGGCGTCGAAGAACCATCCGGTCGCGGCCGCGTCGTAGGCGGCCTTGGAGACCTGCCGGGTCAGTGCGGCGCCGTCCACCGTGACGGCGGCGGGCGCGGAGGCGACGTGGAGGGTGAACTCGTAGCCGCGGGAGGCCGGTTTGCCGGCGTAGTCACCGGTCGGGGCGCCCACGGAGACGGTGACCGCACCGGAGCCGCCGGTGGGGGCGGTGACGTCGACCCGCTGGCGGGCGTAGGCCCCGGACTGGTGGGCGCGGGTGCGGCCGTCGTCCTCGTACAGGCTGAAGGAGGAGGCGCCGCGCGGGTGGATGTCGTAGGTGAGCGTGGAGACCGGCTTCTCGCCCGTGAAGTTCATCTGCGGCCACATGGGCACGATGCCGCCGCCCTTGACGAAGAGGGGCAGGGTGTCGAGGGGCGCCTGGTAGCCGTTCAGCCAGCCGGGGCCCGCGTACGTCTTCCCGGTCCAGTAGTCGGTCCAGCTCCCTGCGGGCAGGTAGATGCCGTCGCGGACCGAGGTGTCGGAGACGACGGGCGCGACGAGGAGGGAGTCGCCGGCCATGAACTGGCCGCTGGTGAGGTTGCCGCGGGCCACCGGGTCGTCGGGGTACTCCAGGACCATCGCGCGGGTGCTGGGGACGCCGCTCTCGTGGGCGACGCGGCTCATCGTGTAGAGGTACGGCATCAGCCGCATCTTCAGCTGGAGGTACTTGCGGTTGATGGAGAGGTACGGCTCGGCGAAGCGCCAGGGCTGCTTGTCCTGGTATCCGGCGGACGGATTGGTCGCGCCCCAGCCCGACATGGTCATGAAGGCCGGGGTGAGGGCCTTCCACTGGAGGTCGCGCGTGTACGTCTTGGGGCTGCCGCCGAAGATGCCGTCGACGTCGCCGGAGGCGTAGTTGAGGCCCGACAGGCCCGCGCCGGCGATGGCGGGGACGTGCCAGCGCATGTCGTCCCAGGTGCCGTAGGTGTCACCGGTCCAGACGACGGCGTTGCGCTGGGTGCCGGCCCAGCCGTCGACGGTCCAGACGTAGCGGCGGGCGTCGGAGTTCTTCTCGATGCCGTCGACGGCCTGCTGGACGCCCTGGAAGGCGGTCTTGTAGCCACCGCCGATCCAGGCCACGTCGGTCTTCACGCCGCGGGTGCCGGCGGTGCCGACCTCGTCGGCGATGGAACCGAGGCCTGTGGAGGTCCACAGGCCGGTCTCGAAGCCCTTGGCCTTCAGGGCGTCGACGGTCGATTTGAGGGGCGCGGTGTAGCCGCAGCCGTAGCCGTCGTTGGGCAGGAACCAGCCCGAGGGCATGTCGGCGGCGCGCGCGTCGGTGGCGTACCCGACGACATCCGGGGTGGTCTGGTGGCGCAGCCGGTCGTGGTCGCCCTGGTAGGCGGGGTTGGAGGCGTTGAAACAGTCCGCGTTGCCCAGCTCGAAGCCCCACATCGGCGCCATGAACGGTTTGCCGCTGACGTCGGTGTAGGCGTCGAGCACGGACTTGAGGGAGTCCCCGGTGAAGTACCAGGCGTCGAAGCGCTTCTCGTCGTGGGCGAGGGTGCTGGGCGCGTTGAATCCGTAGGAACCCGGGGCCCAGGTGTTGCGCATGACGCCGTAGCCGTTGGTGGACATGTAGAAGGGGGCGGGGCTGGCGTTGTCGTTCTCGCGCCATTTGTTGTCCACGGCCACGGGGACGGTCTTGCCGCGCAGCGCCCATTCGCCGAGTCGCAGGCCGGTGCCGTAGAACTGCTCGTCGGCGCCGCGGGCCAGGTACTGGGTGGTCCGGCTGTTGGTCCAGCTGGTGGGCTGCGTCTCCTGCCAGACCGGGGTGGTGTTGTCGGCGCGGTAGACGGAGAACTGGAGGGGTGATTTGTTCACCCGGATCGACAGGGCTCCCGTGGTGATCCGGTAGTACGTGCCCGCGTCCGCATAGCCGGTGGCGACCGGGCCGAAGTCGGTGGTCGGGGCGAGGTCGGAGCCGGCCGGGTCGTTGGTGAAGGTCCCGTCCGGGGAGAGCCAGAGCCGGAAGATGTCGGAGCGGGCGACGACCACGCGGGCCTTGGCGCCGCCGGAGGCGGTGACGGTGAAGGTGTTCCCGGACTGGGTGAAGCCGGTGACGTCGCCCGCCGTCGCGGCGGGGGCCGCGGACGCCGGTGTGGCGACGGGTCCGGCGGCGGCCAGACCCAGGACGGTGAGGGCGCCGGCGAGCAGGGCGGCGCGCAGGCGGCCGGCCCGGGGGCGGATGCGGGGCAGTCTCATGGGGCAGCTCCTCGTGCGGTCCGGATCACGAACTCAGCTCTTTGGCATGCACCTGGCAACTTGCACGGGCAACATAGCGCCCGCGAGGCTCCACTTGAAGGATGATGCTCGAAATTGCCACTGATCAAGCAACTTTGAGCACGGAAAGGGCGCGCACCTCACCGGCACGGCCGGGTGGACCGCAGGGCTGCCTAGCTTCCGGAGCCCTGGAGCACGACCGTCAGTACGGGCGCGGCCGGGGAGATCCGCCGGTGGCCGCAGGGCTCGAAGGCCAGTACCACCGGCTCCCCCGGCCGCTGGCGCCAGGAGATCCGCTCCGCCGCTCCCCCGCACACCGGGCAGCAGGGCAGCGGGCCGGGCTCCGGCGGGCACTCGGGGGCGGCCGCGAGGGGCGTGGGGTGCGGATCGCGCATGGAGGCTCCCTGCTGGTGCGGGTGGTCTGATCGCACTGTGCCATGGCGGGGCCCGTCACCGCACGGGCGGATCCTCCAGTGTTCTGGCTGGTCAGAGGTGTGGTCGGCAGGGGGATTCCGGTCTTCTTGGGGGCACTTGGTGATCAACCGCTCCCGCCCGCGGCCGACACCAGGCCGGATTCGTAGGCCGCGATCACCGCTTGCGCCCGGTCGCGGACGCCGAGCTTGCCGAAGACACCGGTGATGTGGTTCTTGACCGTGGACACGCTGATGTCCAGTTCCCGGGCGATCTCGGCGTTGTCGAATCCGGTGGCCAGCAACTGCCAGATCTGCAGCTCGCGCGGGGTCAGCTCGGCGGGCACCGCTGCCGCCGTCGGGCGGGTGCGCGCGGGGGTGCGGACGTACGCGGCGATCAGCCGGGTGAGCAGCCTCGGCGCGACGGCGGCCTCTCCGGTGTGCACGGTGCGGACGGCCGCGCCGAGCTCCTCCGGGGAGACGTCCTTGGGCAGGAAGCCGTACGCGCCGGCGCGCAGGGCCGCGACCACGTACTCGTCCATGTCGAAGGTGCTGAGGGCCAGGACGCGGGCTTCGGGGAAGGTCCGGGCCAGCTCCTCGGTGGCCTTGACCCCGTCGAGGACCGGCATCCGGATGTCCATGACGACCACGTCGGGCTTGAGCTCGGCGGCGAGGGCGACGGCCTGGGCGCCGTCCTCGGCCTCGCCGACCACCTCGAACTCGGGATCGGGGCCGAGGATCAGCGCGAGGCCGCGGCGCACCAGCGGCTGGTCGTCCGCGATGAGGATCCGGATCACCGGGTCGCCTCCGCCTCGGCGGGGGCCGGGAGGCGGGCCGCGACCCGGAAGCCGCCGCCGTCCGCGGCACCGGCCTCCAGGGTTCCGCCCTGGAGGGCGACGCGCTCGCGCATGCCGATCAGCCCGTACCCGGGCCGGTGGGCGGGCCGGTGGCCGGGCCGGGCTCCGGCCGGGGTCCCCGTGCCGTCGTCGCGGACCTCCACCGCCACCTCGCCGGGCCCGTAGGTGAGCCGGACCGTGGCACTGGCACCGGCCGCGTGCTTGCGGGTGTTCGTCAGCGCCTCCTGCACGATGCGGAAGACGGTCAGGCCGACGGTCGGCGGCAGCGGGCGGACCGGGCCGTCCACGGTGAACTCGGTCTCCGTCCCCGACAGCCGGGCCTCGGCCACGATCCGCCCGAGGTCCGCGGCGCCGGGCTGCGGGGCGGTCGGAGCGTCCTCCGGTTCATCACCGGCCCGCAGCACGTCGAGGAGCTGGCGCATCTCGCGCAGGGCGAGCCGCCCCGAACCCTCCAGGGTGACGAGGGCCTCGCGGGCCACCTCCGGATCGTGCGCCAGGTTGGCGCGGGCCCCACCCGCCATCAGCTGCATGGTGGTGATGTGGTGGGCGACGATGTCGTGCAGCTCGCGGGCGATCCGGCGGCGTTCCTCGGCCACCGCGCGGTCGGCGAGGAGCCTGCGGTGGTTCTCGGCCTCCCGCTCGCGGCGGTTGACGACCTCGGCCGCGCCGACGGCGAGCAGGGTGACGAAGGCGTTCCCGAACAGGCCCCACCAGCCGAAGGGCAGGGGCCAGCCGCTCTGGCCCACGGGTATGAGCGGTACCGCGGCCAGGGCCGCCACCGCGCTCACGGCCGGGCGGCGGTACCTCGCCACCGAGTAGAGGGCGGCCACCAGGGTGAGGCCGAAGTGCGGGGAGTGCGGCGTGGCCAGGTTCAGCAGCACGCCGAGGGCCAGGACCGCGGCGAGGACCGACACCGGGTAGCGGCGACGGGCGAGCAGCGGCAGCCCGGACACCACGGCGATGACCGCCGCGCCGACGGTGAGGGACGCGCCGTCGGAACGGGAGCCCAGGGAGAAACCGATGAGGTCGGTGGCGGCGGCCCCGACGGCCACGAGGGCGTCGTTCCGCGTCCAGGCGGCCCACCGCGCGCCCCCGACCGGCCCCGACCCGCCGCCCACTCCCCGGGCCGGGGCCGGGGCCGGGGCCAGGCCCGGCGGCGGGACCGAGGCCGAAGCCGAAGCCGAGGCCGAAGCCGAAGCCGGAGCCGAAGCCGAAGCCGAAGCCGAAGCCGAAGCCGAAGCCGGAGCCAAGGCCGGAGCCGAAGCCGAAGCCGAAGCCGAGGCCGAAGCCGGAGCCGGAGCCGAGGCCGGAGCCGAAGCCGAAGCCGAAGCCGAGGCCGGAGCCGAAGCCGAAGCCGAAGCCGGAGCCGGAGCCGAAGCCGAAGCCGAAGCCGAGGCCGAAGCCGGAGCCGGAGCCGGAGCCGAGGCCGGAGCCGGAGCCGGAGCCGGAGCCGAGGCCGGAGCCTCGGGCGCCGCCGGGGTTCGACTGCCGACCTGGGTCCGGCCGACGGCCGGGAGCTGGACCGCAGCCGAGGACCGGCCGGAGACCGGGGACGGGCCGGAGACCGGAGACTGACCCGCCGCCGGAGACTGGCCGGAGGCCGAGGAGCGGCCCGTGGCAGGGGGGCGGGGGGTGGCTTCGGGGGTGGGGCCGGGCGGCACCTCGTGCTCGGCCGAGCACGGCGTGCCCGACGCCTCGTCGACAACCATCGTCGCAGGTCCTCCCCCTCCGGCCGGCCCTCCCGGCGGGTGCCGGCGGGCGCGCGGCCGCGCTTTCCGGTGGTCCATTCTGGCATCGGCGGCGGCCCCCGCCATCGGCCCCGGGCCGGATCCGGACCAGGACCCCGGTCCTGGTCGCGGCCCGCCCCCGGACCCCGGTACCGGCGCCGGGATCCTCCCGCGACCCGACGTCTTCCGGGCCCGGCCCTGATGGTCTGGAGTCAGGCCGGGAAATCCCCCGGCCGGCACCGCACCGACCTGAGGAGACCAGTGATCCGCGCCCTGACCGGAGTCTCGACGAGGCATCCGTGGAAGGTCATCGCCCTCTGGGCGGTCCTCGGCATCGCCCTGACCATCCTGGGCCAGGCGACCGTCTTCCGCGCCACCCAGAGCGGCACCGGCGGCTTCCTGCCCGCGCAGTACGACTCGGCCGCCGCCCTGCGGATCGCCGAGGACCGCTTCGGGGCCGATCCCGACGCCAACCCCCTGACCGTGCTGGTGGCCCGGTCCGACGGCGCACCGCTCGGCGCCGCCGACGAGGCCCGCATCGACGCGGAGGCCGCGCGGCTGGCCCGGACCCGGGTCGCCATGCCCCGGACCGAGGAGACGATGCCCTTCGCGCAGGACCATTCGCAGCTCCCGCGGGTCGCCCCCGCCATGACGGCCCCCGACCGCTCCTTCCGGCTGCTGTCCGCCGAACTCACCGGCAACCCGGCCGATCCGGGGCTGCTCGACACCTACCGTGCCTTCCGGGATTCCGTACGCGAGCAATTCGCCCGGGAAGGTTTCCGTACGGGCTTCACCGGCGGCCTCGCCGACCGGACCGACACGGCGGACGCCGAGAAGACCAGGACGATGGTGGTCGGCATCCTCATGCTCGGGGTCATCATCCTCCTGCACGTACTGGTCTTCCGCAGCCTCCTCGCCGCCCTGCTGCCGCTGCTCGCCGTGACGGTCATCGGCGGGGCCGCGGCCGGTGTCGTGGTGTGCGCCGCGCTGCTGACCGGGACCGGACTGGCCGACTCCACACCGGGGCTGATCAACGTGGTGCTGGTGGGCATCGGCATCGACTACTTCCTCTTCCTGCTCTTCCGCTTCCGCGAGCAGTTGCGGCGCGACCCGGAGCAGTCGGGCCGCGCGGCGGCCGCCGAGGTCGCGGGACGCGTGGGTACGGCGATCACCTCCGCGGCGCTGACGATCGTCGCCGCGTTCGCCACGCTCGGGGTGGCCTCCTTCGGCCAGTTCCGGGTGCTCGGCCCGGCCATCGCCCTGTCTGTCCTGGTGATGCTGCTGGGCAGCCTGACCTTCATGCCGGCCCTTCTCGCGGTCGCCGGCCGCAGGATGTTCTGGCCCTCCCGCTCCCTGAAGCACGCACCGCGGCCGGGCGCCGCCGCGGGGACGGGTGAGCTGGTGGCGCGGCGGCCGCTCGTACTGGTCCTCGCCTCGGTGGCGCTGCTCGGCGCGCTGGCCGCCGGAATGCTGGGCATGCGGATGGACTACGGGCAGGGCGGCGCGGGCGGGGAGCGCACCGCCGCGGCCGTCACCGCGGCGGAGGTCGCGCGGGCACTGCCGGCCGGGGTCTCGGACCCGACCAGCGTGTTCGTCACGGCGAAGGACGGCTCCGTACTCGACGCCGAGCGGCTGGGCGGGCTGTCGAGGGCGCTCGCCGGGGTCCGGGGTGTGGGCCGGGTCGCGGGCACCGTGCTGAGCGAGGACCGCAGGGCGGCGCGGATCGACCTCTTCCTGACGGCCGACTCGCAGACGCAGGAGGCCCGTGACCTGGCCTCCGGGCCGGTACGGCAGGCGGTCGCGGCGAACACGCCGGCCGGTACGGAGGCCCATGTGGGGGGCACCGCCGCCCTGTTCGCCGACATCTCGGCGGCCGTGGACGAGGACCTGAAGGTGGTCTTCCCGGTGGCGGCCGCGCTGATCGCGCTGATCCTGTTCGCGCTGCTGCGCAGCCTGCTCGCCCCGGTGATCCTGCTGGCCGCCGTCGGGCTGGGCTTCGCCGCGACGCTCGGCGCGTCGACCCTGCTCTTCCAGCACGCGCTGGGGCGGGCCGGGGTGGACTTCACGCTGCCGCTGGTGCTGTTCCTGTTCGTGGTCGCGCTGGGCACGGACTACAACATCCTGATGAGCGACCGGATCCGGGAGGAGATGGAGCGGCCCGGTCCGGCCCGCGCGGCGGTGGGGCGGGCCGTCCGGCACACGGCGCCGGCCATCGCGACGGCGGGTCTGGTGCTGGCCGCGTCCTTCGGGAGCCTGGCGGTCAATCCGGCCCCGTCGACGCAGCAGATCGGTTTCGCGACGGCCCTCGGGATCCTGTTCTCGGCCTTCGTCCTGTCGATCGTGCTCGTGCCCGCGGTGGCCGCCCTGCTGGGGCGGGCCACGTGGTGGCCGGTGCGGCCGCGCCCGGCCCGCGGGGCCGCCGGTCCGGAGCGCGCCCCGGACCGGGTCCTGGTCGGCTGAGCACACCGCACCGGCTCGGGCGCGACGGACGCCGGGTCGCGCGGGACCGTACGGGTCCCGCGCGCCCCGGCGCCCTCCGCCACGTCAGCGCGGCGTCCTCCGCCACGTCAGCACGGCGTCCTCCGCCACGTCAGCCCAGGGCGTCGGCCTCGGGGTGCTCCTCGAGCCAGGCGCGGACCGCCTGCTGCTCCTTGCCCTTGCCGGTCCGCTGGATCTCCGCCTCCAGGCTGGTCAGCTGCTTCTCGCTGAGCTTGAACGAGCGCAGCCAGGAGGCCACCTCGGGCTCGTCGGCGGCGAAGCCCTTGCGGGCGAGGCTGTGGATGCCGTCGCCCTTGCCCCAGGCCCCCTTGGGGTCCTGCAGCTTGGTCAGCTCGTACGTGGAGTACGCCCAGTGCGGCGACCACAGCACGACCGCCACGGGCTCCTTCTTCTCGTAGGCCCGCTTGAGCTCGGCGAGCATGCCGGGGGTGGAGCCGTCGACGACCTGGTACTCCGAGTCGAGGCCGTACTCCTTGAGGACCTTGTCCTTGAGCGCGCCCATCGCACCCGCGCTGGGTTCGATGCCGATGATCCGCCCCTTGAACTGCCCGGCCCTGCCCTTCAGGTCGGCGAGGGAGCGCACGCCCTCGACGTACGAGGGCACGGTCAGCTCCAGCGAGGTGGGGCCGTACCAGGAGCCGAGGTCCTCCAGCCGGTTCCCGTACTTCTCCCAGTACTGCGCCTGGGTGACGGGCAGCCAGGCGTCGGTCTGGAAGTCGAGCTGCCCGCCCGCGAGCCCGGTGAACAGCGCGCCCAGCTCCAGCTGCTTGGCCTCGACCTTGAAGCCGCGGCGCTCCAGGAGCTCCTTCCAGAGGAAGGTGGAGGCGGTGCCCTCGTCCCACGGGATGTAGCCGACGGACAGGGTGCGGCCCTTGCCGATGTTCGCGGTGCCGGCCGGTCCGTCACCGGTGGAGGACCCGCCGAAGGTGTTCAGGCCGCCCGCGACGAGGGCCAGGACGACGGCTCCGGTGACGGCGAACGCCGGCTGGGGGCGATGGCTCCACAGCCTGGCCGCGCCGGTGGCGGCGGACCGCGCCTTGGCGAGGGCGCGCCGGCCCAGCGGGGAGACCTGGCGGCCGAGCGCCCCGGTCATCCGGTCGAGGTACATGGCGAGGATGACGATGGCGATGCCGGCCTCGAAGCCGAGGCCGATGTCGACGCTGCCGATGGCCCGGTAGACGGCGCCGCCGAGCCCGCCGCCGCCGACCATGCCGGCGATGACGACCATGGACAGGCCGAGCATGATGACCTGGTTGACACCCGCCATGATCGTCGGCAGGGCCAGGGGCAGCTGCACGCGGACGAGGGTGTCGCGCGGGGTGGTGCCGAAGGCCTCCGCGGCCTCGACCAGTTCGGAGTCGACCTGGCGGATGCCGAGTTCGGTCATCCGCACGCCCGGCGGCAGCGAGAAGATGATGGTCGCGATGATGCCGGGCACCACGCCCACCCCGAAGAAGATGATTCCGGGGATGAGGTAGACCATGGCCGGCATGGTCTGCATGAAGTCCAGGGCCGGCCGCAGCAGCGCGCTGACCCGGTCGGACCTGGAGGCCCAGATGCCGAGCGGGATCGCGAACAGCAGCGTGACGAGGGTCGCGACCAGGACCAGGGAGAGCGTGGACATGGCGTCGGACCACAGGCCGACGGAGTCGACGAGTGCGAAGCCCGCGAAGGCCAGCAGGCCCGCGAGCAGCCCGCGCAGCCACCAGGCGCCGAGCGCGAGGATGCCCGCGGACAGCAGGGGGGCGGGGGCGTTCAGGACGGCGTCGATGCCGTCGTAGAGGCCGGTGACGAGCGCGCTGACTGCGTCGAACAGCCAGGACAGGTGGCGCTGGAGGAAGTCGACACCGCTGTCGACCCAGGCGCCGAGGGGCAGGCGGGGCATCAGGCGGCCACCTCCGCGCCACAAGCCATCGGGGGCCGCTGTTCGTCGCCGATGAAGGCGACGAGCCGGTCCTGCGGCACGGAGCCCACGACGGTGCCCGCACCGTCGGTGACGGCGACCGGGTGCGGGACCAGGGCGCTGACCGCGCAGAGGTCGGCGAGCGGGGTGTCGGCGTGGACGGTCGGGCAGCCGCAGGGGGCTGCCTCGGGCTCGTCCATGACGGCTTCGGCCGTGAGCACCCGCGAACGGTCGACGTCCTGCACGAAGGAGGCGACGTAGTCGTCGGCGGGGCGGGTGAGGATGTCCTCGGCGGTGCCCTGCTGGACGATGCGGCCGTCGCGCATGACGGCGATGCCGTCGCCGATGCGCATGGCCTCGTTCAGGTCGTGGGTGATGAAGACGATGGTCTTCTTGAAACGCTTCTGGAGTTCGAGGAGCTGGTCCTGCATGTCGCGGCGGATCAGCGGGTCCAGGGCGCTGAACGACTCGTCCATCAGGAGCAGGTCGGCGTCGGTGGCCAGGGCCCGGGCGAGGCCGACGCGCTGCTGCATGCCGCCGGAGAGCTCGTCGGGCCAGGAGTCCTCCCAGCCTTCCAGGCCGCACAGCGCCAGTGCCTCGGCGGCGCGCCGGTCGCGCTCGGCGCGCGGCACTCCCTGCACTTCGAGGCCGTAGCCGGCGTTCTCCAGGACGTTGCGGTGCGGGAAGAGCGCGAAGTGCTGGAAGACCATGGAGATCTTCGTGGAGCGGACGCGGCGCAGCTCGCCCGCGCTCAGCGCGGTGAGGTCCTGGCCGTCGAAGAGGATGCGCCCCGAGGTGGGCTCCAGCAGTCCGTTCAGCATGCGCAGCAGCGTGGACTTGCCGGATCCCGACAGACCCATGACGACGAAGATCTGGCCGGCTTCGACGCGGAACGAGGCGTCGATCACCGCTGCCGTGGTCCCTTCGGCGCGCAACTCGTCACGGCCGGTGCCGTTTTCGAGCGCGCGGACCGCGTCGCCGGGCCGTCGTCCGAACACCTTGTAGACGTGCTCGGCTTGGAGCGTGGACACATGCACCTCACGGGTCGTACGGGTACGGCGCGCCGGCGGCGCCGGCGGGCCGTAGAGCGGGACGGGATCTGCCCGTGTGCGCCGAGCCGCCGGCACGCATGGCCGGAGGGATCGGTTCCGCTCCACGTCGACCATGCCCCGTGCTCGTTCCCTCAATCAAACTCGGGCGTGATCCTCGTCACTTGTGGGAACCGTAGGCGCTCCGCCGCGGCGGGCACCGGGGACCGGGCGGCCGAGGGCGTGTACGCGCATGCTCCGGACGGGAGTTGCGCCGGGCTCGCGGTGGTCCCGGACCCGCCGGGGGGCCCGGCGCGCCGCCGCCCGGGGCGTGTCGGAAGCCACAGTGCGCGCCGGGCGGCCCGGCGGGGGTCCCGGGCCGGCCCGGGGATGTGAGCTACGTGACGCGGAAGCCGGCGGCGGCGCGGTCGGGGCGGTGGCGGTGCAGGACGAGCCGGTCCCAGGTGGGGAAGGCCAGGTCGGTGACGGCCAGCAGCAGACCGGAGCCGTCGTGCAGGGTGCGGCGGGCGGTCAGGCCGCAGGCCGCGGCGGCGACCGGGGGGTGGGTGGTGCGGGTCATGGTGAGGGTTTCGGTGACCCGGCCGTCCACCGCGGCCCGTTCGAGCCAGTGGTGCACCGTTCGAGGGTCCGCGTCCCCGCCCGCCGCCATCCGGTCGCGGCAGCGGGCGAGTTCGGGGCTGCTGGCGATGGCGCCGGGGCTGACGTAGGTGACGGCGTCGCGCAGCGCCTCGCCCGCGGGGCCGCGTTCGCGGTGGTGGTGCACCAGGGTGCGGTCCCCGCCGCGCATGCCGAGGAGGACGGCGAGCGAGGGCGGGACGGTGACCAGGTCGACCCGGCTCAGGGCGGCCGGGGCGCGGCGCGGCGCGGCCGCCGTCGCGGGCGCCGGCGCCCCGGCCGCAGTGGCGGGTCGCGTCCCCCGGCGTCCGGTGACGACGAGGCCGTCCTCGCGCAGGTGCTGGAGGGCGGCCCTGATGGTCTGCCGGTTGACCTGGTAGCGGGCGGCCAGGGTCCGCTCGGAGGGCAGCCGGGCCCCGGGGATGTGCGCGGTGCGGGCGAGTTCGTGCCGCAGCGCTGCGGCGATCCGCTGGTACTTGGGCATGGCGGCCGGGCCGCCGCTCCGCGAAGGGGAGGGCATGACATCTCCTCTGACGGGGGGTCAGGACTGCGCGGTCTGCCCGACCAACCTAGCATTGGTCTATACCTGTTGGTGAGGGGAGGCCGCCCCCGCCGCCCACCTTGGCCGATTCCTTACTCCGCCCGCAGCGGGTTCGGCAGCGGGATGTAGCGGGCGTCCGCGCCGTCCGCGCGGGTCCAGCGCAGCAGCAGGTTGGTCTTGCCCGGGAGGGACGGGGCCGTGAGGAGATCCGCGATCTCGGGGAGCTCGTGGGCGGCCGCGTAGCGCAGGAACTCCTCCCGCGCGGCCGGCCACAGCCCGGGGGCGGCGTGCGGGTGCCGGTCGGCGAGTTCCGCCGCGATCTCCGTGAGGTGGTTGACCACCAGGCAGTAGACCAGCCGCTGCCAGGCGGCCTCGCGCGGCAGGTCCGGCAGCAGCTTGACGCCCTCCGCGTCCCGGAACAGCGCCTGCACGGGCGTCCCCGCGGCGTCGACCGCGACCAGTGTGTTCTGGAGGTGGGCCTCCAGTACGACCCCGTGCCGCTCGAAGAGCTCCAGCACCGGCGGGACCACCTGGCGCAGGTACGCCCGCCACCAGGCGGCCGGATCGCGCGTGCCGGCCAGCGGGCTCCCCGGATAGCCCTCGGCGAGCGCGGCGGCCAGCAGCGGGGTGGCGCCGGGGACGGTGTGCGCGCGCAGGCCGTCGCGGACCAGTACGGCCAGTTCCTCGAAGGCGAACCGCGCGGTGCGGTACCCGCGGTCGGGGAGCCAGGCCGCCCGCGAGCCCGACCGGCGCAGCTGCGCGAAACCCGCCTCGACCGCCGCGTCGGTGCGGCGCAGTTTCAGCAGGTCGTGCCGCCACAGCCGGCGCACGTCGTTGGTGATCCGCACGTCGAGGCTGAACTTCACGAAGAGGTCCGCCGATGCGTCCGGCGCGTACAGGGTACGGATCGAGGCGGTCGGCCAGGCCGGCCGCCGGCCCTCCCCCAACCGCAGCAGGCGCCCGTCGGCGAAGGCGTCGCGCACCGCGGGCCGGGCGGCGACCAGGTCGAGCTGCCACGGGTGGGCGGGCAGCAGCCGGTATCCGGCGGGCGCGCCCGGCCCGTCGAACAGGCCGGCGAGGGAGTCGACGGCCTCGGCGGCGGCCGGCCCGCCCTCCTCGGCGCACTGGTCCTCGCGCAGCCCCAGGAAGAGCAGCGGGAAGCGGGCGTGGGCCTCCGGCGCCCAGGGCAGCCAGCTCGCGGCCGGGGCCCCGCCGCGGGCCTTGGGGGCGGGGTGGTGCGGATGGCCCATGACGAGGGACTGTTCGGAGAGCAGGTACGGATCCGCCGGGGGCTCGGCGGCCAGACGGGCGGCCAGCAGCGCGGCGATCGTGTCGCGGCTGTCGGCGATCTCGCCGGGGAGTTCGTCGTTCGGGGTACCGGTGAAGCGGCCCAGCTCCTCGGAGGTGAGCTTGACCAGCTCGGTGTGGCCCAGCGGATGCCAGCCTTCCGCGGTGCGCAGTTCCGGGCGCGCGGAGCGGCGCCCGCCGTGGACGCGCAGCAGCCGGCCGCTGCCGCGCAGCCGGTGGACCTCGCCCCCGAGCGGTTCCGCGGCCTCCCTCAGCAGGCAGTTCAGGAGCGGGGTGGTGGCGTACGCGTCGGCGGCGGCGTTGAGGTCCACGGATTCCATTCGGTCTGTCCGGTCCATCCGGTGCGCCGGGGGTTCGCGGGACGCGACCGCCCGGCCGTGATCCTCAGTATCCGCGATGATGAAGTGATCATCCCTTCGAGCCACGATCCGCGGAGCCGCAGCATGTACCTTCCCGCTTCACCGGCCGAAGACGCCGTCGCCGCCGAGCTGGAGGGCGTCCGCCCCGCCCTCTCGGCCGCGTACGCGGACGCGCTGGGCGGGGCCCGGGCGGCGGTGCTGACCCGGCTGTGGCGTGCGCTGGCCTTCGAGCCACTGCCGTGGGTGGTGGGCCGCGAGCGGGGGCCGGGCGGGCTGGCGCTGCTGCTGGAGGGGGGCGCCCGGCTGGAGGGCCCGGCGCCGGACCCGTACGCGACGGCGCCCTACGTCCGCGAGCTGCTGCTCGACGGGCGGCCGTACGGGCAGCCCGCGCGCCTGGTGGCGGCGCTGGGGGTGCCGCACGGGGAGGGCTTCGCCGCCGAACTGGACGGGAGCACGGCCAACCTCGCGCTCTCCCGCGCCGGGCAGCCCCCGGCCGAACGGGACACTCGCGCCCTCAGTACCTGGGAGTGGGAACAGCGGATCGTGGACGGGCACCCGTACCACCCGAACTGCCGCTCCCGGCCCGGTTTCTCGGTGGCCGAGCAGCTGGCGTACGCGCCGGAGCACCGACCGCTGGTGGAGCTCGGGCTGGTGGCCGTACGGGAGCAGGAGTGCCTGCTGACCGGCGGCTGGCCGGACGAGCTGAGGGACGGCGGCCGGATCCTGCTCCCGGTGCACCCGTGGCAGGCGGCGCACACCCTCGGGCACGAGCCGGTGCGGGCCGGTTTCGCGGCGCACCCGCTGATGGCCCTGCGCACGCTGGCGCCCGCCGACGGCGGTCCGCACGTCAAGACGGCGCTGAGCGCCCGGCTGACCTCCTCCGTGCGGGACATCTCCGTCTACTCCATCGAGACGGCGGCGGCCGTCTCCGCCTTCGCCGGGGCCCTCGCGGAGCGGCTCGACGGGCGGCTGCACATCACCCGCACCCTGGGCGCCGCGACCGCGCACAGCCCCGACCTGGCGGCCGTGCTGCGCGAGCCGCCCGAGGCGTACGCGGACGCCGCCGCCGGTGAACGGGTCCTTCCGGTGGCAGCGCTGGCCGCGCTGCCCGAGGCGCGCTCCGCTGCCTGGCGGGCCGGTTTCGCCCGCCTGTCGCTCTCGGTGTGCCTGCGCGTGCTGGAGCTCGGGGTGGCGCTGGAGGCCCACGGCCAGAACCTCCTCGTCGTGCTGTCCGCCTCCGGGGAACCCCTGCGGCTGGTCTACCGCGACCTCGCCGACATCCGGATCAGCCCGGCCCGCCTCGCCCGGCACGGGCTGCCGGTGCCCCCGCTGTCCGGGCGGCTGATCACCGACGACGTGACCGTGCTGCGGCGCAAGCTCTTCGGCTCCCTGCTCGCCGGGGCGCTCGGGGCCACCGCGGGCTCGGCCGCCGCCTTCCGCGAGGACCTCGCCGCGGCCGTCCCGGCCCTGCCGGCCACGGCCGACGCGCAGGCACTGCTCACAGGGCCGCTGCCGGTGAAGGCGCTCACGCTGATGCGGCTGAGCCCCGGCGTTCCGGGGGACCAGTGGGCGGACCTGCCCCATCCACTGGCCGTTCACCGGCCGGGGGATGAACCGGGGCGCCGCGCGGGCTACTGTCCAGGGGCATGACAGGTACCTCGGATCTGAGCTCCGTACGGGCGTCCTACGACTCCGTCGCCGTCGACTACGCCCGTCTCCTCGGCGCGGAGCTGTCCGGCAGGCCCCTGGACCGGGCGATGCTGTCCGCGTTCGCCGAGTACGTACGCGGGGACGGGGCCGGCGAGGGGCGTGGGGACGGCCGCGGCGGCCGCCCGGTCGCGGACGTCGGATGCGGTCCGGGCCGGATGACGGCCCATCTGGCCGGGCTCGGGGTGCCGACCTTCGGCATAGACCTGTCCCCGGCGATGGTGGCGGTGGCCCGGCGGACGTATCCGGGCCTGCGCTTCGAGGTCGGTGCGATGGCGGCGCTGGACGTGGCGGACGGGGTGCTCGGCGGGGTGCTGGCCTGGAACTCCACCGTGCACACCCCGCCGACGGAGCTGCCCGCCGTGTTCGCCGAGTTCGCCCGGGTCCTGGCGCCCGGCGGTCATTTCCTGATCGCCTTCAGGGCGGGCGACCGGCGGGCCCGGCTGGAGCACGCGTACGGGCATCCCGTCGCCTTGGACGTGTACTGGACACCGCCGGAACTGATCGCCGGGCTGCTGGCCGGGGCCGGGCTCACCGAGGTGGGCCGCCTGGTGCGCGAGCCCTTCGGGGACGAGGCGGGTCCGCAGGGCTTCCTGCTCGCCCGCAAGGCCTGATGCCCCGGCTCACCAGCGCAGCGGGAGGCGGCTCACTCCCCTCATGAGGGTGCCCGGAAGCCACCGCAGGGGGCCCGCGTCCGGGTCCTCGGCGAGGTCCGGGAAGCGTTCGAGGAGCGAGCGGATAGCGATCCGGCCCTCCATGCGGGCCAGCGGCGCGCCCAGGCAGAAGTGGATGCCGTGGCCGAAGGCCAGGTGGCTCTGGCCGGTGCGGCGGATGTCGAAGACGTCCGGTCCGGGCTCCGCGAACCGTGCCGGGTCCCGGTCGGCCGCCGCGAGGGCGACCAGGACCGAGGAACCGGCCTCGATGCGGGTGGAGCCGATCTCCAGGTCGGTGCGGGCGAAGCGGTACGTGGCGTGCTGGACGGGGCCGTCGTAGCGGAGCATCTCCTCCACCGCCCCGTCGATGAGGCCGTCCGGGTCGGCGCGCAGGGCCGCCAGCTGCTCGGGGTGCGCGAGGAGGGCCCGTACGCCGTTGCCGATCAGGTTGACGGTGGTCTCGTGGCCCGCCACCAGCAGCAGGAAGGCCATCCCGATCAGCTCGTCGGGGGCGAGCTGGTCGCCGTCCTCGTCGCGCGTGCGGATCAGGGCGCTCAGCAGGTCCTCGCCGGGCTTCTCGGCCTTGGCCCCGACGAGTTCGAAGAGGTACGCGGTCATCTGCTCCATGGCCCGGGGGTCCGGGCCGGCGGGGTCCGCCGAGGTGACGATCTCGCTCGACCAGAAGCGGAAGCGCTCCTGGTCGAGGTCGGGGACGCCGAGCAGCTCGCAGATGACGGTCATCGGCAGGGGCGCGGCGAAGGACCGGATCAGGTCGGCCCTCCGGTCGGGGCGGGCGGCCATCGCGTCCAGCAGCTCGTCGGTCACCTGCTGGACCCGGGGGCGCAGCGCCTCGACGCGGCGGGAGGTGAACTCGCGGGCCACCAGGCGGCGCAGCCGGGTGTGGTGCGGCGGGTCGGACTCCAGCATGTTGCGGTTGGCGGCGTAGGCCTGGGAGGTGTCGAACAGCTCGGATCCGAGCCAGTTCTTGGACAGGGCCGGGTGGTTCAGCGCCTGTCTGGCCTCCTCGTGGCCGACGACCAGCCACGAGCGCTCCCCGCCGATCACTATCCGGTGGACGGGTCCCGCCTGGCGCAGCGCTGCGTAGAAGGGGTAGGGGTCGGCGTCGAACTCCTCGGCGTGCGAACCGAGATCCACAAGAGGCATGCGCGCAGCGTACGGCTGTCCCCCGCCGGGCCGAAGCGGATATCCGGAGCGATGTACGGAGCGATGTCCGAAGTGTTTGTCAGACGAGCCGAAGCGTTTCCTCGGCGGCCGCCGGCGGTGGGCCGTTCGGGCGGCAAGGCCGGTCCGTGTGGGCCCGCCTGCACGGGGATCGGGCCGGGCGGTGGCAGAAGGGAGTATGAGCCTTCCTCGCCGCCGGGTCCTGGGCAGCGCCGCAGCGGCCGTCCTGGCCGGCGTCGGGGCGGTGGGCCGCGGCCCCGACTACGCCGCTCTGGCCCGCGGTCTCGACGGGCGGCTGGTGCTCCCCGGCGACCGGGACTACGCCGAGGCACGGCAGCTGTTCCAGCCCCGCTACGACACCGTCGCCCCGGCCGCGGTGGCCTATCCCGCCCACGCCGCGGACGTGGCGGCCTGCCTCGACTTCGCGCGCCGCTCGGCCGTTCCCGTGGTGCCACGCGGCGGCGGGCACGGTTACGCGGGCTGGTCGACGCGCGCCGGGGGGCTGGTCGTCGACCTCGGGGCCGTGGCCGGGGTGACCGTGGCGGGGGACGGCGTGCGGATCGGCGCCGGGGCCCGGCTCGGGGACGTCAACGCGGCGCTGGCCGCGCGCGGGCTGGGCGTCCCGACCGGGCTGTGCCCCTCCGTCGGCATCGCCGGCCTCGCCCTGGGCGGCGGTCTGGGCCTGGCCTCGCGGTCGTACGGCGCCACCTGCGACCGGCTGACCGGGGCCACGGTCGTCACCCCCGACGGGGCCGTCCGCGAGGCCGGCCCGGATCGGGAGCCCGAGCTGTACTGGGCCCTGCGCGGCGGCGGGGGCGGCAACTTCGGGGTGGTCACCGAGTTCCGGTTCCGCACGCATCCGGTGGCCGACGCGGCCTTCGCCGAACTGCACTGGACGGGGGCCGACTCGGCGGCGGTGCTGCGGGGCTGGCAGCGCTGGCTCACGGCGCTGCCCGACCCGTTCTGGAGCCAGGTGGAGTTCACCGCCGGCGCCGGCCCGGGGGCCGACGGCGTGCCCGCGCTGCGCGTGGTGTGCCTCGACGGGCGGCGCGAGCTGGAGCGGGAGCTCACCCGGCTGACGGACCTGGTCGGCAGGCCGGTCCGGGACGACTGGATCGTCGTACGGGGGTACGGGGACACGGTGCGGGCCATGGCGGGCTGCCTGGAGCGGAGCGCGCAGGAGTGCCGGCTGCCGGGGGTGCTGCCGGGCCGGGGCCCGGGCGGACGACTCGGCCGGGAGTCGTACGCCGCCCGCTCCGACTTCTGGACGGGCGCCGGACTGCCGGACGCGGCGATCGGCGCGGTGCTCGGCGCCCTGCGGCGCCATCGGTCGGCGGCGCCCCGGGGCGGGCTGGCGGTGGTGCAGTTCGACGGGGTCTGCGGCGGGGCCCTGAACCGGGTCCCGGCCGGCTCGACCGCGTTCGCGCACCGCGCCGCCGCCTTCCTCGGCCAGTACCTCGTCTCCTGGCCCGGGTCGGCCCCGGCCGCCGAGGTGGCCCGGCGCCAGGACTGGCTCGACGGGCTGTGGCGGGACCTGCGCCCGTGGGCGAGCGGGAGCGCGTACCAGAACTACAGCGACCCGAGGCTGACCGGCTGGCGCGAGGCCTACTACGGGCGGAACCTCGCCCGGCTGGAGGCGGTCCGGCGCCGCTACGACCCCGACCGGCTGTTCCGTTTCCCCCACGCCCTCTAGGAGCTGCGCATGGTGCTACGTACGTTGACGACGGCCGCTGCGGCGGCCGCGCTGCTGGTGCCCGGCGGGCGGCCGCCCCTGGCCGCGGCGGAGCACGCCGTCGCCGTCCCGGAGGCCGTGACCGCCGGCCGCTGGACCGCCCGGGCGGCGCGGTCCTTCTGGACGCCCGAACGCATGGCCTCCGCGGTCCCGCTGCCCGACGGCCCGTCCGCGAGCGCGGCCGACGCCGCCCCGGGGACGGTCCCGGCGGCGACCCCCGGCCGCCCCGCCCGCGCCCCGGCTCCCGAGGCCACGCCCTCACCGGCTCCCGCCCCGGCTCCGGACCACGAACCGCCCCCGGTCCCGGACGTGGACCCGCTCCCCGGTCCGCTGCCGGTCCCGGACGTGGACCCGGACGTCGAAGCGGTGAACCCGCCCCCGATCCTGGACCCGGCCTCGCCCCGCCTGCCGGCCCCGGGCCCCGGCGTCGGTCAGGACTTCAACGGCACTCCGGTCGTCGGCAGGATGTACCTCGTCAAGGGCGGCGGCGCGTACTTCTGCACGGCGAGCGTGGTCGCCTCCCCCGGCCGCGACCTGGTGATGAGCGCGGCGCACTGCCTGACCGGGTCGGACTACCAGCAGGTGGCCTTCGTACCGCAGTACACGCGGGCCAGCCCCCAGCCGTACGGCATGTTCCCGGTGCGGCGGACCGCCGCGGGGAAGTCCAGGATCTGGATCGATCCGCGCTACCGCTCGCAGGGCGTCAACCGGGCCGCCGCCCTCGACGTGGCCTTCGCGCAGGTGGGGCCGGACGCCGACGGGCTGCCGGTGGAGGACGTGGTCGGCGGTAACCGCCTGGTGACCGGAGCCGGTTACGCGCACCCCAAGGTGACGCTGATCGGCTACCCGGCCTCGGCCGCCCGGCCGCGGCTGTGCGTGAACCGGACGACGAAGTTCACCAGCTCGGACGCGGACATCCCCGGATCGTTCCTGCGCATCGACTGCACCGGCTATCCGGGCGGGACCAGCGGCGGCCCGTTCCTCAGCCGGTACGACGCGCGGACGGGAACCGGTGACGTGATCGGCGTCATCGGCGGCTGGAAGACCGGCGGGGACACCGCCGACACCTCCTACAGCTCCTACTTCGGCACGGCCGTCAGGAAGTTGTACGAGAAGGCGGTTGCCGAGGCGAAGGCGGGCTGATCGGCACCCGCACCCAGCGGGTGCGGCGCGGGTTGCCGACCGTGCGCGGGGCCGCGGGCAGCCCGTCGGCGGTCAGCGGGTCGGCGGGTGCGAGGCCGAGCCGGCGCCGCAGGTCGGCGAGGGCCGCGTGGACGGGCGCGAGGACGACCTCCGCGCCGGGGTCGATGTGCGCGAGGGCGTGCGCGGTGGTCTCGATGGCTTCCGCGGCGTCCTCGGCGGCGCCGCGGCTCCACCCCCCGTGCAGGGCGCTGTCGTAGAGGTGGCAGGCGGCATCGGCGACGGCGTCGGCCCGTTCACCGACACCCGGCGCCGCGATGGTCGGCAGTTCCATACCGGGTCAACGAGCCGGTCCCGCCGGAGGCTACGACCGGATCCGGCGGGCCACCGCGTGCGCGGCCACCGTGGCCGCCCCGGCCACGGCCAGGGCCCGGACCAGGTCCGCCGGCCGCGTGGGGCGCAGCACCCCGGCCCGGCGCAGCCGTCCGCGCGCCCACAGGGTGAAAGGGATGACGAGCAGCGGTGAGGTGACCACCCCGGGCGTGTAGCCGCGGGTCGCGGCGGCCTGCGCGAGGTGGACGAGGCCGTGCAGCCCGAATCCGTTGAGGGAGTCCTGGTAGAAGGCCGAACGCCCGCCCGTGCGGTGGCCGTCCGCGGCGGCGGCCGCGACGACGAGTCCCATGACGCCGACGGCGGTGGCGAACTCGCGGCCGTCCACGGATCCGAGGCTCTGCAGGACCCGGTCGGGCAGGCGGGGACGGCGTTCCCGCAGCACCGGGACCCGGGTGCGCGACCAGCGGGCCATGGTGGCGACCTCTTCGAGGTCGTGCACGGCCCAGGCGGCGAACAGTCCGAGGGTGGCGGCGCCCGCCGGTAAGGAGATTCGTGTCATGGGACGACAGTCTGCAGCCAGAGCGGCAGCAGCAGGAGGGAGATCACCGAACTCTTGATCACGAGGGAGGCGGAGAGGTCGACGCCCACGTCGTAGCGCTGGGCGAAGATGAAGAGGTTCTGCGGGGTGGGCATCGCCGCGATCAGGACCAGGTACGCCAGCCACTCGCCCCGCACCCCGAACAGCCACCCGCACACCGCCCAGGCCAGCAGCGGGAATGCCAGGCACTTGAAGCCGATCAGGGCGAGCTCCTCGCGGGTGGTTCCCCGGATGTCCAGCCCGAGGCCGCCGAGGTGGAGGCCGAGGGCGAACAGCGCCACCGGGGAGGCGCTGTCGCCGACGAAGGCGGCGGCGTCCAGGACCACGGAGGGCACGTGCACGGACAGCAGGTTGAGCAGGATGCCCGCGTTGCAGGAGAGGACCAGGGGCGTGGCCAGCGAGGCGCCGACCGCGCGCCCGAGGCGCCGGCCGGGGCCGCCGCCCGTGGTGGGGTCGGCCCGGCCCAGTTCCATGAGCGAGATGACGGCCAGGGACAGGACGCAGACCTGGAAGAGCAGGATCGGGAAGATCGGCGCGGCGGTCCCGAAGACGGTGATGAAGACGGGGACGGCGAAGTAGGCGGTGTTGACCTGCACCCCGGCCATCACGCGCAGGGCGACGGCGCGCGGCTCCCGCACCGAGCGGGCGACCGACGCCACCGCGACGAGGGCCACCGCGAGGGCGGCGGCGGTGGCGTAGCCGCTGATCGACCGCCAGTCGAAGAGGGCGCCGAGGTCGCTGGCGTAGATGTTGCCGAAGAGGTAGCAGGGGACGGCGAAGAGGAAGGCGTAGTCGGAGAAGGCCTTGGACGCCTCCGCCGGAACGGTCTTGCGGCGGGCGAGCAGCACCCCGCCGCCGAAGGCCAGCAGCACCGGCAACAGCTTCTCCAGCGCGGCTGCGCCACCCATGCGTACCGGACTCCCCCGTGATCGACCGGCCAGCAGCCTACCCGTACCCGCGGTTCCCCCCGGGTCCGGTCCGCGGGCGCATAGGCTGGACCGATCATGAGCGACAGACCCCGCGTCCGGCCGGGCCGCCGGAACCGTGAACGCCCCCGCGAGACCGGGGCCGCCGGGCCCGGCTCGCTGGCCCGGCTCGGCGTCATGCTGCGGACGCCGGCCCGGGAGGGGGAACCCCTGCTGGCGCAGGCTCCCAAGGCCTGGCAGCGGATCCTGCCCTTCGCGGCCGTCGGCGCGTTCGTGGTGTCGCTGCTGCCCGTGACCATCACCGTCCTGACCGTCGACTACGGGCTGGGCGGCGGCTGGTCGGGGGCGCTGGGCGTGGCGCAGACCGTGCCGCTGCTGCTGGCCGTGACCCGGCCGGTGCGGGCCTGGGCGGTGGTCCTGCTGGCGGACACCACCGGCGCGCTGCTGCTGACGCATGCCGAAGAGGTCGCCTCGCACCCGTGGCCGTGGCCGCCGATGACCATCGTCGGCTACCTGCTGCTGATGGCGTGCCTGGGGCTGCGCGAGTCCGTACGCACCATGGTCGGAGTGTGGCTGGCGACCGGCGCGGTCGGGTTCACGCTCGAACTCCTGCGGCCCACGGGCACGTCGACCACCTCCGCCCTGCTCTTCGTGCTGGCCGGGGTGGTGCTGGCGCTGACGGGCGCGCTGCGCGGCTACGGCGACGCCCAGCGGAGGATCGCCGAGCAGGAGAGCATCAGCGAGGCGGAGCGGGCCCGGCGCACCCTGCTGGAGGAACGGGCCAGGATCGCACGTGAGTTGCACGACGTGGTGGCCCACCACATGTCGGTGATCACCGTGCAGGCGGATTCGGCTCCGTACCGGCTGCCGGGCATGGCGGAGCCGGTGCGGGAGGAGTTCGCGGCGATCGCGGCGAGTGCGCGGGAGTCCCTCGGCGAGATGCGGCGCCTGCTGACCGTGCTGCGCGGCGACGGCACCGAGCGCGCCGAGGGCGAGAAGGCCCCGCAGCCGGGGATCGACCGGCTCCAGCAGCTGGTGGAGGCGACCGTACGGGCGGGCCAGCCGGTGGAGTTGTCCCTGTCGGCGGACGCGGCCGGGGCGGCCCGCACGGCGCCGCCGGCCGTGGACCTGTCGGCGTACCGGATCGTGCAGGAGGCCCTGGCCAACGTGGTGCGGCACGCTCCGGGGGCGGCGACACGGGTCTCGGTGACGGTGGACGCGGACGAGGTGCTGGTGCTCGTGGTCAACGGCCCCGCCAGGGGCGCCGCGGTGGCGCTGGAGAGCTCGGGCACCGGGCACGGTCTGGTGGGGATGCGGGAGCGCGTACGGTTGACCGGCGGGACCCTCGACACCGGCCCGCTGCCCGACGGCGGCTTCCGGGTGGCGGCCCGCCTGCCCCTGAACGACGCTACGCGGGAGACGACTTGACCATCCGGGTGCTCATCGTCGACGACCAGGCCATGGTGCGGGCGGGGTTCGCGGCCCTGCTGTCGGCGCAGGCGGACATCGACGTGGTGGGCGAGGCCCCGGACGGCCGCCAGGGGGTTCAGGTCTCGCGTTCCACGCATCCCGACGTGGTGCTCATGGACGTACGGATGCCGGAGATGGACGGGCTCAGCGCCGCGCGGGAGCTCCTCGATCCCCCGCCGGGGGTGGTGCACCGGCCGAAGGTGCTGATGCTGACCACCTTCGACATCGACGACTACGTGTACGAGGCGCTGCGCGCGGGCGCCTCCGGCTTCCTGCTGAAGGACGCCCCGCCGGCCGACCTGATCTCGGCGGTCCGGGTCGTCGCCTCGGGCGAGGCCCTGCTGGCCCCGTCGGTGACCCGCCGCCTGATCGCCGACTTCGTCCGGCGGCGGCCGGCCCCGCGCAAGGACCCCGCGCTGCGGCTGAACGGTCTCACCCCCCGCGAGACCGAGGTACTGGAACTGATCGCGCGCGGCCTGTCCAACCAGGAGATCGCCGGCCATCTCGTCCTCGCGGAACAGACGGTGAAGACCCACATCGGCCGGGTCCTGGCCAAACTCGGCCTCCGGGACCGCGCCCAGGCCGTGATCTTCGCGTACGAGGCGGGCCTGGTCCGCCCGGGCGGCGCCGGCTGACGGGACCGTCCCCGCTCACGCCTCAACCCGGCGAGCGGCCCGGCGACTTCGAGCCCGGTGGGGAGTACTCCTCGCACACCGGCCCCTCGTCTCACACCCGGCTGCCCAGCACCCGCGGGGGCTTCCGGCCCTCCCGGAGGGCCTGGGCCGCCGGCGCCGTTCGGGCAACGTCTCCTCCACCCCCTACCGGGGTATGACATCCGACTTGGCTCCCCGGTGCGACGCCGGCCCCGGTACCGCGTTCCTACCTTCCTCCCCGTCACGAGAGCTCGCCACGAGGAAGGGAGAAGGGGCATGCGCCGCTTCGGGAGGACGATGGTCACGGCCGCGGTGGCGGTGGCCGTCGTCGCGGGGACCGCCGGATGGGCCGCCGGGGAGGGCCAGGCGGCCGTCACCGGGCCGCCGCCGGGCGCCGCGGCCTGGCGGGCGGACTCCGTGCACGGCAGGGCGCTGCCCGATCCGGCGGGCGCCACCCCGGCCGAGGTGGCCCGGTTCTTCGCCGGGCTGGACGACGCCGCGCGGCAGGCGCTCGTACGGGCTCACCCGCTGGTGCTGGGGAACCTGGACGGGGCGCCCCTCGCCCTGCGGTACGAGGCCAACCGGATCGCCGTCGAGGCCACGGGCGAGGCCCGGTACGCCTCCCTCGCGGCGCCGGGCCGCCAGGTCCTGGCCTTCGATCCGCGCGGCCGGGGGCAGGTCGCCGAGGTGTTCGGGGACATGGAACGGGCGCGGCACGTCTCGGTGGTGGTGCCCGGGTCGGACAACGACGCCACCGCCTACGACGCGGTGCGCCGAGCCCACACCGGTCCGGCCGGGATGGCCCGTGCCCTGCGCGCGGCCGCCGGGAGCGGGGGCAGCGGCTCGGGGGATCCGGCCGTGATCGCGTGGACCGGTTACACCACCCCGGCCGGTGCCGGCTGGGACGTGGCCGACGGCCGGCTCGCCGCGGCGGGCGCACTCCGGCTGGCCCGGTTCACCGCGGGGCTGGACGCGGTCGGCGTGCCCGACCCGGTGCTGTTCTGCCACAGCTACGGCTCGGTGGTCTGCGGGCTCGCCGCCCGGCACACCGACGCCACCGACATCGTCGCCTTCGGCTCCCCCGGCATGCGCGCCGCCACCGCCGCCGCCCTCGGCACCCGCGCCCGTGTGTGGGCGGCCCGGGGCCCCTCCGACTGGATCGCCGACGTGCCGAACGTCCGGTTCGGCGGGATCGGCCACGGCACGGACCCCACCTCCCCGGCCTTCGGCGCGCGCCGCGTTCCCGCCGCCGACGTACAGGGCCACACCGGCTACTTCGCGCCCGGCACCCAGTCCCTGGCGGCCTTCGCCGCCATCGCGAGGGGAGAGGTCCGATGAGCACCCTCACCGCTTTGAGGCGGGCCGCCGAGCGGATCGACCGGCGGACTCCCGCCCACCGCGACCGGGCGGTCGACGGACTGCGCGCCCTGGCGCTGCTGGCCGTGCCGACCGGTCACTGGCTGCTCGGCGGTTTCACCCTCGACGCGGACGGCGGCCTGCACAACGCCAGCCCCCTGTCTGCCTTCGGCGCGCTCGCCCCGGCGAGCTGGGTGCTCCAGATGCTGGGCATCTTCTTCCTGGTCGGCGGGTACGCCTCGGCGCTCTCCTTCAACCGCCGCAAGGGGTCGACGGGTGCCTGGCTGAAGGGCCGGATCGTGCGGCTGGGGCGGCCCGTGCTCGGGGTGACCGCCGTGTGGGCGCTGGCCGCACCCCTGCTGTACGCGGCCGGGGTGCCGGAGGCGACGCTGCGGACCGGGGCGACGCTGGTGATCCAGCCGCTGTGGTTCGTCGGGGTGTACGTGGTGATCACTGCGCTGACCCCGTATTGCGTGCGTGCGTCGCACCGGCTCGGCGGCTGGGCGGCGGCCCCGCTGCTCGGTGCGGTGGCCGTGGTGGACTTCCTGCGCTACGGGCCGCTCTCCGGTTCCGTGCCGTCCTGGGTATCGCTGCTGAACATCCTGCCGGGCTGGCTGTTCGCGTACCAGCTGGGCGTCTCGTGGGGCGAGCGGCGGATCGGGCGGCGCGGGGCCTGGCTGCTGCTGGCCGGCGGGACGCTGCTGTTCGCCGCACTGCTGGTGGTCTTCCACTACCCGGCGTCGATGGTGGGCGTACCGGGCGCGGCGCGCACCAACTCGCACCCGCCGTCGCTGCTGGTGCTGGCCCTGGCGTCGGCCCAGTCGGGGGCGGCGGTCCTGGTGCGCGACCGGCTGGCGGCCCTGCTGGCGCGGCCCGCCGTGTGGGCCCCGGTGGTCGTGGTCAACCTGTGCGCGATGACGATCCTGTGCTGGCACCAGACCGCCATGCTGGCGGCGGCCGTTCCCGGTTCCTTCGTGGGCGGGGCGGCCGGGCCGGCGGGGCTGGCGGGGCTGACCACGGCCCCGGACAGCCTGGGGTGGATCGCGGCGCGGGTGGCGTGGATGCCGGTGTTCGCGGTGCTGCTGGTGGTCATCGCCCGGTACGCGCGCCGGTTCGAGGAGGCGCCGCGGGCCGTGCGGGAGGGCCGGGCCGTGCGGCGGACCGTGGCGGGGCTGCTGGCGGCCGGGTTCGCGGTGTTCGCGCTGGGCCTCGCGTAGACGTCCGCGGATACGTCGAGAGCGCCGCTCCCCTCGGGGAGCGGCGCTCTCGACATCCCGTACGCGAGCGTGTCAGGCGATCGAGGCGGCGACGATGGCGGCCACGGCGAGGTTGCAGGAGGCCGTGACCCAGACCGCCGGGTGCGGCTCCGGGTCGACCACGATGGCGCCGAGCTTGCCGGGGGTGACCAGGTCGAGGACCAGGAAGGCCACCGCCATCAGGACCAGGCCGAGCAGGCCGAAGGCCGCCGTGGACAGCAGGCCCTTGCCGAAGTCGTCGTAAGTGGTCCAGATCGAGGTGAAGACGATGCCGCCGATGCCCAGCAGCGCGGAGCTGAGCATGATGGCCGCGTTGCGGTTGCGCTCTTCCCAGATCTGCTTGGGCAGCTTGCCGGGCGTCAGCACGTCGACGAGGACGATCCCGAGGATCAGCAGGACCAGGCCGAGGGCACCGTAGGCGCTGGTGCGGCCAAGTCCGTTGACGATGTCGCTCATTGAGAAGCCTGTCTCCGCGGGGGTGGGATAAGTATGTGCCGTGGGCTGGCCGAATGTATCGCACAGCCCTACGGCAGACCATGGGGAGGTCGGCAATTGGTAAAGGTCAGGCCCGCGCGTGCGGACGAGGCCGAGGCCCTGACGGGGCTGGTGATGCGGTCGAAGGCGCACTGGGGGTACGACGCCGGCTTCCTCGCCGCGTGCGCCGGCGAACTGCGGATCCGGGCCGGGGAGGTGACCGCCCGCAGGATCGTGGTGGCCGAGGACGGGGGTGGGACGGTGCTCGGGCTCGCCTCCCTGGAGGGCGCTGCCCCGCACGCCGTCCTCGGGCTGCTCTTCGTGGAACCGGCGGCCATCGGGCGGGGCGTGGGGCGGCTGCTGTACCGGGACGTGCTGCGGCGGGCGTTGGAGCTCGGAGTGCGCCGACTGGCGATCGGCTCCGACCCGCACGCCGCCGGGTTCTACCGGGCCATGGGGGCCCGGGCCGTGGCGGGCGGCCCGGGCGCGGGCAGCGGCCCGGGCGCGGGCACCGGCGCGGGCGGGAGCACGGACCCCAACACCCTCGTGCCCTTCGAGGTCACCCCCGTCCCGCTCGCCGCCTGGGCCCGGGAGTGGACCGGCGGCGGCCGGGCCGTGCACCTGGGCAACGTCGCCGAGTACAACGTGCAGTTCGCCGACGCCACCTTGGACCGGGAGCAGCGGCCCGCCCACCACTACGCGTCCCTGGCCGCCTTCTACAGCCCCGAACCGGCCGTGCTGGTGCTGCCCAAGGCGCTGCCCCGCGGCTGGACCGACCTCGTGGGCCGCCAGCTGGGCTGGTCGGGGGTGGAGGTGTACGACGGACTGGTGGAGCGGGGCCCGGGGCTGCTCGACGCCGTACGGGCACGGCCGGCGCTCGCCGCACGGCTGACGGGGGCCGGGCTGCCGCTCGTACCGTGGGGGCTGACGAAGGCGTACGGGGAGCTGACGGGCCGGCCGTGGCGGCCCCTGGAGCTGCGGTACGAGTCGAAGGCCGCGGCGCACGGGCTGTTCGGCCGGATCCTGGCGGAGGGCGGGCATCCCGGCATCGTCCTGCCCGCGCAGTGGTGGGCGGCCACCCGGCGGGCGGCGGTCCGGCTGCTGTCCGCCCGGGCGGAGGCGGGCGAGAGTACCGTTCTGAAATCGGAGCACGGTGTCGGCGGCTCGGGCACGACGGTGGTCACCCCCGAGCGGCTGCGGGCGGCCGGCGGGGCCCGTGCCCTGCTGCGGCGGCTGCCCCGAGGACCGCTGCTGGTGGAGGAGCACGTCGAGGACCCGGCCGGGGACGACGGCCCGCGCGACCTCACCTACGACGGCTTCGTGGGATCCGACGGCCGCGTCCACGAGGTCGGCGGGGCGGTGATGGAGGTGCGGGACGGCTGCTACGCGGGCGCCACCGTCGGGCCCGGGGTGGTGCCGGCGTGGGCCGGGAAGGCTCTGACCGCCTTCGGCACGGCGGTGGGCCGGGAGCTGGCGGCCTCCGGCTACCGGGGCTGGTTCGACGTGGACTTCGTCGCCGCCCCGGGGCGGCGGCTCGCGCCGACCGAGACGAACCTGCGGCTGACCGGGCCGTCCGTCGCCTTCATGGTGGCGGCCCGGCTCGACGCGCTGCGGGGCGCGGGGCACCTCGTTCGGATCGTCGACCGGGTGGAGCTCGGGGCGCGGCTGCCGGAGGCGCAGCTGGACGAGCTGTGCACGGACCTGGCGCGGGCCTGCGCCGGGCTGGGGGCGCTGTTCGTCCCGGCCATCGCGACCGCGGCCTTCGACCCGGCGCCCTGGCTCGGCGCGCTGGTGGCCGCGCACAGCGCGGAGGTCCTGGACGCGGCGGAAGCGCTGGTGCGGGCCGGGGCGCTGGCGGTGGGCACCCCTTTCGGCCCGCCCCTGGCTCCCTAGGCCTTCTCCTCCGGGTCGAAGTGGAAGGGGTCGTCCGGCTTCCTGGCGAGGAACAGGGCCACGATGAGGCCCGCGATCATCAACGGGACGTTGAAGAGGTAGACGAGGAGGGCCTGTTGCGGCCAGTCCTGCTTGGCCGCCAGCCGGTAGAGGTTGTCCTGCGGCCACCAGGCCAGGAGGAGGTAGCTCGCGGCGAGGTGGGCCGCCCTGGTGTGCCGCCGGCTCAGCTTGCGGTGCTTCATCCTGCGGTGCCCGTTGATCAGGAACAGCACTCCGGCGCCGAAGGCGAGCACCTCGCACACGTAGAGGAGGAAGAAGAGCGTCGACCACGGGAACGGCACCCCGCTGAGGTCCGTCGAGCCGGGCCACAGCACGTTGGTCAGCAGCATCGCGACGAAGCCCACTACCGCCGCCATGCAGCCGAAGGCGCAGCCGCCGGGACTCCCGGCTGCCTGGGCGACGCCGCCGAACTTGTTGGGCCGTGCCACCGATTGGGGGACGTGCCGTGCGGGCAGCGGCAGAGCCGTCCGGTCCTCCTGTCCGGCCCGGCCTCGCGGCAGGGCGCGCAGCTTGATGACGCTGCGCGGGGTCTCCTCCTTGGGCACCACTCCCGCGAGGTGGTCGCGCAGCCCCCCGATGTCCGGCAGCGCGGCGGCCGCGTCCCAGGCGATCTCGTCACCGGGCGGCGGGGCGACGTACGCGACGAGGCGCCGCTCCCCGGTGGCGACCTCGACGGCGGTCACGGCGGCCCGCCCGACGCCGGGGTGGCTGCGGATCGCGGCCTCGACGGGGTACGGGTCGAGGGTGCCTCCGGGCACGCCGATCCGGTCCCGGAGCCGGCCGCGGAACTCCAGCAGCCCGTCCGGGCGGAGCAGCCCGAGGTCTCCGGTGGGGATCTCGTCACCGCCGCCGGGCGGCGTGAGCCGTATCTCCCCCTCCTGGACGCGGACCCCGACGCCGGGGAAGGGGACGCCGAGCAGCGAGAGCCCGTACGGTTCGTCGACCGGGCCCCGCAGCTGCGGTAGTTCGAAGTGGGCGGCGATTCCGGCCGTCTCGGCCAGGCCGTAGACGCTGAGCACCCGTACGCCCGGCCGCAGCCGCGACTGGAGGGCGTCCAGCTCGTCGAGGAAGACCCGGTCCCCCGTGAGGGCGAGCAGGCGCAGGGACCCGAAGCCCGCCCCGAGCGTGCCCCGGCTCCGCGGCACCCCGGGTGCGGGTTTGGACGCGCGTACGAGGAGCCGTTCGGCGGAGGCCGGGTCGGTGTGCAGGACGGAGACCCGCTCGCCGTCGACCGCCCCGCGCAGGTCCTCGGGCTTCCAGGGGGAGATGACGGGGAGGACGAGGGTGCCGCCGGAGCACAGGGCCCGGGTCCAGCCCGCGGCGAAGTCGGTGAGGGCCGCTCCGGCGGTGATCAGGTGTCGGTCCTCGGGGGCGGGCCGGGCCACTTCGGCCCACGCCTCGTACGCGGCGAGCAGCGTCGTGTGGCTGGTCGGTACGGCTCGCGGCTCCGAGCCCCCGGTGAAGAGGACCGCGGCCGTCCGGGCGGGCCCCGGGGCGTCGGGCGGCCCGGCGGGCTGTCGCGCGATCGCGGCGGTCTGCTCCTCCAGGCGGATCACCCGCAGGCCGTTCCCGTTGTCGAGGGCCGCTGCCTGCGCGGCCCGGGTGAGCAGCGCGAAGGGTTCGACGGCGGCGAGCTGGAGCCGTCCGGTGCGCGGGGTGTCGACGTCGACGACGGTGTAGGAACCGCCGGCCTTGAGGACGGCGAGGACGGCGATGAGGAGTTCGGCCTGGCGGGTGGCGCCGATCGCGACGAGGCCGCCGGGCGGCAGTCCGGAGGCGAGCAGGTGGTGCGCCGTCCGGTTGGCGTCCGTGTCGAGCTGCTCGTAGGTGAACGTCTCGTGCCCGGCGACGACGGCGAGCCCGTCGGGTGTTTCGCGGGCCCACTGCTCGAAGCGGTGCAGGACTGTCTCGGTGGTGCTCCTGCCGATGCGGACTGACTCGGATCCCTGCGTCATGGACCGATGATGCCACCGGGCACCGACAGCGGGCGGAAGTCGGCGATTTCGGCGCAGGGAACGCCGGTTGGGCGTTCCCTCCGCGGGCGGCGGGTCAGTTCGTGGCGCCGTACCAGGTACCGTCACGCCCGCCCATGCCGGTCTTGACGGTCGAGTTGTGGCTGCCGCTGCAGTCGCTGCTGCTGTAGAGGTAGAGGGTCGGGCCGGAGTTCCACCACCAGCCGTTGAACTGCGTCTCCCAGCCGGGCGTCGACCAGCAGGGATCCTTCAGAAGGCCTTCCTGGTTGTAGCCGACGACCCGCACGGAGTTCGCGACGTGCTGGTTGTCGAAGAACTCGATCTGACGGTTGATGTTGGTGAGTGTGGTGTTGCCCGGGCGTCCGATCGCCTGCCAGTCGTTGCTGGAGGTCACGGGGATGTTCACGGACCACTGATAGCTGCTGTTGGCGGTGTTGTTGTTGCTGCAGTTCGTGGAGTTGTCGTACCAGTAGACCGTCATGCTGTCCCGCCACCACCAGCCGGAGATCCAGGTCTGGTACCCCGAGACGGAGAAGCACTGCCGGACGGGGTTGCCGTCCTGGTCGTTGCCCCGGACCAGGAAGGTCTTCGCGGTCCCGCCGTTGTCGAGGACCATGATCTGCTGGCCCCTGCTGCCCGCGTGGGCACTGCCGGCAGTGGCCAGGCCGACGGTGAGGGCGAGGCCCAGGGACCCGACGATGGCTGCGATCTTGTGGCGCACGGTACTCATGGTTCCCCCGAGGATGGTGCGGCGGGAGCGGCGCTAGCCCGTTCCCGGTGGCTGATCTGCCGCCGGAATGATCGCGGGACGGCCCTTCTTCAGTCAACTGGCTTGTTTCATCGCTCTCTTGAGGGTCTTACGACGGGAACCCTTGCCCTCAAGTTTGGTTGAGGTATTAGCGTTCGGGCCATGGACATGGAAGTCACCGCCTGGACCTCGCTCCACAGTGCGATCAACGCCCAGCAGGACCGCCGCCCGCTCTCCCGGGCGAGCCTGCGCCGCGTCGCCGCCTTCGCCCGCCCGCACCGTCGCGGGCTCACCTTCTTCCTGCTGCTGAGCGTGGTCACGGCCCTGCTCGCGGTGGCCACCCCGGTGCTCGCCAGCCGGGTCGTCGACGCGATCGTCGCCGGGCGGGACAGCGACACGGTCGTCCGCCTCGCCCTGCTCATCGCGCTGATCGCCGTCGTCGAGGCGGGCCTGGGTCTGCTGACCCGCAGGCTGTCCGCGACGCTCGGCGAGGGACTGATCCTGGACCTGCGGACGGCGGTCTTCGACCACGTGCAGCGGATGCCGGTCGCCTTCTTCACCCGCACCCGCACCGGAGCCCTCGTCAGCCGGCTCAACAACGACGTGATCGGGGCCCAACGGGCCTTCAGCAACACCCTGTCGGGCGTGGTCGCCAACACCGTGACCCTGCTGCTGACGCTGGCCGTGATGCTGAGCATCTCCTGGCAGATCACCCTCCTCGCGCTGGTGCTGCTGCCCGTGTTCGTGCTGCCGGCCCGCCGGATGGGCGCGCGGATGGCGGCGATGCAGCGGGAGGCCTCGGCGCTGAACGCCGCGATGGGCACGCAGATGACGGAACGCTTCTCCGCCCCCGGCGCGACGCTGGTCAAGCTCTTCGGGCGGCCCGCGGACGAGTCCGCCGAGTTCGCGAAGCGGGCGGCGAGGGTGCGCGACATCGGCATCCGTACGGCGATGGCCCAGTCCGCCTTCATCACGGCCCTCACCCTGGTCTCCGCCCTGGCCCTCGCGCTCGTCTACGGCCTCGGTGGCTTCTACGCCCTGCGCGGCACCCTGGACGCCGGTTCCGTCGTCGCCCTCGCCCTGCTCCTGACCCGGCTGTACGCCCCGCTCACCGCGCTCGCCGGCGCCCGCGTCGAGGTGATGAGCGCCATGGTGAGCTTCGAGCGGGTCTTCGAGATCCTGGACCTGAAGCCGCTGATCGCCGAGAAGCCGGGGGCCCGGCGGGTGCCGGACGGCCCGGTGACGGTGGAGTTCGACGCCGTCTCCTTCGGCTACCCCTCCGCCGACAAGGTCTCGCTCGCCTCGCTGGAGTCGGTCGCGACGCTCGACACCCGGGGCGGGACGCGGGTGCTGCACGAGGTGTCCTTCCGCGCGGAGCCCGGCCAGATGATCGCCCTGGTGGGCTCGTCCGGTGCCGGCAAGTCGACCATCGCGCAGCTGCTGCCCCGGCTGTACGACGCGGACGCGGGCGCGGTCCGCCTTGGCGGGATCGACGTACGGGACCTCACGGCCGACTCGATCCGCGAGACCCTCGGCATGGTCACCCAGGACGGGCACCTCTTCCACGAGTCGGTACGGGCGAACCTGCTGCTGGCCCGGCCCGACGCCACGGAGGAGGAGATCTGGGAGGCTCTGCGCCGCTCCCGCCTGGACGGGCTCGTCGCCTCGCTGCCGGACGGGCTCGACACGGTCGTCGGCGAGCGCGGCTACCGGCTGTCGGGCGGGGAACGGCAGCGGCTGACCATCGCGCGGCTGCTGCTGGCCCGGCAGCGGGTGGTGGTCCTCGACGAGGCCACGGCCCATCTGGACTCCACCTCGGAGGCGGCGGTGCAGGAGGCCCTGGGCGAGGCCCTCGCGGGGCGGACCGCGGTGGTCATCGCGCACCGGCTGTCGACCGTACAGGCGGCGGACCTGATCCTGGTCGTCGAGGACGGCCGGATCGTGGAGCGGGGCACGCACACCGAGCTGCTGGCGGCTCGGGGGCGGTACGAGGAGCTGTACCGGACGCAGTTCGCGGCGGCGGACACGGCTCCGGGCGACGGGGTACCGGTCCCGGGCGGCGGGGCACCGGTCCCGGGCGGCGGTGTCGCGGCTCCTGGCGCATGATGCCGGGATGGACATCAAGCTGGAACTGGTCGCCGTACCCGTCACCGATGTGGACCGGGCCAAGGCCTTCTACGAGCGGATCGGCTTCCACGCCGACCACGACGTGACCGTGAGCGAGGACATCCGCTTCGTGCAGCTGACCCCGCCCGGGTCCGCCTGCTCGATCGCCATCGGCAAGGGCCTCACCCGGATGGCCCCGGGATCGCTGGACAACATGCAGGTCGTCGTCACCGACATCGAGGAGGCCTACCAAGACCTGCGGGGCCGGGGCATCGAGGTCACCGAGATCCAGGACATGCCGTGGGGGTCGTTCGTCTACTTCTCCGACCCCGACGGCAACGGCTGGGCGGTCCAGCAGACCACCCCGCGCGAGGCGGCCGGTGCCGAGGCGGCCGAGCCCCCCGCGTGATCAGCGCGGAGCCGGCCGCCGGGGCGCGGGCGGACGGCGGTCAGGCCTCCGCGGAGACCACGTCGTGGTGATGGTGGTCGAGTTCCCAGGCGTGGTGCTTGAACTCGTGGCGGAAGTCCGCGTGGTCCTCCCACTGACGGGCGATCCCGCGCAGGACGTCCCAGTTGTGCTCGACCGACTGGTCGATGACGCGGCGCATGGCCGGTTCGGCCGACTCGCGCTTCTCCAGCAGGCCCTTGATCGCCGAAGCCTCCAGGACGGCGTTGCGCAGCGCCCGCAGCGCGCGGCCCGTGTCGTCCATGGAGAAGCCGTACTCGCTCCCCGTCTCCGCGTCGAACAGCGGGGTGAGCCGCGCTTCGATGAATGCGGTGATCCGCTCGAAGTGCTGCACATCCATCAGGGGCTCCCTCTCCTGCCGGGCCTCTCTTCGGCCCGGCGTCTCACACGTCCACTCGCTTCGGCTGTCCGGCGCCATTATGCCGGGCCCCGCCTCCGGTCTACTTTGATCATCATCCGCCAGGGGAGGAATGAAGAAGTGGACCAGAGCCCGACATTGACGGAGCGCTTCGAGGAGCACCGCTCTCATCTGAGAGCGGTGGCCTACCGGATGCTCGGCTCGCTCAGCGAGGCCGACGACGCCGTGCAGGAGGCCTGGCTGCGCCTGGACCGCTCCGACACCGGCGAGGTCGAGAACCTCGGCGGCTGGCTGACCACGGTCGTGTCACGCGTCTGCCTGAACATGCTGCGCGGCCGCCGGACCCGGCGCGAGGACTCCATCGACGCCTACCCGACCGACCCGGCCGCCGGCCGGGAGGACGGGATCGATCCCGAGGAGGAGGCGGTGATGGCCGACTCCGTCGGCCTGGCCCTGCTGGTCGTGCTCGACAAGCTGGCACCGGCCGAGCGCCTCGCGTTCGTCCTGCACGACATGTTCTCCGTGTCCTTCGACGAGATCGCCGAGCTGATCGAGAAGACTCCGGCCGCGACCCGCCAGCTCGCCAGCCGGGCCCGGCGCCGGGTCAAGGGCGTGCCGCTGGTGCCCGATGCCGATCTGACCCGTCAGCGCGCCGTCGTGGACGCGTTCCTCGCCGCCACCCGCGGCGGCGACTTCGACGCGTTGGTCACCCTGCTGCACCCCGGCGTGGTGCTCACCGCCGACACGGCGGTCGGCCCCTCCCCGAAGCCGGTCGTCGTCAGGGGTGCCGTCACCGTGGCCACGGGTGCGATGGCCGCCATGCAGCGCGCCCTCGCCACGCAGACCGCGCTCGTCGACGGCACGGTCGGCCTCGCGATGGCGCCGTACGGACAGCTGTTCCTGGTCCTCCGCTTCACCGTCGAGGACGGTCTGATCACCGCGATCGACATCGTGGCGGAGCCGGAGCGGCTGAGCGGGATCGAGATCGCCGTTCTCGACGCCTGACGGCGCGCGGCTGTGCGGCGCCGGCGCGGATGACCGCGCCGGCGCCGTGTAACGGGCCGCGGCAGCGGGGAAATGCGGTTGAGTGGTGGGCACGGACCGGGGGCGACGAGGACGGCGAGGTGGACGTGGGCACGCAGCGCGTCATTGTGGTGATGGGCGTGGCCGGCACGGGCAAGACGACCGTGGGCCAACTGCTCGCGGAGGCCCTGGGCGTTCCGTACGCGGAGGGCGATGCCTTCCACCCCGCGGCGAACGTGGCCAAGATGTCGGCCGGTAGCCCGCTCGACGACGCCGACCGGTGGCCGTGGCTGGACGCCATCGGCGAATGGATCCGCAACAGCGCCGGGCTGAACGGCGGGGTGGTGGCGGCCTCCTCGCTCAAGCGCGTCTACCGGGACCGGCTGCGCGCGGCGGCGCCGGGGGCCGTGTTCGTCCACCTCACCGGTGACCGTGCGCTGATCGAGAAGCGGATGGCCGCCCGCAAGGGGCACTTCATGCCCACCTCGTTGCTGGACTCGCAGTTCGCCGCCCTGGAGCCGCTCCAGGCGGACGAACTCGGCGTCGCCGTCGACGTGTCCGGGTCTCCGGAGGAGGTCGCCGGGCGGGCGCTCGCCGCACTGCGCCGGCTCCGCGCCACGGACGGCTGAGGGGCGGAGCGGTCACTCGTCCCGCAACTGCACGGCGGCGAGGGCGAGACCGGCGGCTGCCGTCGCGCAGCGGTCGGCGAGCGTCGCCACCTCGGCGCGCAGACCGTCGGTCTCCGGGCCGTGCCAGCCCGGCGCGGCGGCCGTCGCGCGCAGCCGGACGGCGTACGAACGCAGCGCAGCGGCGTGGTCGCAGAGGCCGAGCGGGCCGCCGGACGCCGGACGCGGTGCCCGCCCGGGCAACTGCCCGGCGGCCCGTGCCCGACGGGTGGCGGCCTGCCGCGCACGGGCCGGCTGTACGGCGGCGAGCCAGGCGGGCTGCCCGGCGCACGGCTGGGCCCTCGTCCTGGAGCGCGGCTCGGCACCCGGCTCGGCTTGCCCCACGGGCCGTTCCGACAGGCCTTGTCCCCGGGCGCAGAAGGCGAGGAAGGCGGCGCCCAGCCCCAGGAGCGGTTCGGCCGTCTGGGCCCGCCCCGTGGCGACCTGCCAGCCGGCGTGGTCGTTGAAGGGGTTGACGTCGGTCAGGGCGCTCCAGGCCAGGACGTCGGCGAAGTACGGGGACAGCAGCCCGTACGCGTGCTCGGCTCCCCGGTCCCGCACGATGCGCCGGAACCGGCGGACCGCCTCGGCCTGCCGCCCCTCCCCCACCGCCGCGAGGACGGCCGCCGCGCCCGGGTCCGCGAGGAGTTCGGGACAGGTCGCGCCCGCCGCCCTGATCCTGGCCCTCAGCCCGCACACCGCGATGCTGATCGCGAGGCTCTCACGGCCCGTCAGGACCCCGGCGATCCGGCCCACCCCCGCCATTCCGCGGCCCCGCGGTGCCCAGCCCAGCCCCGCCGGGTCGGTGAGGGTGCGCAGCAGGGTGCGCCAGCCGAGCCGGTGGGCGCCTCCCCGGGCGAGGGCCGCGGCGGGCAGCCGGCGGCCGAGGGCGAGGGCGGAGGCGTCGCGGGCGGCCTCGCCGACGGCGTCGGCGGCCTCGGCGAGCCCGCGGCACAGGGCGTCGAGCAGGTCGGCGTCCAGGTCGGGAGGCGGGAACGGCGGGTACGGCGGGGAGGACGAGGACGCGGTCGCGGCGTCGGGCATGGGTTCCTCTTGGGGTCGGCCGGGGGACGGAGGGCGAGGGGTCGGACGGGACCGTCAGCGGCGGGTGAGCGTGATCCGGACGGCGCCCGGGTCGAGCGTGGCGGGCAGCGGCCCCACCGGGTCCAGGACGGGCCGGGCGGCGGCGAGGCGGTGGCCCCGCAGGACCTCCGCGCAGAACGCCGCGGTGATCATCAGGCCGAGCTGGTCGCCCGGGCAGCGGCCGCCGCCGTGGCTGAAGGGTGCGATGCGGATGTCCTGGTCGGCGTCGGGGTTCTTCCACCTGCCGGGCACGAACACGTGCGCCGCCGGCACCCGTTCGGGATCGCGCTGGTGGAAGGCCGCCGGCAGCAGCACGGAGGTGCCGGGCGGGTAGCGCACGCCCCGCCATTCGGTCTCGGTCCGGGTGACGCGGATCAGGTCGGGCACCACCGGGTAGAGCCGCAGCGCTTCCCGGACGCAGGCCCGCAGCCGGGGCAGTTCACCGTCGTCCCCGCACCGCAGGGCTTCCGCGGCGGCCGCGTCCTGTTCGGCCGGGTGTGCGCCGAGCAGGAGCAGGGTGCGCAGCAGGGTGCCCGGTACGGCGTCCATGGCGAGGAGCCAGTGGTGGGCCTGGCGGAGCGGGTCGAGGGCGCCGGCCGGGTCGGCGCTTCGGGTGGCCCGGCCGACGAGGGTGTCCTCGCCGGCGCGGGCGGCGTACCGCTGGATGCGCGCGTGGGCCTTGGCGTAGACGGTGCGGGCGGACCGGGCCCGGCCGCCGCGCAGTTGCCGGAGCCAGCCGGCGAGCTCCTCGTCGGAGGCAGCGTCCTCGCCGAGCACGATCCTGCGGGCCGCGCGGTGGACCGCGTGCCGGGCGCGTACGAGGTCGAGGGTGCGGGCCGCGGTCAGATGGGGGGCCTCGGCCGCGACGGCGGCGAGGAAGCTGCCGTACGAGGGGTGCACGGGCATGCCGGCCGCCAGTGTCTCCTCGTTGATCCGGCGCCGCTGGGCGCGCAGTTCACCACGGGCGCAGCCGATGCCGGCGGGCTCCTCGGCGGCGGGGCCGCGGCACTTCTCCGGCGGGTCGGCTGCGAGCAGGCTCACGGGTTCGGCGTAGAAGCGGTCGAGGTCGCGGGGGTCGAGCAGGACGAGGAAGGTGCGTCCGGACCGGGTGCGCAGGAGGGCGGGCGCGTCGCCCCGGCGGGCCCGCAGGGCGCGCAGGGCGGCGGCGGTCGCGCGCGGTGTGCCCGTGCGGACGAAGCCGCGCAGGCGGGCGCCGAAGGTGGGGGCGGCGGGTGTCCGCCGGTCCGGAGCTTCCGTGCCGAGGCCCCGGACACGGGCTCTCAGCCCGTCCAGGGCGGCCCCTTGGACCGTACGCATGCGTGTACCTCCGCGGCATGGGCGACGACGGTCGGTGACATCGGCATCACCGTACGTCCCGCCCCGGGAGTGCGCGAGCGCCGGTCCGCTGGAAGGCGGCCTCGCGGAAGGCGGTGCGCAGGGGCCGCTGTCCGGGGCCCGTCGGGAGGAGGAGCGACCACCGCCGCAGGCGCGGGGAGACGCATACGGCCGGGCCGTCGTCGGCGGGGGCCGGGTGGGTCCAGACGCCGTGGGGGGCGGGGTGCCAGAGGAGGCCCCGGGCGGGGGTGAGTTCCCCGGTACGGATGCGGAGGGACTCGGTGGTCCAGTCGTGGGTGGGCGCCGTTGGGCCGGTCGGCTGCGTCGGCCCGTGCCCCGGACCCGGCTCCGGCCCTCGACCCGGATCCGGCGCGAGGAGGTGGCGCAGGAAGCGGACGAGGTCGTCGAGGGAGGCGTGGAGGGTGCCGTCGGCGAACCGGGTGGCGCTCATGCCGAGGGGGCCCCAGACCCTGGTGGCGGCGAGCTCGCCGAGGGGGCTGCCGGAGAGCCGTTCGGCGAGCCGGGTGAGGTCGGCGGTTCCGGCGGGGTGCGTCAGGAGGTGGTGCGCGGTGGTCCCGGCGGGAGCGTCCGTGTCCCCGTAGGCCGCGATCGGGGTGTGCAGCCGCAGGGAGCCCTCCTCGACGAGGCTTCCGATCACCGGCCAGAGGGCCAGCACCGCGCAGAGCCCGCCCGCGTCGACGACGGTCCGCCCGTCGTGCGAGCCCGCGTGGACGCCGTCGCCGTCACCGAAGGCCCACACCGCCCCGGGATCGGCGGCGGCCACGAGGGCCCGGACGTCGTCGTCGGCCTGGTCGCTCAGGAGCGTCATGGTCAGCCACGCTAACCAGCGGCGGGCCGGCCGCGGCGCCCGTCGCGCCGGAGTCCGCGCGCCGGCCACTCGAATGCCGGTCCGCCCGTCCGGCCCCGCCCGCCGGGAGCGGCTGCCTCCGGGTGGCCTTTCGGGGCCGCGCGCGACAGCCTGGGGGCATGACCGCACCCTCCGGCCCCGGTGACCGGGGCGACCCGGGCGCCCCCCGGGGTTCCGCAGCTCCCGCAGCTCCCGGTGTCGCGATCGCTTCGGCGCGGGGCCGGTGGATCCTGCTGACCACGGTGCTCGGGTCGAGCATGGCGCTGCTGGACTCCACGGTGGTCAATGTCGCCCTGCCGCGCATCGGGCAGGACCTCGGCGCCGATCTGGCCGTGCTGCAGTGGACGGTCAACGCGTATCTGCTGACCCTGTCCGGGCTGATCCTCGTCGGCGGGGCGCTCGGTGACCGTTTCGGGCGGCGGCGCGTGTTCGTGCTGGGCGTGGTCTGGTTCGCGGTGGGGTCGCTGCTCTGCGGGATCGCGCCGAACGCCGGGGTGCTGGTGGCCGCCCGCGCGCTGCAGGGCGTCGGCGGGGCGCTGCTCACGCCCGGTTCACTGGCGCTGATCCAGGGCTCGATCCGCGGCCGGGACCGGGGGCGGGCCGTCGGCCTGTGGTCGGGGCTGGGCGGGGTGGGCGCGGCGGTGGGGCCGTTCCTGGGCGGCTGGCTGGTGGACGGGCCCGGCTGGCGCTGGGTGTTCCTGCTGAACGTGCCGCTGGCCGCGGTGTGCGTGCCGGTGGCGTTGCGGCACGTGCCGGAATCGCGGGATCCGCAGGCGCACGGCCGCTTCGACGTGGCCGGCGCGGTGCTGGGCGCGGCCTCGCTGGCGCTGGTCACGTACGCGCTGATCGAGGCCCAGGCCGCCACGGCCCCGGTGATCGCCGCGGCGGTGGCCGGTGTGCTGCTCGCGGTCGCGTTCGTGTGGCTGGAGCGGCACCGGGCCGACCCGATGGTGCCGCCGGAGATCTTCCGCTCGCGGCAGTTCACGGCCGTCAACCTGGTCACGCTGTGCGTGTACGGGGCCATCTCGGGGTTCTTCTTCCTCGTCGTGCTCCAGTTGCAGGTGGTGTCCGGGTACTCGGCGCTGGCCGCCGGGGCGGCGATGCTGCCGACCACCGTGCTGATGCTGCTGCTGTCGGCGCGTTCGGGTGAGCTCGCGGAGCGGATCGGGCCGCGGATCCCGCTCACGGTGGGGCCGCTGGTGTGCGGGGCGGGGGCGCTGCTGATGCTGCGGGTGGGGCCGGACGCGTCGTACGCGGGGGACGTGCTGCCCGCGACGGCCGTGATGGGCCTGGGGCTGGTGGCCCTGGTGGCTCCGCTGACGGCGACCGTGCTGTCTTCGGTGGACCCGGGCAGGGCGGGTCTGGCCAGCGGCATCAACAACGCGGCCGCGCGGGCGGCCGGGCTGCTCGCGGTGGCGGCGCTGCCGCTGCTGGCGGGGATGGGGCCGGAGTCGTACCGCTCGCCGGTGGAGTTCGACGCGGCCTTCGGGCGGGCGATGGGCTGGTGCGCGGGGGCGTTCGCGGTGGGCGCGGCGGTGGCCTGGGCGACCGTGCGCTCGCCGGCGCCGGGGGCCTGTCACCCGGAGTGCCAGCGGTACTGCGCGGTGGCCGCTCCGCCGCTGGAACCGCAGCGGGAGGCCGATGAGGGGCGTGGGCGGAGTTGACCGCGGCCTCGGGCCCCGTGGCCGAAGCCGGGCTGATCGCGTGTGCTGGAGCGCCACGGCCGATCTGGCGGCGGGCACGGTCATCGCCGGCGTGGGGGTGGTGTGCCTGGCCCGGGTCCGGCGGGTGCGCGATCTGCCGCTCGCGGCGCTGCCGCTGCTGCTGGGCGTGCACCAGCTGCTGGAGGCGGCCGTCTGGGCGTCGGACGGCGGCCGCTCCGCCGCCGCCACGGCCTGGGCGGTGATCGCCTTCCCCCTGCTGCCCGTGTGGGTGCCGCTCGGGGTGGTCCTCGCGTCCGGGCCGGCGGCCCCGCGCCGCCTGTGGGGGCCGTTGGCCGTGGGCGCCGCCACCGCGGGCGTGCTCGCGTACTGCCTCTGGGCGGGGCCGGTCAGTGCCGAGGTGCGGGGGCGCACGCTCGGGTACGGCGTGAATGTTCCATGGATGCCGGTGGTCCTGGCGGGCTATCTGTTCGCCACCCTGGGCTCCCTGCTGCTCGCCGGTGACCGGCGGCTGCGGGTCCTCGGCGCAGTGCTCGCCGCCGGGGCATTGGCCTGCTCAGCGCTGTGGCGACTGGAATTCGCCTCCACGTGGTGCGCGTTCGCGGCGGTCGCCTCCGTTCTGGTCCTGGGGTGGCTCCGGGGCCGGGATCCGGCCCCCGCGGTTACGTGATCGACCGAAAGTTACCTAGACGTATGTAGTGACTTCACACGAGGGCGGCAGTAGAACTCGTTCCCATTCCGCCGAGAGTGAGGAACGTCACATGAGTGACAGAACCCTGCCCGGAAACGATTCCAATGGATTTTCGCGCCGCGGATTCATCGCTAGAACGAGTTCCATTCTCGGGGCCGTGACCCTCGCCGGTCACATCGCCCCGGCCGCCGCCCAGGCACAGGAACAGGCCGCCGCGGGGGCCGGCCCCATCCCCAGCGGCGCCCACGTACCGGCCCTGGTCATCGGCACCGGCTACGGCGGCTCGGTGGCGGCGCTGAGGCTCGCGGAGGCGGGCGTCGACGTGCAGATGATCGAGATGGGCATGGACTGGGTCACCCCGGGGTCGGACGGCAAGGTCTTCCCCAAGGTGACCAGCCCGGACTACCGGTCGTTCTGGCTCCGCACCCGGACCAAGGCGCCGCTGAGCAACTTCCTCGGGTTCCCCATCGACAAGGACGTCCCCAAGTACACGGGCATCCTCGACGCCGAGGACTTCGCCGGCATCACGGTCTACCAGGGCCGCGGCGTGGGCGGCGGCTCGCTGGTCAACGGCGGCATGGCCGTCACGCCCAAGCGGGCCAACTTCCAGTCCGTGCTGCCGTCCGTGGACGCGGAGGAGATGTACGCCACCTACTACCCGAGGGCCAACGCGGGCCTCGGGGTGGGGATGGTGGACCCGGCCTGGTTCGAGACGGCCGAGTGCTACCAGTTCTCCCGGGTGGGCCGGAAGCACGCCCAGCGTTCCGGCTTCGCGTGGACCTTCGTGCCCGACGTGTACGACTGGGACTACATGAAGCAGGAACAGGCGGGTACCGTCGCCAGGTCGGCGCTGGACGGCGAGATCCTCTACGGCAACAACCACGGCAAGAAGTCCCTGAACCAGACCTACCTCGCCCGGGCGAAGGCCACGGGCAGGGTCACCATCTCCCCCCTGCACAAGGTCACCTCGGTCTCCCCCGCGACCGGCGGCGGCTACACGGTCGTCATCGACCAGCTGAACACCACCGGGGACACGGTGGTCACCAAGACGGTGACGGCGGACCGGGTGTTCTTCGCGGCCGGCAGCGTCGGCACCAGCAAGCTCCTGGTCAAGCTGAAGGCCACGGGCGCGCTGGCGAACCTCAACGGCGAGGTCGGCAAGGGCTGGGGGGACAACGGCAACGTCATGTGCGGCCGCGCCAACCACATGTGGGACCCGACGGGCAAGCTCCAGTCCACCATCCCCTGTTCCGGGATCGACAACTGGGACGCGGGCGGCGCGTTCGCCGAAGTGGCGCCGCTGCCCACCGGGATCGAGACGTACGCCTCGTTCTACCTGTCGATCACCAAGAACCCCAACCGCGCCGAGTTCACCTGGAACGCCGCCACCGGCAGGGCCGACCTCAGCTGGCAGACCGCCTGGAAGCAGCCCTCCATCGACATGGCCAAGACCATCTTCGACAGGATCAACTCGAAGGAGGGCACGATCTACCGGACCGACCTGTTCGGCGGCAACAAGATCTGGAACGACACCCTCACCTACCACCCGCTCGGCGGCGCGGTGCTGAACAAGGCCACCGACAACTACGGCCGCCTGCACGGCTACAGCGGCCTGTACGTGATCGACGGCGCGCTGATCCCCGGAAACACCAGCGTGAACCCGTTCGTCACCATCACGGCGCTCGCCGAACGCAACATCGAGAAGATCATCGCCACCGACCTGTAAGAGGCGGCCGAGCCCCCCGGGGCGGCCGAGCCTTCACCCCCCACCGCAGCCGCCGCCCGGCGGCTGCGGTAGACCCGTGTCAGTGGCCGGGCAGGACGCACACGCTGTCGAGGCCCAGGACGTGGTTCAGCCGTCCGAAGGCCAGCCAGGAGCCGATGCTCATGGTCAGCTCCACGATCTCCAACTGGCTGTAGTGCGCGGTCATCCGGTCCCAGAACTCGTCGTCGAGGCCGTGGTGGTCGAGCACGTACCGCTCGGCGTACTCGGCGGCCAGACGGGTCCGGTCGTCGAAGGCCCCGGTGGTGCGCCACTCGGTGACCGCCTCGGAGAACTCCTCCTCGACCTTCTCCCCGTCGCGCTCCGTGCGCCAGTCCAGGCAGAAGACGCACCCGTTGATCTGCGCGACGCGCAGCCGGGCCGCCTCGAACTCCCGCAGGCCCAGGGTCGTGTGGGCGTACACCGACAGCGAGAAGTTCGCCGCGGCCATGCCGATGCCGGGGACCATGTCGCCCCAGACGTACTCGATGGGGTGCTGGCCTTCGGGGATGTCGATCCTCATGACTGTTTCCTTCCGAGTCTGCCGATGGCGGGGCGCAGCGGGACGTCGAGGGCGTCGTAGAGTCCGGGTTCCGCCTCCGTGAGCCAGTCGATGGCGCTCACGAGACGGCCCACGGCGGTGGCGTTGCCGCCCGCCGAGCGGTTGTCGCCCTCGTCGGTGGCCTCGACGGTGACCTCGATGCGGGGCCGGCCCTCGATGACGACGCGGTGGGCACCGTCGCCGCCGTCGGGCGGGGTCGGCCAGTCGGGAGCGCACGAGGCGTGGATGCGGGTGACGTGCTCGATGACGATGCGGGGTTCGCCCTCGACGATGCCCTGCACCTCGAAGCGGATGGCCCCCTGGGTGCCGGCCTCGAACGCGCCCATGGTCCGGGTCGTCACGGTGGTGTCGAGCGCGCGGCGCTCCGACGTCTCGCGGATCTCGTCGAGTTCGACGCCGAGGGCGCGGGCCATCATCCGGATCTGCCCGCCCCACACCATGGTCGGTACGGAGGGCATCAGCATCATCGGCTCGTAGTCCATGGGCCGGCCCATACCGACGAGGTAGCGGACGGAGTCCGGCTGGTCGTAGGTGGAGTAGTCGAAGATCTCCTGGCAGCGGATGGCGTCGACGGTGGTGCCGAGTCCGCTGATCAGGAGCGGGAGGACGTCGTTGCCCCAGCCGGGGTCGACGCCGGAGGCGAAGAGCGAGCCGCCCCCCTCCTCGATGGCCGCCAGCACCGGATCACGGAACTCCGGCGGGGCGTTGCGGTGGTCGTAGAGCGGATAGAGAGCGGGGCTGACGACGACGGCGCCGGACCGGACGGCCCGGGTGATGTCGGCGAGCGCCTCGTCGGGGCGGACGTCGCCGGAGGCGGCGTACACCACGGCCCGGGGGCGGGCGGCCAGGACGGCTTCGATGTCGTCGGTGGCCGCCACCCCCAACGGGTGGTCGAGGCCGCCGAGTTCGCCCGCGTCGCGGCCGACCTTGGCCGGATCGTGGACGATGACGGCGGTGAGTTCCAGCGCGGGATGGGCCTCGACGGCGCGTATGGCCAAACGGCCGACGTTGCCGGTGCCCCAGACAACCGTGGGAATCATGCGCGGAGGGTAGCCGCGGGACCTGCACGTTTCCAGAGTCGTGCGGGGTGCGGTCGGATGCCCCGCGGCATCACTGGTTCTGGCCTCCGAGCACGAAGAGGAGGTAGACGAAGAAGGCGAAGAGGTGGCCGACGAACAGGTAGGCGACCAGCCGGATCACGAGCCCGCGCGGGAACTTCGATTCGAAGCGCGCCCGTATGGTCATCTGGGTCTTTCCTTCGGACATGGGTACGGCTCCTCGGCTAGGCGCGGTGCGTGGACGTGGTGGATCCGCCGAGGCACAGCCCGGCGAGACTGCTCTGCAGCAGGGTGTGGACGAAGAGCAGATCGGCCCCGCCCGTGGAGGCGGCGGCGATCCGGTGCGGGGTGAGCGAGTCGAAGTGGGCGCTGTCCCCCGGTTCGAGGAGGTGCTCGGCCTCCCCCAGGTGCAGCCGCAGCCGGCCGTCGAGCACGTACAGCCATTCCTCGCCGGGATGTACGCGCACCAGTTCGCCCTGGCTGCGTCCGTGCGGGACGTGCACGCGCAGCGCCTGCATCCCGCGCCCGGAACCGCCGGCCTGCCAGTACGTCCACCCGTCGGCCTCGCGGGCGCCGGGCCCGCCGGCCCGTACGATGGGATCCGCCACGGCCGGGGTCTCGCCGAGCAGCTCCGAGACCGTCGTGCCGTAGGTGCGGGCGAGCCCGAGCAGGAGCGGCAGCGAGGGCTGGCGGCGGCCGGTCTCCAGGCGGGACAGATGGGCGGGCGACAGCCTGGCCCGGGCGGCCGCGGCCTCCAGGGTGAGGCCCGCGCGGCGGCGCAGTTCGCGCAGTTGCGGGGCGACGGCGGGCAGCTCGTCCGCCGGGGCGCCGGTACCGGCCGAGCCTTCGGGGCCGGTGTCGGATCCGGAAGTCATACGCCGATTGAGCCAGAGGATTGCCCGTATGGCAAACCCTCTTGCCTCTGAGGCAAACCGTCGTCGGGAGCGGCCCCGCCTCACCTGTTCGGGGCCCGTCCCCAGGGCGAATGCGTCACCGCGGTTGCGCGCGCTTCCCCGCCGCACAGGCTGGGATCCACGGCACCGGATGACCCACGGCGAGGGACCATGATCGTATCGATGCTGTCCATGCCGGAGGGCACCCTGACCCATGGCGACGTGTCGCAGGCCCGCGAGCGTCTGGCCACCTCCCCCTTCCTGTTCATGGACGTGGAACTGCCCGGGGAGGAGGACGAGGGGGACGACACATCCGGCGGACCGCCCCTCGACCACCTGCTCGGCCTGGAGGCCGAGGGCGTGCCGTGGCTGGGGCGGAAGGACGAATCCCCACGCGCCGAGATCTCCGGGGACGGCGGGGCCTTCGTCGTGCCGGCGGTCGACGGGGACCGGGTCGTCCACGTCCACGTCCTGGTGACCGAGCGGTATCTGCTCGCGGTGCACCGGGGGCCGGCACCCCTGATCGGGGACGTGACCGCCCGCTTCCCGGCCGAGGACCCGCAGGACTCCGTGGCCATGCTGTTCCTGCTGCTGGACGAGGCCATGGACACCTACCGCCGGGCCGCCGTCCAGGCCCTGCTGGAGGTGGAGGACCTGGAGGACGCCATGTTCCGCCGGCGCGAGCCGAACCAGCTGTACCGCCTGTCGCGGCTGCGGCGCACCGCGGCCATGCTCCACCACACCCTCCTCCCTTACCACCGCGTGGCGGAGGAGAGCGTGACGCGCCGGATGATGTACCGGGGGTTCCAGGAGGAGCGCGGGCAGCGGGTCCGCGAGTACCGGCGCACCGCGAACCTGGGGCTCGCGGACATCGAGTCCCTCCAGGAGACCGCCAGGCGGGCCTTCGCCAGCTACTCCTCCCTGGTCTCGGGCGACCAGAACGGCGTGATCAACCGGCTGGCGGTGGTGTCGACGATCTTCCTGCCGCTGACCTTCCTGACGGGGTTCTTCGGCATGAACTTCGCCTACCTGACGGACGAGCTGGAGAGCAGGGCCGTCTTCTGGCTGCTCGCGGTGGGCCTGCAGGTGCTCTTCCTGCTCGCGGCGCTGTACCTGCTCCACCGCACCGACCTCTGGCGCAGGCTGCGCGAGGACGACAGCGACGTCGACGGCTGAGACCGCACGCCGACTGCCGGGCGTACGCCGCTTCTACCGGGCGTACGCCGCTTCTACCGGGCGTACGCCGCCAGGACGGTGTCCACCGTGTCCGCCTCGGCCGCTGTCTTGTCCGGGCGGTGGCGCAGCACCCGGGCGAAGCGCAGGGCCACCCCCGCCGGGTAGCGCGGGGAACGCTGGAGGCCGTCGTAGGCGATCTCCACGACCAGCTCCGGCCGCACCCGCACGGTGAACCCGTCGTCCGAGGTGGCCAGGGCGCGCAGCGCATCCGTCTGCCAGCGCAGCATCTCGTCGGTGAGTCCCTTGAAGGTCTTGCCGAGCATGGCGAAGGTGCCGTCGGCGGCCCGTGCCCCCAGATGCAGGTTCGACAGCAGGCCGGTGCGCCGGCCGTGGCCCCATTCGGCCGCGAGGACCACCAGGTCGAGGGTGTGCACGGGCTTCACCTTCAGCCAGTGCTTCCCGCGCCGGCCCGCCGCGTAGGAGGAGTCGAGGCCCTTGACCATGACCCCCTCGTGGCCGCGCCGCAGGGCCTCGGCGCGGAACTCCTCGGCGTCGTCCGCCTGTGCCGCCGGGTCCTCCACGACCAGCCGGCGCACCCGGGCGTGCTCGGGCACGAGGGCGGCCAGGGTGGCGTACCGCTCGCGGACCGGCAGGTCGAGCAGGACGTCCTCGCCGCTGACCAGCACGTCGAAGAAGTACGGGACGACCGGGAGCGTCCGGCGGGCCGCGGCGACGTCCACGCGGGAGCCGACCCGGCTCGCGATCTCCTGGAAGGGGACCGGCCGGCCGTCCTGTGCGAGGCCGATCACCTCGCCGTCGAGGATGAACCGCTCCCCTTCCAGCGCCCGCGCCAGCTCCGCCACCTCCGGGAGCCGGTCGGTGATCTCGTCGAGGGAGCGCGTGTACACCCGTACGGCGTCCCCCTCACGATGGACCTGCACCCGGATCCCGTCGAGCTTCTCCTCCACCGCGCAGGGCCCCAGCGCCGCCAGGGCCTCGGCCAGCGATCCGGCGGTGTTCGCCAGCATGGGCTGTACGGGCTGCCCGACGCGCAGGGTGAACTCGCCGAGCGCGCCCGCGCCCCGGGCCAGCACGGCCTGTGCGACCCGGGGCAGCGAGCCGTCCAGCATCACCGCCCGGCGCAGGGCAGCGGCCGGCACCCCGGCGGCCGCGGCCACGCCTTCCAGGGCCACCGCGTCGAGGGCGCCCTGGCGCACCTCCCCGGAGAGCAGGCCGCGCAGGAAGGCCTGTTCGGGCCCGGTGGCCGCGCCCAGCAGGGTGGCGATGATCCGGCGGCGCTCCGCCTGCGACCCGGCGCCCGTGGCGGCGGCGAGGGCGGTCACCGCCTCGTCCACGTCGAGGACCCCGAGGCCGGGCTCCCGGGCGGGAGGAACGTCCTGGGCGAGGGCGCGCCAGCCGATGCCCGGGCGGCCCTGCGGGAGGCGCCCGGCGAGGTAGGAGATCACCAGCCCGGCCTCCTCGGGCGGGGCGGCGGCGAAGACCTCCGCGAGCAGGGCGGTCTTCCTCGAACGGGCGGAGGTCTCGGCGACCTCCCGGGACACGCGCGCGACCTCGGCCAGCAGCATGCGGCCATCCTCCCGCCCCCGGGCCCGCACCGCAGGTCGGATCCGGGGGCCGTGTACCGCGGACGCGGTACACGAGCGCGGCTGGAGTACTCCTCGGGAAGTGCGGGACATCCCCCTCCGGGCGCTCGGGCGCGGGGCATCGCGGCGTCTAGTGTTCCCGTATGAAGCTCCGATTGCCCCGGCGCCGCCGGGACCGCCTGCTCGCGGGCGCGGCCGCCCTCGTCGTCGTCGCGGGAGCCGGCACGTGGTCGGCCGCGGCGGGCGACGACGGTCCGGCCGTGCACCGCCGGGACCAGGTACTGAACATGGCCGGTCCGGCCGCGCCCGGACAGCCTGCCGCCGATGTCGGGATCGACATCTCGTACTTCACCACCGGCGGCGGGGAGAAACGCCCCGCGGTGCTCCTCGGGCACGGTTTCGGCGGCAGCAAGGACGACGTCCGCGCGCAGGCAGAACGGCTGGCCCGCGACGGCTACGCCGTCCTGACCTGGTCGGCGCGCGGCTTCGGCCGCTCCGGCGGCCTGATCGGGCTGAACGATCCCGACCACGAGGTCAAGGACGTCTCGCGGCTCGTCGACTGGCTCGCGGCCCGCCCGGAGGTGCTCCTCGACGGCGAGGGCGATCCGCGCGTCGGCGTGGCCGGTGCCTCCTACGGCGGGGCCGTCTCCCTGCTCGCCGCCGGCCACGACCGGCGGGTGGACGCGATCGCCCCGCAGATCACCTACTGGAACCTCGCCGACTCCCTCTTCCCCGGCGGCGTCTTCAAGAAGCTGTGGTCCGGGATCTTCTTCACCACCGGCTCGGCGGGCGGGATGCAGCAGCAGGCGGGACCGCAGCGGGCCGCCGCCGGCGCCCCCGCGCCCGCGGCCCCCGGCTGCGGCCGGTTCCAGCCCGAGCTGTGCGCCATGTACGAGCGCGTCGCGGTCGCCGGGAAACCGGACCCCGAGGCGCGCGCCCTGCTGGAGCAGCGCAGTCCGTCCGCCGTCGGCGCCAGGATCAAGGTGCCGGCGCTGATCGTGCAGGGGCAGGACGACTCCCTCTTCCCCCTGGACCAGGCCGACGCCATGGCCAAGGCCATCGCCGCGAACGGCGCGCCCGTCTCGGTGGACTGGGCCGCCGGCGGTCACGACGGGGGCATGCGCGAGGCGGACCGGGTGGAGGCCCGGGTCGAGGCCTGGTTCGACCGCTACCTCAAGGAGGACACGGGCGCGGACACCGGTCCGGTGTTCAGGGTCTCCCGCTCGGGAGGCATCGACTCCACCGACGGTGAGGTGAAGCTGCGCGGCGCGAGCGGCGGGCAGTACCCCGGGCTGACCTCCGCCCCGCGGGAGTTCGCCCTGGCCGGACGCGAGCAGAGCTTCGCCAACCCGGCGGGAGGGGCGCCTCCCGCGCTGTCCTCGCTGCCGGGCATCGGCGGGCAGCTCTCGGCCCTCGGCGCCGGTCTCTCACTGGACTTCCCCGGGCAGAACGCCCGGTTCGACTCGGAGCCCCTCGACCGGGAGCTGCGGATCACCGGTACGCCGACCGTAACCCTGAACGTGAGGTCGACGGCTTCCGACGGTTCGGCCGTGCTGTTCGGCAAGGTGTACGACGTCGGGCCGGACGGCCGCCAGCAGGTGCTGCCCAGCCAGCTCGTCGCCCCGGTCCGGGTGGAGAACGCCCAGCAGGGCACGGCCGTGGAGCTGCGGCTGCCCGCGATCGACCACTCGGTGGCGGCGGGACACCGGCTCCGGCTGGTGGTCGCCGCGACCGACCTCGGCTACGCGACCCCGGCCGCGCCGGCCACGTACACGGTCTCGGCGGGCGGCGCCCTGGCCGTGCCCGAAGCCCCGCAGGTGCGGACCGCCGCGGCCGGGCTCCCCGGCTGGACGTGGGGGCTGCCGCTGGGCGCCGCCGCGCTGGCCGCGGCGCTGCTCGGGATCCGGCGGACCGGCCGGACCCCGGCGGCACCGCCGCCGCAGGCCGCGCTGGCCGACGTACCGCTGGAGATCAGCGGTCTGACGAAGCGGTACGCCGGGTCGCAGGACCGCTACGCGGTCCGGGACCTGTCCTTCCGGGTCGAGAAGGGGCAGGTGCTGGGCCTGCTCGGACCCAACGGGGCCGGGAAGACCACCACCCTGCGGATGCTGATGGGGCTGATCTCGCCGGACGCCGGGGAGATCCGGGTGTTCGGGCACGCGGTGCGGGCCGGGGCGCCGGTGCTGTCGCGGGTCGGGGCCTTCGTGGAGGGCGCGGGATTCCTGCCGCACCTGACCGGGCGGGCCAACCTGGAGCTGTACTGGCAGGCCACCGGGCGGCCCGCCGAGGACTCCCACATGGCGGAGGCGCTGGAGATCGCCGGGCTCGGCGACGCGCTGGAGCGGGCGGTGCGCACCTACTCGCAGGGCATGCGCCAGCGGCTCGCGATCGCGCAGGCCATGCTCGGGATGCCGGACCTGCTGATCCTCGACGAGCCGACGAACGGGCTGGACCCGCCGCAGATCCGGGAGATGCGGGACGTGATGATCCGTTACGCCGCGGGCGGGCGGACGGTCATCGTCTCCAGCCACCTGCTGTCGGAGGTGGAGCAGTCCTGCACGCACCTGGTCGTCATGGACCGGGGCCGGCGGGTGGCCGCGGGCGAGGTCGCCGAGATCACGGGCGGCGGGGACACCCTGCTGGTGACGCTGGCGGAGCCGGTGGACGAGGCGGGCGTCGAGAAGGTGGCGGCGCTGGAGGGAGTGGGTTCGGTGGCGGTCGCCGACGACGGGCTGCTCGTACGGCTGGAAGGCGCGACGGCCGCGGGGCTGATCGCCGAACTCGTGCGGCTGGAGGTGCCGGTGACGGGAGTGGGTCCGCACCGGCGGCTGGAGGACGCGTTCCTCACCCTGATCGGAGGTCCGGCATGAGCGCGGTGCGGAACGTGGCGCGGGAGGTGGCCCCGGGCTACCGGGCGAACCGTACGCTGCCGCTGCGCGTGGAGGCGCTGCGGCAGTGGCGCCGGCGGCGGACGCTGGTGATGGGCGGGGTGCTGGCCGCACTGCCGTTCATCCTGGTGATCGCGTTCGCGGTGGGCGGGGGGCCGGGCAGCCGGGGTGGCGGTGACGGCCGGATCACCCTGATCGACACGGCCACTGCCTCGGCGGCCAACTTCGCCGCGACCTGCCTGTTCGTGTCGGCCGGTTTCCTGCTGGTGGTGCCGGTGGCGCTGTTCTGCGGGGACACGGTGGCCTCGGAGGCCAGCTGGTCCTCGCTGCGGTACCTGCTGGCCTCGCCGGTGCCGAGGGCCCGGCTGCTGTGGAGCAAGCTGGTGGTGGCCCTCGCGTTCAGCCTGGCCGCGATGGTCCTGCTGCCGGTGGTGGCCCTCGCCGTGGGGACGGCGGCGTACGGGTGGGGGCCGCTGAAGCTCCCGGCGGGCGGGACGCTGCCGGCCGGGGACACCCTGCCGAGGCTCGCGCTGGTGGTGGCGTTCGTCTTCGTGTCGCAGCTGGTGACGGCGGGGCTGGCGTTCTGGCTGTCGACCCGGACGGACGCGCCGCTCGGCGCGGTCGGCGGGGCGGTTGGGCTGACCATCGTCGGCAACGTGCTGGACGCGGTGACCGCGCTCGGCTCCTGGCGGGAGTTCCTGCCGGCGCACTGGCAGTTCGCCTGGGCGGACGCCTTGCAGCCGCACCTGGAATGGGGCGGGATGGTCAAGGGGGCGGCGGTGTCGGTGTCGTACGCGCTGGTGCTGTTCGCCCTGGCCTTCCGGGGGTTCTCCCGCAAGGACATCGTCTCGTGACGGTCGCGAGCGGGAGAACCGTCCGGAGTCAGACGGCCTGGCCGAGCAGTCGAACGGGTGAGCCGTCGAGGAACGCGACGATGTCCTCGACGGCTTCGCCGTAGTACGTGGCGTAGTTGGCGCGGGTCACGTACCCGAGGTGCGGGGTCGCGAGCAGGCGCGGCGCCGTGCGCAGGGGGTGGTCGGCGGGCAGCGGCTCGATGTCGAAGACGTCGATGCCCGCGCCCGCGATCCGGCCCGCGCGCAGGGCGGCGAGGAGCGCCTCCTGGTCGACGATGGCGGCCCGGGAGGTGTTGACCAGGTAGGAGCCCGGCCGCATCAGCTCCAGCTCGGCCGCGCCGACGAGCCCCCGGGTGCGGTCGCCGAGCGCGAGGTGGACGGATACGAAGTCGCTGCTCGCCAGCAGTTCCTCCTTGGAGGGCGCGAGGGTGACGCCCACCTCGTCGGCGCGTTCCTTGGTGAGGTTGCTGCTCCAGGCGACCACGTCCATGCCGAAGGCGAGCCCGACCCGGGCCACCTTGCTGCCGATCTTGCCGAGGCCGAGCAGCCCGAGCCGCCGTCCGTGCAGGTCGGCGCCGACCGTCTGCTGCCAGGGACCGCCGTCGCGCAGCGCGGTGGACTCCTGCACGAGGCCGCGGGCGAGGCCGAGCAGCAGGGCCCAGGTCAGCTCCACCGGCGGGGTGGAGGAGCTGGCGGTGCCGCAGACCGTCACGCCGTTGCGTGCGGCGGCCGCGTAGTCGATGACCGAGTTCCGCATGCCGGAGGCGACGAGCAGGCGCAGGCGGGGCAGCCGGTCGAGCAGGGTGGCGGGAAAGGGCACGCGCTCGCGCAGGGTGACGACGATGTCGAAGTCCGCCAGGCGGGCGGCGAGTTCGTCCACGTCGTCGGTGTGCCCCGGAAAGCTGACCACCTCGACGCGCCCGGCGAGCGCGGACCAGTCGGCGGCGGTGGTTCCCACGCCCTGGAAGTCGTCGATCAGCGCGCAGCGCAGCGGCGGTACGCCGGTCATGCGACGGCCGGGGCGATGGCGTCGATCTCGGCCAGCAGTTCGGCGTCCAGCGGCCGGTCGGCGACGGCCGCGTTGGCGCGCACCTGCTCGGCGGAGGTGGCACCGGCGATGACGGAGGCGCAGCCGGGCCGGGCGGAGAGCCAGCCGATGGCGAGTTCGAGGACGGTCCGGCCGTGCTTGTCCGCGAGGGCCGCGAGGGCTTCGACCACGTCGAGGCGCTCCTCGGTGACGTAGCCGTCGCGGCCTTCGAGTCGGGAGCCGGCGGGGACGGGCGCGCCGCGGCGGATCTTGCCGGTGAGCAGGCCGTTGGCGAGCGGGAAGTACGGGAGCACGCCGACGCCGTAGTGCAGGGCGGCGGGGACGAGTTCGCGCTCGGCCGAGCGCTCCAGCAGCGACCACTGGTTCTGCGCGGACACGAAGGGGACCGCGCCCGTCTCGCGGGCGACGTGGGCGGCTTCGGCAAGCTGCCAGCCGGTGAGGTTGGAGTGGCCGATGTAGCGGACCTTGCCCTCGGTGACGAGCTCGGTGAGCGCGGCGAGGGTCTCGGCGATCGGGGTGGCCGGGTCGGGGCTGTGCAGCTGGTAGAGATCGATGTGGTCGGTGTCCAGGCGGCGCAGGGACTCCTCGACGGCCCGCCGGATGTAGGCGCGCCCGCCGCGGGATCCGGCCGCGGGCCCGTACCGCATGTCCATGCCGGCGAAGCCGAACTTGGTGGCGAGGACGACCTGGTCGCGGCGGCCCTTGAGGGCCTGGCCGAGGTGGCTCTCGGAGCCGCCGAGCCCGCCGTAGATGTCGGCGGTGTCGAGGAGGGTGATGCCCGCGTCGAGGGCGGCGTCGACCACGGCCCGGGTGGCGCGTGCGTCGAGGCGGCCGCCGAAGTTGTTGCAGCCGAGGCCGACGGCGGAGACCTGGAGACCTGAATTGCCCAACGGGAGATGGCGCATGTGATTCGTTCCTCCGCACTCGTCAAGACGAAGATCGACCGAGCAGACAGTCTAGGCGGGTCGCCCGGGCCCTTCGGCGGCGCCGCCACACGGCACCGGTCCCGCGTCGGGGTCCCCCTGGTCGCGGACTCACGCGTCCGAGTAGTCGTACTTCATACCGATGCCCAGCGTGCTCTGGGACGGCAGGAGGCCGGTGGCCACGATGTCGAGGACCGGAGGGAGGAGCAGGTCCGCGAGCCGGGCCGCCTCCTGGACGCTCAGTGCGGACCACGGGGCCGCGGCGAGTTCGTCGGTCAGCTTCTCGACGGCGGTGCGCACCGCCATGCCCGCCTCGGTGGCCGTGCCGTCCTCGGACAGGAGGTTCCGGGCGGCGAGACGGCCGTGGGCCCGGTGCCATGCGCCGGCGGACCACTGGCGGCTCTCGAAGGCCTCGGCCGGCGCCGCTCCGGCCCCGGCGTGCAGGACCAGGGACTCCACCGGGTCGAGGTGGTGGGCCTGGAGCGCGACGAGGTGGCCGTCCCCGCGGTGCTCGCGCAGGATCGTGGCCGCGTGCCACAGCACCGCGTGCGGGGCCTCGGGCCAGGGCAGCGCGGCGTTGGCGGCGGCCAGCGGGCGCCCGGCGGTGACGGCGGCCTCCGCCGCGCGGCGGGCGAGCCCCGCCGCCTCGGCGAGCTCGCGGGAGGCGGCGCGCTCCCCGAGCGCCGCCCGCAGGGAGCGGTCGGTGGCCGCGGCGCGGGCCTCCAGGACCCGGGCCGGCGGCGCGACCTGCCAGGACCGTCCGGCGTACCGCCGGACCATGGCCGGGCTGAAGCTGTAGAAGAGGGCGTTCACGAGCTCCGCGTCCACCGGCCCGAGCGGAGCGGCCCGGAAGGCGAAGTACATCGGCCACCGGTCGTCGGTGGCGTATCCGAGGGCGCCCGCTTCCTCGTAGGACTCCGGCGCGAACCAGACGAGGGCGTGGACGGGCTCCAGCAGTTGCCACAGCTGCCGGACCGTACCCAGGTCGTGTGCTCCGTCGTACGTCATCTCGCTTTCCCCCAGGCTCGGTTGGTGCAACGGAACGGACGGGTGCCAGCCTAGATCAGCGGCGGCGGCCGGGTCGGCCGAAAGCGGGTTCGAAGCGTGACATAACGTGCCCCCATGGATCAGGAGCACATAGCCGGGGTCACCGGGAGCGGCGACGTCGCGGGCAGGCGGCGGTTCCTCGCGATCGCGACGGGGGCGGCCACCGTGGCCGGGCTGGGGGCCGTGTCCGGCTGCGCGGGCGCGGACGGCGGCGCCGAACTGCACGGCGGGGACCGGCAGGGCGCGTCCGGCGCCCCCGGCGGCAAGCCCTCGCCGGCCGCACCGCACGCCTTCGACGTGAAGGCCGAGAACGCCCGCCCCGGCAACGCGGACTGGCCGGTGACCAAGGCCGGTCCGGACCGCGCCGTCGAGGGGTTCGCCGACAAGGTCAGCGTGCTGCCGGGCGAGTCCTTCGGGCTGTACGTCTCGACGACGGCGCCCCGGTTCACCGTCTCCGCCTACCGGATGGGCTGGTACGGCGGGGCCCGCGCCCGGCTGGTGTGGCGCTCCGAGGCCCTCCCGGGGGTGCGGCAGCCCGAGCACACCGTGGACTCCGGGACCCGCATGGTCCGCACGCGGTGGGCCCGCACCACCACGGTGGAGACGAAGGACTGGCCCGAGGGCAGCTACCTGCTGCGGCTGGACGCGCAGGGCGGCGAGGGCCAGCGCTTCGTGCCGGTGACGGTACGGTCGGCGTCCACGGCCGGACGTACGGTCGTGGTCAACGCCGTCGCCACCTGGCAGGCCTACAACCGCTGGGGCGGCTACAGCAGCTACGACGGCCCCGGCGGCGGCTACGCCTCGCGCTCGCTCGCGGTGACCTTCGACCGGCCGTACGACTACGACGACGGCGCCGGGCTGTTCCTGGTGTACGAGGCCCCGCTGATCGCGCTCGCCGAGCGGCTCGGCATACCCCTCGCGTACGCGACCACCACCGACGTCGCACGGGAGAAGCGGCTGCTGGAGGGGGCGGCCGCGATCCTCTCCCTCGGGCACGACGAGTACTGGTCCCCGGAGCAGCGGGCGCACATAACGGCCGCGCGCGACGCGGGCACCAACCTCGCGGTCCTCGGGGCGAACTGCTGCTTCCGGCGGATCCGCCTCGAAGCCTCCGACCTCGGCCCGGACCGTACGGTGGTCTGCTACAAGTCCTCGTACGACCAGGATCCGGCGATCCGGCGCGGCCACCCGGCGACGGTCGACTTCCGCTCGCCGCCGGGCGCGGACCCGGAGAGCTCCCTCCTCGGCGTGATCTACGACGGCTACCCGGTGGACGCCCCGTACGTGGTGACGAACCCCGGTCACTGGCTGTTCGAGGGCACCGGCGCGCAGGCGGGCGACCGCTTCGAGCACCTGGTGGGGGTGGAGTACGACAAGGTGAACACCGGTTTCCCGACGCCCCGGCCGATCGAGATCATCGCGCACTCCCCCGTGGTGTGCGACGGCCGCCCGAGCCACCAGGACACGGCGTACTACACGACCACGAGCGGCGCGGGGGTCTTCGCGACGGGAACGATGCGGTGGGTGGAGGCCCTGGACGCCACGGGCGACGGCCGCAGCGGCCGCAACCACGGCCTCGACGCACGCTGCGGGACGCTGACGACCCGCGTGACGGAGAACCTCCTCCGTGTCTTCGCGGCGGGCCCGGCGGGCCGGACGCATCCGGCGCAGGACAACGTCAAGGCGGTGTACGGGGGTTCGTGAACGAGCAGGCCGCCGCCGGAGGCCGGGACAAGGCGGTGGACTCCGCCCGGACGCCCCCATAGGATCGTGATCACGGCATCGCGTGCCGGTCACCGACCGGGTGAGGCATGGAGGTGCCCGTGACGTGCCTTTCGGAGGCATTCACTCATGTCAGTCGAACTGAACCACACGATCATCCACTCCCGTGACAACCGGGAATCCGCCGCCTTCCTGGCGGACGTCCTCGGCCTGGAGGTCGGGGCGGAGTGGGGTCCCTTCATCCCCGTCGGAACCGCCAACGGCGTCACCCTGGACTTCGCGACCGTCCCGGCCGGGTCCATCACCGTGCAGCATTACGCCTTCCTCGTCTCCGAGGAGGAATTCGGCGCGGCGTTCGAGAAGATCCGGGCGGCGGGGATCCCGTACTTCGCCGACCCGCACGGCAGGCGCCCCGGCGAGATCAACCACAACGACGGGGGCCGCGGGGTCTACTTCACGGATCCGAGCGGGCACGGGATGGAGATCATCACCCGCCCGTACGGCTTCCAGGAGGCGGCCGGCACCGGGCAGCCCTCCACCGACTGAGCACGCGCGCCGCGGGGGATGAGTATCCGCACTCATCCTCCTCGGCCGCCGCCCCGCCAGACTTGGTACATCACCCCGCACCACCAGTCGCGAGCAGGGAGCCCCGAACATGTCCGCCCCGCACCCCACCCAGCCCTACCCCTACTCCCCCGCGCCCGCGCCCGCGCCCGCGCCCGCGCCCGCGCCTACCAACAAGCTGCTCGTGGCAACGGCCGTACTGCTGTGGGGCATCACCGGGACCGCGCTCGCCGTCATCGCCTTCTTCGTGCTGATGGTCGGCGTCTGGAGCGCCGCGTCCGGAACGGACGTCACCGGGCTGCTGCTCTGGCCGGTGGTCGTGGTCGCAGGGGCGGCCGGGGTCCTCACCCTCCTCTACTTCGCCCCCGGCGTCCGACGCCTGTCCCGCGAGGCCCGCTTCGCCCTGCTGGGCGCCCTGGCCTGCCCGGCCCCGGTCGCGCTGGCGCTGTACGCGGTGACGAGGTGATGCCGAGTCCGTCGCGTCCCCGGAGGGACGGCCGAGGCCCTGCCCGGAGTGTGATCGTTTAGGGTCCGAAGGCTCGGACCTTACGAACTCTGGGGGATGGCATGGAGCAGCTTCTGGCCTTGGTCGGCGGGCTGGCGTGGACGGTTGTGTACGTCGAGGCGATACGGGTGGGACGGCGGGACCGGACGTACGCCATACCCGCCGGGGCCCTGGCGCTGAACTTCGCGTGGGAGGCGACGTACGCCGTCGAGGGATTCAGCGGGTCCGCGGACACGGCCCAGGCTGTCATCAACGCGGTGTGGACCGTCGCCGACGTCGTCATCGTCTGCGCGTACCTGCGCTACGGTCGGGCCGAGTTGCCCGACTTCGTCACCCCGCGACTGTTCGCCGTGTGGAGCGTGCTCCTCTTCGCGAGCGCTTTCGTCGTCCAGTGGCTCTTCATCGCGCAATTCGGCCCGCAGGACGGGGGCCACTACTCGGCCTTCCTGCAGAACCTGCTGATGTCCGGCCTCTTCGTCGCCCTCTACGCGAGCCGGCGTGGCCCGCTCGGCCAGTCGCTGGTCATCGCGGTCGCCAAGTGGATCGGCACGCTCGCCGCGGCCTTCCTCTTCGGGGTCGTGGAGTATTCCCCGCTCGTCCTCGGGCTGGGAGCACTCTGCTCCGTCCTGGACCTCACCTACATCGCGCTGCTGGTCAGGAATCCGGCAGCCGAGAGGCGGCCCGCCGCCGCCCCTCCGGCGGTGGACGGACCGGCGACCACGGTCTCCACGAGCTGAACCCCCGGCGGTTCACCCGCCCCCGACTGCCCGTGTGACACGGCTCGCGAGAGCCAGAGCGGGCTCGGTGGCGTGGGAATCGAACTTGTCCATGACCGCCCCGAGTTCACGGGCGCTTCGACGCGAGAGGGCCTGCATCACCGAGTCCAGGAGCAAGCGGCCCTCGACCGGGTTTCCGCAGCAGTACCAGTGTGCGCTTCCCCACTCGCAGAGGTCCCACTGGCGGCTCTCCGGGCAGCGGACGAACTGCTGCCAGCGGTGGAGGGCGAGGAGGACGTCCCCGACGTTCAGGTAATTCCTCGTGAGTTCGAGCCGGAGTATCTCCCCCACCGCCCGACCGGACAGCCCGTCGACGGACGGGCCCCGGCGGCGTACCGCGGAGCGTTCGTGATTCTGGGCAGCCTGGACTCGTAGCCGCCTCGGCCGGCTACGCGGCACGGGCCTTTCGGAAGGTCGTCATGCCCTCCATGCTGACACGGTCGCGGGGAGTCCGCGCGGACATTTGTGTGCGCCGCAGCGGGGTCGGGTCCGTGCGGACCGGTCTCGCCCGGCTCTGTCGGTGGCGGATGCGATGCCGGCGTCTTCACCGCCTTCCGGCTCGGCGCAGAGCACTACGCACCCTCCGCGCTCTCGGACCGAGCCGGACCCGGCCCCTGACCGGCCGCCTCGGCGTTGAGACGGGCCGCCTGTCGGATGAGGTGGGTGCGTTCGGCCACGGTCGGGGCGCGGTGGGCGGCCTCGGCGTAGAGGCGGGCCGCACCGGCGGGGTCTCCGTCGCGCTCGTGGAACCAGGCCTCGACCGCGGTGTAGCGGGGCAGGTCCGGGTCGAGTCCGGCGAGCGCTGCGAGGCCGGCGCGCGGGCCGTCGGCTTCTCCGACAGCCACCGCCCGGTTGAGGCGGGCGACGGGGCTGCCGGTGAGGGCGACGAGTTCGTCGTACCACTCCACGATCTGGGGCCAGTCGGTCTCCTCGGCGGTGGGCGCGTCGGCGTGGAGGGCGGCGATGGCGGCCTGGGCCTGGTACTCGCCGAGCCGGTCGCGGGCGAGCGCGCCGTGCAGGATCCCGATGCCCTCGGCGATGGCGGCCGTGTCCCAGCGGCCGCGGTCCTGTTCGGCGAGGGGGACGAGGCTTCCGTCGGGGGCGGTGCGGGCCGGGCGGCGGGCGTGGTGGAGGAGCATCAGCGCGAGCAGTCCGGCCGGCTCGGGGTGGTCGACGTACGCGACGAGGCGGCGGGTCAGGCGGATGGCCTCGGCGGCGAGGTCGACGTCCCCCGAGTACCCCTCGTTGAAGACGAGGTAGAGGACGCGCAGCACGGTGGCGACGTCGCCGGGCCGGTCCAGCCGGACGCCCGAGACCGTCCGCTTGGCGCGGCTGATGCGCTGCGCCATGGTCGCCTCGGGCACGAGGTAGGCGCGGGCGATCTGGCGGGTGGTGAGACCGCCGACGGCCCGCAGTGTGAGGGCTACGGCCGAGGACGGGGAGAGCGCGGGGTGCGCGCACAGGAAGTAGAGGCTGAGGGTGTCGTCGGTGTCGGGCGCCTGGCCCGGCTCCGGCTCGCGGTCGACGAGGTCCTCGCGGCGCCGGCGGGCGGTGTCGGCCCGGGTCGCGTCGAGGAAGCGGCGCCAGGCGGTGGTGACGAGCCAGCCCCGCGGGTCGCGGGGCGGGTCGGCGGGCCAGGTGCGGAGGGCGTCGACAAGGGCGTCCTGTACGGCGTCCTCGGCCGCGGCGAAGTCGGCTCCGCGGCGGACGAGGATGCCGAGGACGGCCGGGGTGAGCTCCCTCAGCAGGGCCTCGTCGACGGTGGACGCCGGGGCGGCGCCGGGGCCCGGGGCCGGGGCCCCGGCCCGGACGGCGGGGTCCGGGCCGGGGCGGGAGTCCGGGGTGGGGGCGGTCATCGGGGCCGGTCACTCCGTGATGGTGGGCGGCTCGGCCATGAAGGGTCGCAGCTCCAGCCACTCGTGGATGGGCCGGCCGCCGGCACCCGGGGCCGCGGACAGCTCGGCGGCGAGCTCCAGGGCCCGGTCGTGGGTGTCCACGTCGATCACCATCCAGCCGGCGATCAGGTCCTTGGTCTCGGCGAACGGGCCGTCGGTGACGGGCGGGCGTCCCTCACCGTCGTACCGGACCCATGTTCCCTCCGGCGCCAGCGCCTGTGCGTCGACGAACTCTCCGGTCTGCTCCAGCTTCGCGGCGAAGTCGCGCATGTACTGGATGTGGGCGGAGACCTCCTCGGGGGTCCAGCGGTCCATGGGGACGTCGTTGCCCGGGGCCGGGGCGCCGCGGTAGTGCTTGAGCAGCAGGTACTTGGCCATGACGGTTCTCCTCGATCCGTTCCGACGCGTCCATTCTGGCCGCGCTCACACCTGGGACGGAGCCGGCGCCGGATTCTCGACATCCCTCTCGAAGATTTTTTTCCGGGGCTGGAGCGCCTCAGGGCGGTGCCTCGCCGACCGGGCCGGTAATCCGTTGTCCGCTCCGACAGCGGGTCGGGTATCTTCACGCCGCACGTCACCCGCGTGCGCCCGATCCTGGATGGAGTCCCTTGCAAGACAACCACATCGCCGCCGGCCTCGTCGGCCTGCTCCTCGTCGTCGTCGCGTTCCTCATACCGCTGGGGGGAGCTGTCGTCGCCGCACTGGCGATCCGCCGACGAGGGCGGAACGCCCGCCTCGCCATGGCGGGATGCCTGGTCATGCTGCCCGGGCCGATCGTGTCGACGGTCGGAACCGCTGTGGGCCTGGGACCGCTCACGGAGGCCGTCGGAATCTACATGGCCCCCCATGTGCTCACCGCGATGACGCTGCCCTTCCACCTGGTCGGCTTCGGGCTCGTCCTGGCCGGGGCGCTCTCCGCTCCGAAGCAGCCGTCCGCACCGGACCTGCCGCGACCGGCTCGGGTCCCGGCCCCCGCCGCGGCCGTGGCGACCGACGTCCGGCCGCACTGACCGCCCTTCCTCGCGGTGGCGCACGTCGGTGGCGTACGGGGTGGAAATGAGGGAGGCTCGGGCGCATGGTTTCGATGGTGCAGAACGTGGCGATCGACTGCGCGGATGCGTACGAGCTGGCCCGGTTCTGGAGCAGAGTGACGGGCCGTCCGGTGGATCCGGAGTCCGAACCGGGTGACCGGGAGACTCGGGTGCTGCTGGCGGAGGGCCCGGTGCTGTACTTCAACCAGGTGTCCGAGGCCAAGAAGACGAAGAACCGGATCCACCTGTGTCTGCGCCCCGAGACATCGCGTGAGCAGGAGGTGGACCGGCTGCTCGGTATCGGCGCCACCCTTGTCGGTGATCACCGGAATCCCGATGGGACCGGCTGGGCGGTCCTCGCCGACCCCGAAGGCAACGAGTTCTGCGTTCTCCGCAGCGAGTCCGACCGAACGGCGAGGGCTTCCTGACGCCACGCGGCAGCCCGTCACGGCTGCGCGGCGTCCGCTTCACCGGCTCGGGCGCCACCGAACCCAGCCAGATCTCGGCCATACGGGCAGGCTACCGGCGGGCCGGGCCTCCGCGAGCACGAGCGCGGGCTCGGGCTCGGGCGCGGGCTCGGGCTCGGGCGCGGGCTCGGGGTCCGGGTACTAGCCGACCAGACGGCGGCGCCAGTCCAGGCGGGTGACGGTGATGGCCCTGCCGGGGTCGCGGTCCCACTCGGGGTGGAGGCCTACCGTCTCGAGGGCGGCCACGACCTCGTGGCCGATGGCCGCAGTCGTATCGGCCGAGCCGTCGAAGCCGCCGTAGAAGAGCGTCAGGCCGTGGCCGGCTGCGGCGGAGTCCGTGCACTGGGTGTGGAAGTAGACGAAGCCACGGGCGTCGGGGCCGGCTTCGTCGCCGATCTCGGACTGGCCGCAGCTGCGGCAACAGGTGAAGTTCTCGCGGGCGGTGATGCCGGCCTCCTGCAGCGCGGTGAAGGCGCGGGTGAGCCGCTCGGGGTCGGTCTCGCCCTGCCATCCGGCCTGCTCCGCGACCCGCTCCAGCCACATCCGGTCCGCCAGCGCCTGCGCCTGCTCGCGCGAGACGGGCCGGCGGTCCCCGGTGACCAGGTAGTCCTCGGCGAGCTCGGCCAGTTCCGAGCGGGTGGAGTAACCGCCGACGAGTACCTCGCGGACGCGCTCCTCCAACTCCCCGCGTTCCTCTTCGTCGAGGGCCAGGGGTGGCACCTCGGAGGCAGGGCCCATGTCCAGCAGCGCCCAGGCCGCACCACCGTCCCATCCCGCCTCCTGACGGGCCCAGCCGGCGAGCGTCTCGATCACCGCCCCGGGCCCGTCCGCTGTCGCGTGGAAGTGGCGGTCGGCGGCACCGTCCCGGTGCTCCAGCGTGTAGTCGCCGCCGGCCTCGTGCCAGACCTGTGCGAACACGTCGGGCAGGTCGGGTACCCGCTGGACCACCAGGAACCGGTCACCGTCACCGCCGATGCGCCGGACCAGACCGGCCAACTCCTCCACGGACACGCGGACGTGCCGCTCCCGGTTCTCCGTCTTCACCACGATCTCGAGCATGCGGCGACTCTGCCACGTCCCTCTGACAACAGGTGTCCGGTGGTCAGGGTCCCGATACGAAACGGTCGAGCCGCTCACCGGCGCCGCGAGGAAGACGCGCGACGGCCGCCTCCGGCAACGCCGCGACCACGGTGCGCAGCTGTCCGGCGAGGTCCGGCAATGGAGACCAGGCAGCGGAAGGGACGTCCACCGTGGCGAGCAGCAGGTCCCCCTCGGAGAAGTAGGCGTCGATCAATGGCTCCTCGAGCAGCAGGCGCACCGCGAGGGGGAGCGTGTACAGCAGCGCCACCTGCTGCGAGACGAGGGTGCGCAGATCCGCAGGGCCGATCTCCCCGAGCGGGACGCGCCGCAAGGCGTGCACCTTGCGGACCAGATGCGTCGCGCCGGGGGCAGGAGGCCCCCAGTGGGGTGGGTCCAGCTCATCGAGTGTGCGATCGAGATGCAGCAGATGATCCATGCCGTCAACGGTCGCACGGTCCTGGCCTGCGGCTCATGCGGTCGGCTGCCGGGCCCGCCCCCGAGGGTCACCCGCTGTGCGGGACGTACGCCAGGCCGTGGGCGCCGGCTTCGCCGAGTTTGGCGATGTCCAGGCGGGCCAGGCGCTCCAGCGACTCCAAGTCGACGATGTCGACGGTGGAGGAGACGACGCAGGACACGTAGCCGAGCCTGCCGTCTGGCGACGAGGTGATGGTCAGGGGGAAGAGCCCGACCTCGACCTCGCCCAGGTGCTTGCGGGTGTCGGCGCAGAACACGGTGAGGCGGCCCGGTGCGTGGCGTCCGAGGTGCGCGCCCGGCTCGGCGGTCATGCGCAGCTCGCCGGCGAGGAGCCTGCCCGTAGACGTCAGGTGCACCGGCAGGATGACGTTCTCCGTGGGGAGGGTGTCGACGACGGTGGCCGTGCGGGGGTCGATGACGCGGATGCCGGCGGCCGGCCGGTCCCCGGCGCTGCCGGAGAAGTTGCCGTACGGCGCCGCGACGAAGGCGTGGGCGCCGTCGGCGGAGACGGCGAGCCCCTCGCTGCCCGGCACCTCGACCTTCGCGGTGAGGACGCCGCGTTCGAGGTCCACGACGGACACGAAGGGCGCCTCCTTGTTGGTGGCGTAGCCCGTGCGCCCCGCCGGGTCGATCGCGAACCAGTGCGGGCCCGGAGCGTCCGTGTCGATCCTGCCCAGGGGCCGGCGGGTCCCGGTGTCGACGACCACGACGCCGCCGGGCCGGTCCTCCCCGCCTTCCACGCTGACGTAGAGCCGCCCGCGCGCGGTGTCCAGCGCGAGCCCGTGCGGCCCGTGTTCGGGGGCGAGGTCGACGATCTCGACGATGCGGCGGCTGTCGGGGTCGATGACGGCCAGTTCGGTGCGGCGGCCGCCGTTCGCGTGGTAGTAGCCCGAGTGGTACGTGAGCGTGCACCACAGCAGGCGTTGCGTGGGGTCGTAGCACAACTCGTGCGGTTCGGCGGGGACCTGCACCTCGCCGAGCCGGAGGTCTGACGCGGCGTCGAAGAACGAGACCGTCGGTCCGCTCTGACTGACGACGGCGAGTACGTCGCCTTCCCGGCCGGTACGGGGGGACTGCTGCTGCACAGGGGCTCCTTGCACGGGGGTGAAGCGGGAACGCCGCGCGGCTTCGCGGGCCCCTCCACTCTCCGGTGCCGGTAGTCGGCACAGCAATGCAAAGATTGGCACCCAATCATTGCTTCAGACGGAAAACTGCAGTTCAGGAGTGCTCGTCGATGGATCTCAACCTTCTGCGCGTCCTGGACGCCCTGCTCCAGGAGAACAGCGTGACCCGCGCCGCCGAGCGCCTCGGCACCTCGCCCGCCGCAGTCAGCCGTACCCTGGCCCGGCTCCGCCGCACCGTCGGCGACCCCCTGCTGGTCCGCGCCGGCCAGGGTCTGGTCCCGACCCCGCGTGCCGACGAACTCCGCGAGGAGGTCGGTGCGCTGCTGCGCGGTTGCGACAACGTGCTGCGCCCCGGCGCGGGGTTCGACGCCGCCCGGCTCCAGCGCACCTTCACGGTGCAGGCCGCCGACCTGCTGCTGGTGGGCGTGGCCGGGACCCTGACCGAGCGGATCCACGCGGAGGCCCCTCAGGTGGACGTCGTCTTCCTGCCGGAGGCGGTGGAGGGCGGCCCCGGGTTGCGGCAGGGCTGGGTCGACGTCGAACTGGGCGTTCTGGGACACCTGGACCCCGAGATCCGGACCCGCCGGCTCACCCGGATGCCCGTGGTCGGGATCGCCCGCAGTGGTCACCCCCTCTTCGCGGGGCGGACCGACGGCCGGATCGACGCCCGCCGCTTCGCCGAAGCCGACCACATCGGCATCTCCCGCCTCGGCAAACGCAGCGGTCCCATCGACACGGCCCTCGCGGAGCTCGGCCTGCGCCGCCGCACCGCGGTGGTCGTGCCCAGCCACACGAGCGCGATGATGCTCGCGCGGGAGACGGACCTCGTCGCGCTCGGCCTGGTCGACTGGCTGCCCGACACCATCGCCGCCATGGGCCTGCGGACGTTCCCCATCCCCCTGGACCTGGAGCCCCTGGACCTCGGGATGGCCTGGCACCCCCGCAACTCCGCGGACCCGGCGCACCGCTGGTTCCGCGACCACCTCGCCGCCGCCGTCCTGACCCCGGCCGGCCCGCGTCCGTCGTCCACCCGCACCCCGGACTGACCACCCGCACCCAGCCGCCCGGACCGACCGGACCGACCGGCCTGTCCGGCCTGTCCGGCCTGTCCGGCCACGTTCAGCCAGGCCATGGCCGGCTTCCCTCCCCTTGCCGACGCCGCCGGTCCAGAACGCTGTCGTGGCGGTGTCTCCTCCCCCCATCCTGGCTGATTACAGATGGGGTTGAGGGTGCCGCTGGGGCCGGGTGCGTCGGTGAGAAGGCTTCCAGCGCCTCGAACGGCCCTGTTCAAGCGTCCACCGCGCGTCTCACGAAACGGTCGTTTCTTTGCGGGTCCGAGCGTTTCCGTGATCTAGTGGCCGGAACAGGTCGCGGACTTGTCCGGGCCACACGTTCCCTTCCATCCTGTCTGGAGGGTCGATGAGCGACGCGTACGAGCAGCTCGCTGAGACCATCAGAGAAGTCGAGGCCCTCCAAGCGGAGTCGAAGCTCGACCGCGCTTCGGTCTTCAACCTGCGGGACCTCTCCTTCCACACCTCCCTCCCCGAGGCCGACATCCGGCGCCTCCTCGACGGCGAGGTCGTCGAAGCTCCCGCGAGCGGATCGGCCGAGCTCGCCCGCCGCATCATGTTCCTCAGGGAAACGCGCCTGACCGTGGACGGGAACACGGGCGGCCGGCGCCAGTACACGACCGCCGAGATCGCCGCCGGCAGCGGGATGACGCCGCAGTGGCACGGCAAGTTGCTGAACCGGAGCACGCCGAACATCTGGCACGGAGCAGGTCTGGCCAAGTTCTTCGACGTCCCGATGGAGTACTTCACGCACACTCCGCCCGAGGCCCTGAAGCGAGTCCTGGAGCGGACGGTCATCCCGGACCTCACCGCGTTCCTCAAGAATCCTTCCGAGGCCGTGCGCAACCGTCACGCGATGCAGATCCAGCTCCGTCTCGGCAACAGGGAGCTGCCGCCGAACCTGGAGACGGCGCTGATGGCCTTCGTGGACGCGATCGCGCGGGAGAGCTCCGGCTCCTGACACCGGGCGCGGCGCGGCCCGGGGGCGGCCCGGGGGCGGCCCGGGGGCGGGGCCGCCCGGGGCGCGCGGGACACGGACCGCGGACACGTGGCGCGGGTACGCAGGCGACTGGCCTGAACTTCAGTCACAGCAAGCGCGAGCAGCGCAGGAAGCGGCACGGCTGGCCGCGGCTTCACCACCCATCGGAGGGAACGCAGAGTGGGGGCATTCGCATGAACGAGCGGCACACGGCCGGCTTTCGCCAGGGGATACTCGCGGCCCTCCGCCGGCCGGCGCCCCCCCGGGGCCTGCTCACGGCGCCGAGGAGGCACCTGGCCCGGCGGGCTGCCGAGCGCAGGATCGCGAGGTTCTGCGACGAGGTCATCGCGGGTCTCGCCAGGCCGATCCCCTCGGATCCGGACCGTCTGTTCGCGGTGTTGCGGGCGGACGTCGAGCGGCGCCTCAACGAGGACCGCGGCGATCTCCCGTACCGCCCGGTCCTCCTGTGCTTCCGCGAGTTTCCCGAGGATACGGCCAGCGGCCTCACCGCGCGGTTCGACGACCGGCTCGTGATCGTCGTCGAGCGCCGTACGAGCGCGCTCCACCAGTTCGTGATCTTCGCCCACGAGATGTGGCACGCCCTGAAGGGCGAGTGCCTCTCCCACGGGACGCACAGCGCCGTCGGTACGGCTGCCGCCCGCTCCCTCGGGGGTGAACTGGCCGGCGACGAGCTCGTCGCCCTGGCCGCGAGGAGTCACGTCCGCACCGAGGAGGAGAGCGACGCGGAGGAGTTCGGGCTGCAACTCGGAGCCCGGCTGCGGGAGCACCTGCAAGGCGGCGGTGCCGTGCCGATCACCGGTCTGGCAGGCCGGATCCAGTCCAGCATGGGCAGAGGCTACTGAGCGTGACCGGATCGGATTACTACATACCCGCCGCCGTCCTGGCGGTCGCCCTGGTGGTGAAGGGGCCCTCGTTGTGGAGTACTTGGCACTCACCGATGTCGAAGTCGATCTTCGTCATCCTCGTGTCCTCGGCCTCGGGCTTCGTGTTCGGTGCTCCGCCGACGATCGCGCGGGTCAACCGGATCACCGGCGTCCCGAACATCTCGGCGCTCATCGTCTACTGCATCCTGTCGTGCCTGTCGTGCGGCTCGCTGGTGCTCCTCATGCACTGGCGCGGGGGGCCCGAGGAGACCGTCCGACGGCACACCAGGATGTGGATCGTGGCGACCACCGCGGTGATCGCGACGTTCTGCGTGCTCTTCTCGCTCAGCCACGTGCCCATCGAGCAGCAGCGCGACTTCGACACGTTCTACGCGACCACCCCGTACGCGCGCGAGATGATCGTCCTCTATCTGACGGCGCACACCGCCACGAGTCTCGTCGTGGCGGCGAAGTGCTGGCGGTGGGCGCGTGAACTGCGGGAACTCCAGGCCGCGTGGACCCATTGGGGCCTGCTCATCCTGGTGGCCGCCTTCGGCCTCACCCTGTCGTTCTCCCTGGTCAAGTTCCTGGCCGTCGGCGCCCGCTGGGCCGGTACGGACACATGGGACTCGCTCAGCACCGACATCGCGCCTCCCCTCGCGGGGCTGGGCGCGGGCATGACCGCGGTCGGGTTCCTGGTGCCCGTCGTCGGGCCGCGGCTGGGGTCGATGTGGGTGTCCTGGCGGGCCTACCGGGCGATGGAGCCCCTCTGGCGTGCGCTCGAACCGTTCGCGGGGCCCGGGAAGCCGATGCGGATCGGTCCCACCTCGTCGCCCGAGATCCGGGCCATGGCCAGGTCCACCGAGATCTCCGACCGTCTGCTCAATCTGGCGCCCCACCTGGACGTCGGCCACCGCGAGGCGGCCGAGCGGTACGCCTCCTCGCAGGGCCGTGCGCCGGAGGACGCCCTCCTCTTCGCCGAGGCGGCCACGATCCACGCGGCCCTGCTCGCCGCGGAGACCGTCGCGATCGAGGGGATGGAGGGGGCCGAGGGGACGGGCGGGATCGACGCGACGAGCGGGATCGACGCGACGGGCGGGATCGACGTGACGAGCGGAATCGACGCGACGGGCGGGATCGACGAAGTCGACGCTGTCGACGAGACGCAGGCGTCCGCGCAGACGGCCGTCGCCGTCGAGACCAACGCCGCGGCTCCCGCCCGCGTATCCGGTACGGACAGCCTCGCGCGGCTGAGTATCCAGTTCTCCAGCATCCGCCGCTCCGGCCTCCCGGTCGGCGCCGCCCCCTCGAAGAGCAGCTGATGAGCGCGGGTACGGCCTTCGTGTGGGCGACCGCCGGCCTGGTCTCCGCTTCCGCCGTCAAACTCTGGGCGCTGCGCAAGAACCCCCGGGATCCGCTTCTGAGGGCCGTCACGGCGACCCTCCTCGTCGCCTCGCTGCTGTTCGTGACCGCCGCTCCGCCGAGTCTGACGGCCGTCAACGCGGCGCTCGGCGTGCCGAACATCGCGGCGCCCCTCGTGTACTCGCTCCTGACGGCGTTCGACGGCATCAGCATCGTGCTGCTGATCCGCTGGCGGGGTGACGACGATCCGCGGGTCACCGTGCGCCGGACCCGGCGGTGCCTGGCGGCCTACGCCGTCGTGATCGTGGCCATCTGCACCCTGTTCGCGCTGGGCGACGCACCGGTCGAGCGGACCCGCGACCTGGACACGTACTACGCCCGCACCCCCTGGATCCGCGAGATGATCCTGCTCTACCTGACGGCGCACACCGTGGCGGCCGTCACCACGCTGGTCCTCTGCCGGCGCTGGTCCGGGCAGGTGCCCGGCACGCTGAAGGCGGGGCTGCTGCTGATCTCCGCGGGCGCGGCGGGCGCGTTCTCGTACGACCTCCTGAAGTACACCGCGATCGTGGCCCGCTGGCTCGGCCGCGACTGGGACCGGCTCAGCACCGACGTCGCCGTCCTCCTGGCCTGTGTGAGCGCCTTGCTGACCGCCTGCGGTTTCCTCCTCCCGCCCATCGGACAAGGCGTCGGCTCCCGGTGGCGGGCCCTTCTCCGCTTACGGCGGCTGCGGCCCCTGTGGCTGGAGATCCGCCCGGAGATCCCCCGTACGAGTCCGCCGCCCATGCCGTGGTGGCAGCCCGTGGAGCGCCGCCTCATGCAGCGGGAGCGGGACATCTTCGACGCGTTACTGCGGCTGACGCCCTGGTTCGACCGCTCGACCGGCTCGGAGGCGTACGCGCTCGCCCTGGCCGAGCACTCCGACGGCGCCCGGGCCCGCGGCGAGGCCGATGCCTCGGTGATTGCCCACGCGGTGATCCGGAAGGGCTGTTCCGCGCCCGCGGTCACGCCGGAGCACCGCTGGACGGTCGGTTCCACCGAGGACTCCGACGACCTCGTCGGCCTGTCCGCAGCCATGCTGTACTCCCCGCGGGTGCGGATGACACGGCAGTCCACGGCACGGGCCTGACTCCACGACTTCACACGACGACACCCTGAGGGGAACCCTCCATGCACCTGTCCACACCTCTCGTCCTGCGGAACGGCACCCGCATCGCGAACCGGATCGCGAAGGCAGCCATGGAGGAAAGCCTCGCCCGCCAGCCCGGGCAGCTGCCCGGCCCGGAGATAGAGGCGCTCTACCGCAGCTGGGCGCGCGGCGGCAGCGGACTGATCATCACGGGGAACGTGATGGTGGACCGGCGGGCCCTGACCTCTCCGGGCACGATCGTGCTGGACGCGGAGACCGACCTGGCCCCCTTCCGCCGCTGGGCCGCCGCGGCCGGCTCGGGGGGCGCCCAGGTGTGGATGCAGATCAACCACCCCGGCCGGCAGGTCCGCTCCGACCTGCCGGGGGTCGCCTGGGCGCCGTCGGACATCGGCGTCAGCCTCGGCAGGCACACGAGTCTCTTCGCCCGGCCCACGGCCATGACCGAAGCGGACATCCGGGCCACCATCAGCCGGTTCGCCACGACGGCACGGCTCGCGGAGGAGAGCGGCTTCCACGGCGTCCAGGTCCACGCGGCCCACGGCTACCTGCTGAGCCAGTTCCTCTCCCCCCTGGTCAACCGCCGTACGGACCAGTGGGGCGGCAGCCTGGAGAACCGGTCCCGGCTGCTCCTGGAGGTGGTGCGCGCCGTCCGCGCCGCGGTGTCCCCGTCCTTCGCCGTCGGAATCAAGATCAATACGGCGGATTTCCAGCGCGGCGGCTTCGACGTAGACGAGGTGGAAGAGGTCCTCGCCTCACTCAAGGACCACGAAGTGGACCTCGTGGAGCTCTCCGGCGGCAGCATGGAGAGCGCCGCGACCATGGGCCGCACGGCCGACGACACGAAGCTCGGCAGGGAGGCGTACTTCCTCGCCATCGCCGAGCGGCTGGTCGCGTCCGCGCCCATGCCGCTGATGCTGACGGGCGGCATCGGACGGCGCGCGTCCGCCGAGCGGGTGCTGGCGAGCGGGTTCGCGATGGTCGGACTGGCCACCGCCCTCGCGCTGCGCCCCGACCTGCCGGCGCGGTGGCAGGAGGGCGAGGACGTCGAGGTCGCCGCGGTGCGCCTCGACTGGCGGGACAGGGACATGGCCAGCGCGGCCGTGCTGGCCGTCGTACGGGCGCACATGAGCCGTATCGCCCGCGGCCGCGCACCGCGTCCGGGGGCCTCCGCGCGTCTGGCCCTCCTCCTCGACACCCTGCGGAACCGGGGGATGATCCGGGCGTACGGGCAGTGGCTCGCCCGCAACCCGGCACCGGAGGCGACGACACCGTCCGGCGGCTGACGGACCGGCCCGGCGAAGTCGTCTGCCGACGCCGGGAGGATCGCGGGATGCCGCTGCCCCGGCACATCCCTTTGCCGCCGCCGGTTGCCAGGGGGCGATGCCTACGCGGTCGTGGCGAACGGGGCCGCTGTCGGCGCCTGCTGGCTGTTCCGCCGCGAGGGGAGTCCGGAGAGGGGGCGCGAGCTCGGCTACTGGCCGCACCCCGCGGCCACCGGCCGCGGCCTGGCCACCCGGGCCGCGCGGGGAGTTGACGGCGAAGGCCCGGACGGACAGAAGTCCGGCCCGGGCGTGGTCGTTGGCAGGGGTGGCAGGATTCGAACCTGCGGCATCCGGTTTTGGAGACCGGCGCTCTGACCAGCTGAGCTACACCCCTTCGGCGAGACCAACCATGGCACGGACCGCTCCGGAGATCCAATGGATTTGGCGAATGTCCACCTCCCGGGACGACCGCCGGTGGCGCGGGCCGGCGTCGGGGAGGATCGTAGGCAGGGTGACCAGCGGATCCGGGGGTTGCCTCACCTACAGGAGACGGGGACGGGGACGGCTCGGGGTGGGGGCGGGTGCCCTCGTGCTCGTCGTCGGCGCGCTGGTCGGGGTCGAGGGCGGGCCCGGCGGTTCCGGGGAGACCGTTTCGCTCGGCGGGCCGGGGAGCGGCGAGCGGCTCGACGTCACCCTCGTGCGGGTGGTCGATCCGGCGGCTCCCGCGACCGTGGTCGCGGCCGTTTCCGGGGACGCCCGGGTCGACGAGCGGCTGGTGGCCGTGCGGTTCCGGCTGGAGAACACCGGGAGCGCCCGCTACGAGGACTCCCCCGCCGCCTCCGCCCACCTGCTGGACTCCGAGGGCCGTCGGTTCGAGGGGACCGATGTCCCCACGGCCGCCGGGCCTTCCTTCCCCCGCACCGTCAGGCTGGACCCCGGCGGCACGGCCGAGGGGTTCGTGACCTTCCGGCTGCCTCAGGACGCGGGCCCGGCCGCGGTGCAGTTCGCGTTGAACGGCGGGCTCGCCGATGACGTCGGCCAGTGGAGTCTGGCGCAGCGATCCCCGTCCCACCCTTGACGCACTCTGGTCCAGACCAATAGTTTCCGGCATGCACAGCGCACGCGCACACCCCTCGGTTCCCCGCCTCCGCAAAGGAAGCCCATGCGCCGCAGCACGCTCGGCAGGCTGGCCGTCGCCGTCTGCTCCCTCTCCCTGCTGACCGCCCTCGCGCCCGCCGACGCCGCGGCGCAGGCCGACGGCGGGCACGACCGCCCGTACAGGAAGGTCGGCTACTTCACCCAATGGGGGGTCTACGGGCGGGACTTCCAGGTCCAGGACCTGGAGGCGAACGGCTCCGCCGGGAAGCTCACCCACATCAACTACGCCTTCGGCAACATCGGTCCGGACGGCAAGTGCTTCACCGGGAACGTGCCGGGTGAGGCGGACGCCTGGGCCGACTACGTGCGCCCGCTCGACGCGGCGAACTCCGTCGACGGTGTCGCCGACACCTGGGAGCAGCCGCTCGCGGGCAACTTCAACCAGTTGCGCGAGCTCAAGGCGAAGCACCCCGGTCTCAAGGTGCTGATCTCGCTGGGCGGTTGGAGCTGGTCCACGCACTTCTCGGACGCCGCGCTCACCCCGGCCTCCCGCAAGGCCCTCGTCGAGTCCTGCATCGACCTGTACATCAAGGGCAACCTCCCGCAGGACGGCACCCGTGGCGGGGCGGGCTCGGCCGCCGGGGTGTTCGACGGCATCGACCTCGACTGGGAGTGGCCGGGCTCGGCCGGGGACACCGACACCACGTACCGCCCCGAGGACAAGGCGAACTTCGCCGCGCTCGTCAGGGAGTTCCGTACGCAGCTCGACGCGTACGCCCGCAGCCGCGAGCGGAAGCCGGCGTACGAACTGACGGCCTTCGTCCCCACCGCCCCCGCCAAGATCGACGCGGGCTTCGACGTCCCCCGGATCATGCGCGACCTGGACTTCGTGACCCTCCAGGGTTACGACTTCCACGTGTCCGGTGAGCCGCGCACCGCCCAGCAGTCCGCGCTGTACGCCCGGGGCGACTTCAGCGTCGACGGCACCGTGGAGGCGTGGCGGCGGCGCGGGGCGCCCGCGCGCAAGCTGGTGACGGGCATGCCGTTCTACGGGCAGGGCTGGACGGGCGTGAGCGGCGGCGGGGACGGCATGGGGCAGCCCGCGACCGGTCCCGCGCCGGCCACCTGGTCGGCGGGGTACGAGGACTACAAGGCGCTGAAGAAGCTGGCCGATTCGGGCGCGTACGAGGTCTACCGGGACCGGCGCGGCGGGCACGCCTGGCTGTTCGACGGCAGCACCCTGTGGACGTACGACGACCCGCAGGTGCTGCGCGCCAAGACGGCCTACATCCGCGAACACGGCCTGGGCGGAGCGATGTTCTGGTCGCTGGACGCGGACACCGCGGACGGCGAGCTGATGAGCGCCGTCGACCGCGGGCTGCGCGGCCACTGACCGGCGCCGCCGGGCCGCGGAAAATGGACCCGGCCCGGCGGCGTCCTCCACGTACCCTCCCCCGCATGAGGATCTCGACGGTACGGGCGGTCAACCGCCTCACGCGGCGGTGGGCCGCGCAGGACACGGCCGACGGCGGGGGCACGGTGTTCACCGCGGCCGGCGTCTGGCCGCTGCTGGCGCTGCTGGCGGACGGCGCGGGCGGAGCGGCGCGCGAGGAACTGGCCGAGGCCCTCGGCATCGGCGCCGGGTCCGCGGCGGGGGCCGCGCGCGAACTGCTCGCCGCGCTGGACGGCGTACGGGGGCTCCAGGCGGCGACGGGGCTGTGGACCGCGGCGGGATTCCCGCTGGAGGAGCGCTGGTCGGAGCGGCTCCCGCCCGGTACCCGGGGCGCCCTGACGGGGGACGCGGCCCGCGACCGCAAGGCGCTGGACGCCTGGGCGGCGGAGCGCACCGGCGGGCTGATCGAGCGCATGCCGGTGCCGGTCACCGAGGACACCCTGCTGGTCCTGGCGTCGGCGCTGACGCTGCGGCTGCGGTGGATACGGCCGTTCACCGAGTACCCCCACGTCCCCGACGCGGGCCCGTGGGCCGGGCGCGAACTGCCCGTGCTGTACCGCACCACCGCCCTGCTGGACCGCGTGTCGGTGGCCCGGGGGCCGCGGGGCGCGGTCACCGTGCTCGACGTGGTCGGCAGCACGGGGGTGGACGTCCACCTCGTGCTGGGGGAGCCGGAAGCCACCCCCGGGGCGGTGCTGGCCACCGGGATCGACGCGGTCACCGGGGCCCTGCCGTCGACGGGCGCGAGCCTGCTGCCCGAGGGGGCCGCCGGGCCGGGGCTGACCGTCGGGACCGTGCGGTCCACGGATCCCGAACACCTGCTGACCGTCCGGACGGTCGCCTTCGAGGTGCGCGCCGAGCACGATCTCCTCGCCCACGCCGGGCTGTTCGGGCTGAGGACGGCGAGCGACGAGAGCCGCGGGCACTTCCCCGGCGTCGGCCCGGAGCCGCTGGCCGTCGAGGCGGCCCGGCAGTCGGCGCTGGCCCGGTTCCACGCGAGGGGCTTCGAGGCCGCCGCCGTCACCGCGGTCGCGGCGGCCGCGGGGTGCGCCCCGCCGCGGCTGAGGTACCGGGTACGGCGGGTGGACGTCCGGTACGACCGGCCCTTCGGGTTCCTGGCCGTGCACCGCGCGTCGCGGCTGGTCCTGGCCGCCGGGTGGGTCGCCGAACCCGGACCGGTACGGTCTCACGATGATTACTGACATGATCACCGCGGATGCCGCGGGCACCTGGCGGCTCGGCGACCTGACCGTCAACCGGATCGGCTTCGGCGCGATGCGGCTGACGCAGGACGGTGCCGCGCTCCGGGCCGACGCGCCCGCGGGCGACCGCGACCGCGCGATCCGCGTGCTGCGTCTCGCCGTCGAGCTCGGTGTCGACCACATCGACACCGCCTCGTTCTACTTCTCCAGCCTCCGCTCCGCCAACGAGCTGATCAACCGGGCCCTCGGCCCCTACGCCGACGGGCTCGTCATCGCCACCAAGGTCGGTCCCGGACGCGATCCGTCCGGCGCCTTCCACTGGGCCACGCCGGAGCAGCTGCGCGGGCAGGTGGAGGAGAACCTGCGCCAGCTGGGCCGGGACCATCTCGACCTGGTCAACCTGCGCCTCCCGGGCTCCGCGTCCGAGTCCTCGCTCGCCGAGCACTTCGGGGCGCTGGCCGACCTGCGCACGGCAGGGCTCGTCAGGCACCTCGGGATCTCCAACGTGCGCGCCCACCACCTGGCGGAGGCCCGGTCCATCGCGCCGGTCGTGTGCGTGCAGAACCCGTACGGAATCGATTCGCCGGCCGAGGACCACGCCCTCGTCGACCTGTGCGGCAGGGAGGGCATCGCCTTCGTCCCCTTCTACGCCATCGCGGGCGCGGGCAAGGAGGCCGGGTCGGTGGCGGACGAGGGCGAGCGCCTGCGCGCCGCCGCCGCGGCACGCGGCGTGTCCGTCGCCCAGCTGCGGCTGGCGTGGACCCTGCACCGGGGCCCGCACGTACTGGCGATCCCCGGCACCGGGAACCCGGACCACCTGGTGGAGAACGTCGCCGCGGGGGCCCTGCGCCTCACGGCCGAGGAGATCTCGGCGCTGGAGGCCCGCCCGTCCTAGCGGCCAGCTCCGCCGTCTCCGTGAAGGCGGGCACCCGCCCGGTGCCTCCCCGGCCGGCGACGGAGAGGGACGCGGCGGCGATGCCGTACGCCACCGCGTCCGCGAGGGTGTCGCCGAGGGCGAGGCGGGCGGTGGCGGTCCCGGTGAAGCAGTCACCGGCTCCGGTCGCGTCGACCGGAGCCGGGGCGGGCGGTACGGGGTGGTGGCGGGCGGTGGTTCCGTCGTCGAGCAGCAGCCGGCGGGCGCCCGCGGTGACGGCGACCGCACGGGCGCCGAGGGCGCGGTAGCGTGCGGCGGCCGTCCCGGGGTCCTCGGTGTCGACCAGCGCCAGTGCGTCGGCCGGGCAGGAGGTCTTCAGCAGCCCGGTCAGGGGGGCGATCCGGGCGAGGAGCTCGCGGGCCTCGGCCCGGCCGGTCAGCCGGGGGCGGAAGTTGGGGTCGTAGGAGAGGTGCCCGCCGGCCCCGTGCACCAGGCGGGCGGCGGCGAGTACGGCCGCGCGGCTGGTGGGTGACAGGGCGCCGGTGATGCCGCTGGTGACGAGCGCCCGGCAGCCGGTGAGCAGCCCCCGCCAGGACTCGACGTGCTCGGGTGCGAGGGTGGAACCGGCGCTGCCGGTGCGCCAGTAGACGAACTCGCGTTCGCCGTCCGGGTCGGCGGAGAGCAGGTAGGCACCGTTGGGGCGCGGGGCGCGGCGTACGTGGGAGACGTCGACGCCCAGGTCGGCGGCCCGCCGCAGCAGGGGCACGCTGAGCTCGTCGTCGCCGACCACGGCCAGCAGCGCGGTCCGGGCCCCGGCGGCGGCCGCCGCTGCGGCCGCGTTGAGGGCGTCCCCGGAGTAGGAGATGCGGGCCGGGGTGCCGTCCGCCGCGCTCCGCAGGGGCGTGCCGGCGTGGATCTCCACGAGCACCTCCCCGAGCACGAGGACGTCGTAAACCTGGGGGCCGCTCACCCGGCCTCTCCCGTCCCGCAGTCCGCGCAGCGCTCGCCGCACGGCCCGGCCGATCCGGCGAACAGGGCGGCCAGCTCTCCCGGGTCGGCGGGGAGGCCGGAGCCGATGCCGACGGCGCTGGCTCCGGCGGCGATCCAGTCGGCGACTTCCGCGGGCCGGATCCCGCCGGTGGGGATGATCACCGCGCCGGGGAGGACGGCCTTGAGGGAGCGGATGAACCCCGGACCGCCCACATGGGCCGGGAACACCTTGGCGGCGCCCGAGGAGCGGACGGCGGCGGCGATCTCGCCGGGGGTGAACCCGCCCTCGACGAAGACGGCTCCGCGGGCGGCCGCACGTGCGCGCACCTCGGGGGCCGGGTACGGGGAGATCAGGAAGGCGGCGCCCGCGTCCAGGGCGGTCTCGGCCTGCGCGGCCGTGGTGACGGTGCCGACGCCGATGAGGGCGGGGCGGCCGTGGGCGTCCGCGAGCGGGACCGTACGGGTGAGGGCCTCGGCCCAGCCGGGGGTGGAGGTGGTCAGTTCCACGGCCCGGCAGCCGGCGGCGAGCAGGGCGCGGGTGTCGCGTACGGCTTCGTCGGCGTCGGCGTTGCGCAGCACCGGCAGCAGGCGCTGGGCCGCCAGTACGTCGTACGGGTGGCAGGACAAGGACCCCTCCCCTGTGTTCCACGCGGTGGAACGCCCTGTCGTCGTTCGCCGCGCGGAGACGATGTGGTCTAGACCCTACCCGGACGGCCCGTCAGATGCGGTGGATGCGGTCGATCCCGTACCACTTCGACACGCAGGCGGCGACCCAGTCCTTGTCGTAGGCGGACGTGTAGAAGGGCTCGGCCAGGTTCCCGATGTGCAGGGGGCGGTATCCGATGTCGGTGGCTCCGCGTGCGGCCTCGGTCCAGATGCGGGAGTTCTGGGCGTCCCAGGCCACGGCGCGGGTGACGGTGGCGGTGGTGAGCTGCTGGACGGCGGGGACGAGCGCGGCCAGTGCGGCCAGCGCGAGGCCGCCCGCGGCCACGATGCCGGCGGGCAGGGCGAACGCGGAGGTCCGCCCGCGTGCCGGGAGCCGCCGGGCCCACGCCCCGAGCAGCGCACCGTAGGCGCACAGTGCCAGTTCCATCGGCACGAGATAGTTCGTCCACGTGCGGGCGTACGTCCACCCGCTCGGGCCGTAGCCGCTGCGCAGGCCCAGCACCACGGCGAACGAGCCCAGGACCACCACCGGCACCGGAAGCAGCAGGGCCGCGACCAGCGTGGCCCGCGGGACGGCGGGGCCCCGGTCGCGCTGCCGCAGCCGCGTCGCCGGGACGCGCAGCCCTGCCGCCAGGCCCAGGAGGACGCCGACGGCGACGGCGCCGAGGTAGGCCCACTGGCCGGTCACGGTCTCCCACATGTGGAGCCAGTCGCGCAGGGCGGCCCGGAGTTCGGCCGGGGAGAGCGGGGACTCCTGCTCCGGCTGCTGGGCACGGCGCCATCGGGCGCCGGGTGAGGTGTAGAGCACGATCAGGCCGCAGAGGAGTCCGGAGCACCAGAGCAGGCACCAGGTGGACGGGCGCCAGGTCCGTGCCAGGCCGAGGCGGGGCAGCGCCAGCAGCCCGGCTCCCGCCGCCAGCAGGCCGCTGACGAGCGCGAACGGTTCGCTGAGGGTGCCGATCGCGAACCCGATGAGGAACGCCGCGGCGAATCCGAGCGCACGTGCGCCGGAGCGGGACGTGCCGGCGGTCCGGATCGCCAGCAGGAACGCCCACACCCCGATGACGCTGGGGACCGTGTGCGAGATCGTGGCGGGTGCCCAGAGCAGGACCTGGAAGCTGCGCGTTCCGGCGTAGTAGAGCACCGCCTGGATGACGAGGGCGCAGGCGGTCAGCGTCAGGACCCCGGGTCTTCCGCCGAGGAGGCGGACGAACCGGCTCCCCAGCAGGACCAGGCCGACCGTGAAGGCGACCGTGATGACGGTCGGGAGGATCTTGACTCCCGCGAGTCCCTCCCCGTAGACGAGGCCGCTCAGGAAGGCGTTGGTGAGGCGGCCGTTCTGCGTCAGGTAGAAGTCGGAGGTGATGCCGACGACGCCGAGGTCCCGGGCTTTCCAGGCGGCGCACCAGTCGTCGGAGGTGGGCCGCAGGTAGAGGCCGAGGAAGCACCCCACGGCGACCAGGGCTCCGGCCGCCGCGAGCACGGCCGCGCCGGCGCCCCGCAGCATCCGGTGGACGAGGCGGCGCCGGCCCGTTTCGCGGCCCGCCACGGAGGCGTGCGTCCGGCGGCCCGCGTCCTCGTCCTCGGTGTCGCTCCCGGTCGTGGCAGTGATCATTCGGCAGTCCTCCGCAGCGACGGCTCCCGGCCGGGCCGACGGCCGGTGTGCCTGCCGGTGGCGGTCACGTCAGGGCGGGCCCGATCACACCAATGTGCACACTCCGCCGCCGACCGGCATCCGGGGCGGGCCCGGTCACCCGGGCGGCGGGCGTGTCGTGGCGGGCCTGCCGCGCCTGCCCCACGATGGGCCTTCCGGGGGTCCGCGTGCGCAGAAGGAGCGGTCATGTCCGCTGTCCCGCTGGTCCGCTGGGCAGTCGTCACGGCGACCCTCGCCGGCGTCGCGCTGCCGGTGTGCGTCGCGGCGGTCCCGGTCGCCCGGCCCGCCGCCGAGAAGCGACAGGTGTTCTTCGTGCGGGCCCTGGGGCACCAGAGCCACGGGGAAGCCGAGGGCAGCTACGCGCCCTCGGCGATCCTCGCCGTCCCCACCGTCGGCCTCCTGGCCCACGCGACCGCCGTCGAGGGCATCACCGCGGCGCTGGCCAAGGACGCGCAGTACGTCGAGCGGAGCAACGTACTGCGGCTGCCGTCCGGCCGCTGGAGGTACGTCCCCGCCGACCGGACGGCCTCGGTTCCGGTCGCCGCCGGCGATCCGGCGGCCCGGCGGCAGATCGCGCGGAGCCGCGGCTGGCTGGCGGCCGGCCGGGTGCCGGGCAGGTCACCCGCACAGCGGGCGGCGGCGGAGCGGGCCCTGCTGTCCACGCGCGCCCTGCTGCGGCCCAACGGGGCCCTGGCGGCGGGATGGACGCCCGGCTGGATGTACTCCTGGCCGCGGGACGCCAGTTTCGCCGCCGCCGCGTTCGCCCACACCGGTCACGAGGACGAGGCGTACCGGATCCTGCGCTACAGCGCGGCGACCCAGCGGAAGGACGGTACCTGGGACGCCCGGACGAAACTCGACGGCTCCGGTCCCCCGGACGGCCGGCGGTGGCAGCTCGACGCCAACGGCTGGGTCCCCTGGGCGGCCTGGCAGTGGTACCGGACGGCACCGCGGGCCACCCGCCACGCCCGGCTGACGGCCCTCTACCCGATGATCCGCAAGGCGGCCGACCGCGCGGCGGCCTCCTTGGGGAAGGACGGGCTGCCGCCGGCGTCCCCGGACTACTGGGAGCTGATGACGGCCACGACGAACCTCGGCACGGCCGCACCCCTGCTCGCCGGGCTCAACGCCTCCGCGGACCTCGCCCGGGAGCTCGGCCGCCCGGCCGAGGCGGCACGCTGGTCCGGCGCCGCCGCGCGGCTCTCCGCCGGGATCGCCGGCAGGTTCGCGCCGCTGGGGTACCAGCGCACCGTCGACGGACAGCACGGCCGCGACAGCGCGGTCACCTTCATGGCGCCGCCGTTCAACGCGGCCCCGGCCGACCTGCCCCGCGCGCTCGACGCCACGTACAGGGCCCTGCTCCTGCCCCAGGGGGGCCTCACCCCCGGAAACGATCCGACGGCGCCGTGGGGCGGCTACGCCTGGACGCCGAGTACGTCGCTCTTCGCCCTCGCCTGGGCCGGCACGGGCAGGACGGCGGAGGCCGGGAAGGTCCTGGACTGGGTCCTCGCCAAGCGGAACATGCTCGGCGAACTGCCCGAGAAGGTCGACCGGGCGGGCAGGCCCTCGTCGGTGGCACCCCTGGCGTGGACGGGTGCGATCCTCGTCCTCTCGCTGGTCGCGCTCGACGACGGGGGCCTCCCCGCGCCGCCGTCGCGGTCCTGAGGTCCGCTCCTGTCCGGGCCGGACGTCGCCTCAGACCGGCTCCGTCCCGTCACCCGGCGGCGGAGCGGTGCGCACGCGCTCCAGCTCTGCGAGGAGGTGCTCGTACGCGCGCCGCTCGGCCCGCACGGCGCGCGTGAACGGGAGGTGGTGCGGATCGTGCCCGGCCGCCGCCTGCCCCGCGGCGGCGGCCCGCCGGGCCCTGGCTCCGTGGAGCTCGTTGCGCGCGGCCACGTATCCGGCGTCGACGAGCTCGTGGTCGAGGACCTGCGTGAAGGCCCGTTCCGCCAACGCGCCCATCCGGTCGAGGTGTTCCACGCAGCTCGCGGGGGTCGTCTCGTCACAGCCCTCCGCCAGGCTCGCGGACAGCGACCGCAGGGTCGTCCTGAGCTGCGGGTACCCCCAGGCGGGCGCGGCGTCGTTCCTGCACCCCGTCACCAGGGCCACGAGGGCCGCACAGGCGGCCGCGGCACGGATCGCACCGGGCCGCACGCACGCGCCCCGTCCGCACGAGGGGGAGGGAGGGGTCATGGGCACCCCGATCGCTGGTCGGTGGGGGTCGTGCCGCCGGCCCGCGGGGTGGTCCGTCGCCCGGCGAGGTGGTCCGGCGGTTCGCGAGGTGGTCCGACCGTCATCGTCGCCCGCTTCGCCCGCCGCGGCCACCCGGGTTCCGGGTCCGCGGGCGCACGGCGCGGGTCACCGCAGCGGAGGTCCTCCCGCGACGGTCCGGCCGGCGTTCGCGTCCTGCGCGTGCGGCCGGGGCTGGACCGCCCTGTGCCACGGGGAAAGGGTCCGGCCGCCGTGCGGCCCGGCCGGCGGGACGTCGTTGATGACGTGCAGCTCGGCGTCCAGGCCGAGGACCACCGCGAGGGCGGTTCCGGCCGGCCCGGCCACGGCCGCCGGGGCGCCCGTGTAGAGCATCTGGGACTGCTGCCAGGAGCGCGTGCCGTCCGTGACCGCCGATCCGATCGTGCCCGCGTCCGCGCGCCCCGTGAGCAGGTGGCCGGCGACGCCGACCGCGCCGTAACCTCCCAGGCCGCCCTCCTCGGCGACCGGGGAGAACTCCGGCGCGGGCGAGCCCGCGCCGGCCAGGCTCGTGGCGACGTTGCCGGTGCCGGGCCGGCGGAAGAACAGCCGGACCCCGTCGCCCTCCGGGGTCGCCGAGAGCACGCCCGTGGTCTGCGGGAGCCCGGTCGGGAACGGGCCGTCGAACGGCCCTTCCGGTGCCTGCCGGACCCAGGCCAGGACCGACCCCGAGGTCGCCGCGTACACGTGCTGCCGCCCCGATCCGTCGGTCGCGGTGACCGGATCGCCCAGGAGGCCGGCGCCGCCCAGGGCTTTCCACGCGCCGAACGGGCCGCCCGGCGCCGTCTGCGTCCGGGCGCGCAGCGTGTGCGCGGAATCGCGTACGTACACCGTCATCCGGCCCGCCGGATCGACCGCGACCGCCGGTCCGCTGATCGCCGAGGTGCCGGATATGTCCACGCTGTCGGGGGTGCCGAGGGACTGCCACGGGCCGAACGTCCCGCCCGCGGCGGCCTGGACGGCGTACACGACGTCCCTGCCGTAGTCCTGGGGCGTCGTCCCGAGGGTCGTGCGGGTGGCGAACACGGCGATCCTGCCGTCGGGCAGCCGTACCGCCCTCGCACCGGTGTCCACGACGGTGCCGGCGCCGGTGCCGGGGAGGAACCGGGGGCCCTGCCAGGGGGCCTGCGCGCCGGTGCGCGACCAATACGCCACCCGGCCGTCGAGCACCGCGAAGGCCCACAGCCGCCCCCGGGCGCCTTCGGTCATCCAGGACGTGCCGTCGCCCCGGCTGTAGCGGATGGTCTGGCTCCAGCCCGCGCCGGTGGGCCGGGTCGCGGTCTTGCGGTCGCCGCAGCCGGCGGGGCTGCCGCACCAGTCCTGGTGGTCCGTCCAGGCGTAGGTCTTGAGGTAGCCGAGCTTCTCCTCGGCGGTCCGCGGGTCGAGCGTCGGGGGCAGCGCGCTGTTCGGGTAGCTGACGTAGTTCTGGACGGAGAAGTGCGGCCGGTCCGCGGACTTCGCGTAGCGCTCGGCGGCCGCCTGCACGAAGCGGGCGCCGTACACGTGGTCCTGGTGGTCGAGGAAGGTGCCGGCTCCCGTCCTGCCGGGGGTCGGGTCCTGCGTCCGTATCGTCGTCGGCCGGTAGCGCGCGAACACGTCCGCTATGGCGGCCACCGCCTGGTCCCTGCTGTACGAGAACCAGGGCTTGACCGGCGTCCCGGAGGTCAGCTGCGCCCCCAGGGCGGGCACCTTGCCGTCCCACAGTCCGCGCAGGCTGTCCGGGTTGTCCCCGGAGATGCTGCGGGCCTCGCGGAGCTGCATCCACACCAGGTTGACCTCGGGCCTGGCGACGAGCACGTCCACCTCCGCGCTGCCCCCGCCGGCGGTGGGTATGGACCTGCGCTGCCAGGCACTGGTGCGTTCGCCGGTCGCCATCTCCGCGTAGGCGGCCCGGATGCCGTTCTGCCGGGCCTCCGCGTAGGCGGCGCGGTCGGCGGGGCCGGCGGCGTCCTGCAGGTGCGGGCTGTGGGCCTCGTTCCTGCCGTCGGACTCGCCGGAGGTCAGGTAGACGGTGGTGACCTTGATGCCCGTCGATATGGAGCGGCTCAGGTCGGGGTTCATGAAGAAGAGGTCGTCGTCGGGGTGGGCGACGACCTGGAGCGCGGCGCCCTCGGTGACGCTCGGTGTGACGAACGCCTCAGGGCCGCCCGTCTGTCGATCGGTCACGTGCCCGTAGGCCCAGGCCGTCGTCCCGGCGACGCCGACGGTGATCGCGGCGAGCAGGGCCGCGAGGCGGGGGCGGCTGGCCAGGAACATGTGCGGGTGCCTTGGGGGTCGGTCGGTGCGGAAGTCCGCCTGGGAGATTGGTCCGTGCCCCCATGGCTCCACCGCTTCCGGAGACGACCGGTCCGATTATGCCTCGCACGATTGCCACTGACACAGCATCAAGGGGCATATGACGGAAAGGGAGTTGATTGGGCGCTTTCACCCATTTGTACCTTTTTGACGGTTCTCGGGGCGCCGGGAAAAAGAGGTTCCGGATAACTGTTATCGGGGCCCCTCTCGACGGTCTCCCAGGTATTGGGCATCATCGACCGCCGGTACGGACAGGGACATCACATGAGTACTCAGCAGACGGCAGCGCTGGTGGCAGCGGCCCGCGCGGGCGATCCGCGGGCGCAGGACGAGCTCGTCGCCACCCATCTGCCGCTGGTCTACAACATCGTCGGGCGGGCGCTGAACGGGTCCGTGGACGTGGACGACGTGGTCCAGGACACCATGCTGCGCGCGCTCGACGGGCTGGGCGGCCTGCGCTCGGACGAGAGTTTCCGGTCCTGGCTGGTGGCGATCGCGATGAACCGGGTCCGGGCGCACTGGCAGGACCGCCGGAACGGCTTCGGCCAGAGCGCCGGTCTGGACGCGGCCGATGACGTGGCCGACCCGGGGGCCGACTTCGTCGACCTGACCGTCGTACGCCTGAACCTGTCGGGCCAGCGGCGCGAGACGGCCCGCGCCACCCGCTGGCTGGAGCCCGACGACCGGGCGCTGCTGTCCCTGTGGTGGCTGGAGTGCGCAGGGGAGCTGACCCGCGCCGAGGTGGCCACCGCGCTGGAACTGCCCCCGCAGCACGCGGCGGTGCGGGTGCAGCGGATGAAGGCGCAGCTGGAGGCGGCCCGGGTGGTCGAGCGGGCGCTGGACGCACAGCCGCGGTGCGAGGAGCTGCGGGCCGTGGTGGCGACCTGGGACGGGGAGCCGTCCGCGCTGTGGCGCAAGCGAATAGCCCGCCACGCGCGCGAGTGCGCGCGGTGCTCCGGGCTGTGGAGCGGTCTGGTCCCGGCGGAGGGGCTGCTGGCCGGACTGGCGCTCGTACCGCTGTCGGCGGCGCTGCTCGCGTGGAGCCGTACGGCCGGGGCGGACGGCTTCGCCCCCACCGCCTCGGCGGCCGACGCGGGCCCGGGCGAGCTCGCGCAGGTGGGCACCGGCGCGGGCGGGGCGGGGGACGGCGGCCGCGGCACACTGCGCAGGCGGCGTCGGCAGCGCCGCCGCGTGGTCGGCGCCGCGGTGATCGCGGCGTGCGTGGCCGGCGGCGGCCTGGTGTACCTGGGCACGCTGCCCGGTTCCGGCGGTGAGAAGGACGCGGACGCGCCCGCCCCGCTGGCCGCGCTCTCGGCGACCGAGTCCGCCGCGGCGCTGCCCTCCCCGTCGGCCTCCGCCTCGCCGTCGCCCTCCCCGTCGGCTTCGGCATCCGCCTCCGCGAGCCCGAGTCCCAGCCCGACCCCGGCGAAGACCTCGGCCTCCCCGGCCAGGAAGACCTCCGCTCCCCCCGCGGCCCCGGCCCCGCAGGGCATGGCCGGGCAGGTGATAGCCCTGGTGAACTCCGAGCGGGCGGCGGCCGGCTGCGGCCCCCTGAAGGAGGACTCGCAGCTGCGGGCGGCCGCCCAGGGGCACTCCGACGACATGGCGGCGCGGAACTTCTTCGACCACACCAACCCGGACGGCCAGGACCCGGGCGACCGGACGACCGCGGCCGGGTACCGCTGGTCGACGTACGGCGAGAACATCGCGCGGGGCCAGCAGACGGCGAAGTCGGTCATGGACTCCTGGATGAACAGCCCGGGCCACCGGGCGAACATCCTCAACTGCTCCTTCAAGGACATCGGGGTCGGCATCCACCAGGGTGCGGGCGGCCCCTGGTGGACGCAGAACTTCGGCGCCCGGTGACCGTGCCCTAGGCGGTCCGGGCCCGGAGGCCGCGCAGCTTCCGCGGATTGATCGCGAGGCGCAGCGCGGTGATCCGGCCGTCCACGGCGTCGAAGGTGAGGGCTCCGGCGTTCAGGCCGCCGTGCACGAGCAGCAGGCCGGGCTCGCCGTTGATCTCGGCGGGGTGCATCTCGACGCCCTGGACCTCCGGCTTGGCCAGGACGCCGAGGAACCATCGGGCGACGTGGTCCGGGCCGTGGAGCGGGCGGCGGGCGGCCGTGACGACACCGCCGCCGTCCGACCAGGAGACGACGTCGGGGGCCAGGAGCGCGAGCACCTCGCCGAGGTCTCCACCGGCGCAGGCCGCGCGGAACTTCTCGGCGATCTCGCGCTGTTCGGCGGCGTCGGCGGTGAAGCGGGGGCGGCGGGCCCGCAGGTGTTCGCGGGCCCGGTGGGCGGACTGGCCGACGGCCGCCTCGGACTTGCCGACGACCTCGGCGATCTCGGCGTAGGAGTAGCGGAAGACCTCGCGGAGCACGAACACGGCGCGCTCGGTGGGGTTCAGGGTTTCCAGGAGGACCAGGACCGCCGTCGAGACGGTGTCCGCCAGTTCGGCCTCCTCGGCTGTGTCGGGCGTGGTGAGGAGGGGTTCGGGGAGCCAGGGCCCGACGTACGTCTCACGCACGGCCCGGGCCGACTTCAGCCGGTTCAGGCTGAGGTTGGTGACGGTGCGCACCAGGTAGGCCCGGGGGTTCCCGACGGATGTCCGGTCGGCGCGGTGCCAGGCCAGCCAGGCGTCCTGCACGATGTCCTCGGCGTCGGCGACGCTGCCCAGCATGCGGTAGGCGGCCGCGAACAGCAGGCGCCGGTGCTCCTCGAAGGGGTCAGTCATGATCGACACGTTGGCACCGCCCGGCCGGACGATCAAGGTCCGGCCGGCGTCCGTCGTGGTTTCCCGCTCGCCTTCCCGCTCACCCGGCAGCGAGCGCCCGAAGGACCTCGGTGCATCCGGGGTGGCTCGGCGCCCAGCCGAGACCGGCCCTCGCCTTGGCGTTGGAGACGCGCATGTTGGTGTTGACGACCCGGTGGACGTAGGAGAAGGGGCGCATCAGCCAGGCGGGCACGGTCGGCGGCTTCGGGGTGCCGAAGGCGTCGGCGACCTTCTTCACGTACCCGCCGAAGCCCATCGGGGTGTCGTCGACGATGTTGTACGCCTCTCCCGGGCGGCCGCCTTCGACGGCGAGGGCCACGGCGCGGCCGGCGTCGGCGAGGTCGACCCAGGGCAGCACCCTGCCCCGGTCGGCGACCGCCGCGATCTTCCGCTTGCGCAGCAGCTCGACGAACGACTCGGTTCCGCCGGCGCCGTAGAAGAGGCCGAAGCGCAGCGCGATCCCCTCGATGTCCCGGTCGCCGAGGACCAGTTGCTCCTTGACCCGCATCCCTTCGAGGTGGCGTTCCACGGCCGGGTCGCCGACCGGGGCGTAGGGGTCGGCCTCCTCGGTGACGACGTGGTCGCCGAAGTCGCGGTAGCCGTAGCCGAAGACCATCGACTCGGCGACGACGCGGCGGGCGCCGACGATGTGGGCGGCCTCCATCAGGTACTTGGTGCCGGTGAGGCGCAGGTCGTCGGTGGCGAACACGTCCTTGTGCCGCATCGGGGCCTCGCGCAGGGCGGTCGCGGCGTGCACGACGGTGTCGGCCTTGAGGCCGTCGACCGCGCGCAGCAGTCCGTCACGGTCCATCAGGTCGGCCCGGACGTCGGCGCCGGCGCCCCGGCCGAGGCTGATCACGGTGTATCCGGTGCGGGTGAGGGCCTCGGTGATGTGGCGTCCCAGGACTCCGCTCGCCCCGGCCAGCAGTACGTTCTTGGTCTCGTTCATGTCCATGGGACAAGACAACCCGACCGGACTTGACGCTCCCTGGTGTGACCCGTGTCACGACCTTCCGGGCGCCTGCGTCAAAATCAGGGCAGGATAGGAGCTGGAGACGAATCAGCAGATCAGGGGGGTGGGTGAGGCAGATGGTGAGAAAGCAGCTGCGCCCGCACCAGCGTGAGGCCGTCGACGCGGTGGTGCGGGCCCTGGAGCTGCCCGCCGACGGCCGGGTCCCGGAGGCCGGGCTGCGCACCCAGGTGATCATGGCGACCGGGTCGGGGAAGTCCCTCGTCGCCGTCCGCTCGGCCGAGGAGCTGCGGGCCGGGCGGGTCCTGGTCCTGGTGCCCTCGCTGGACCTGCTGGTGCAGACCGCGGCGGCCTGGCGGGACGGCGGCCGCACGGGGCGCTCGCTCGCCGTGTGCTCGCTGCGCGGTGAGGACGCCGGGGTCCCCACGACCACCGATCCGGCGGAGCTGGCGCGCTGGTGCGGCCCTTCGGTGGACCGGGTGACCGTGTTCGCCACGTACGCCTCGCTCGGCCTGGGCATCGTCGAGCGGGCGCACCTGTCGGGGCTGCCCGGCTGGGACCTGGTCGTGGTGGACGAGGCGCACCGGACCTCGGGGCGGATCGGCAAGCCCTGGGCGGTGGTCCACGACAACACCCGGATCCCCGCCGTGCGGCGGCTCTACATGACGGCCACGCCACGGGTCTGGCAGGACGGCGAGGAGAGCGAGGAGAGCGAGGAGGGGGGCCGCGGCAGCGGCGCCAAGGGGCGCGGCGAGTTGGTCGCCTCCATGGAGGACGACCCGCGGGGGCCGTTCGGCGCCCGCTGCTACACCCTCTCGCTGTCCGAGGCCATCGACCGGGGGATCTGCGCGCCGTACCGGGTGGTGTGCGTGGACGTGACCGATCCGGGGTTCCAGGCGGCCGTGCTGATGGGCCGTGACGGGCGGTCGGACGAGGTGCGCGGGGCCCGGCTCGCCGCTCTGCAGACGGCACTCGTGAAGGCCGCGGTGCACCAGGGGTTCCGGCGGACGCTGGTCTTCCATCACCTGACCAAGGAGGCGGAGGCGTTCGCCGCCGGTCTGCCGGCGGTGGCCACGCGGCTGCGGCTGGCGAGCCGCAGCCCGCGCCCGGTCCATCCCCGCCGGGTGTGGGCGGACTGGCTGTGCGGACAGCATTCGGCGGCGCACCGGCGGCGGGTGCTGTCCGCGTTCGCCGATCCCCGCGTCGCCGAGAAGGCGTTCCTGGGCAGCGTCCGGGTACTGGGCGAGGGCGTGGACACCAAGGAGTGCGACTCGGTCTTCTGGGCGGACGTACGGGGATCCATGCCCGACCTGGTCCAGGCCGTCGGGCGGGCGCTGCGGATCCGCCCCGGGGAGGGGAAGGTCGCCTCGCTGGTGGTGCCGGTGCTGCTGGGGCCCGGCGAGAGCCCCGCCGAGATGCTGACCTCCCGGGCGTACGGGGACCTGGCGCGGCTGCTGGAGGCGCTGCGCGCGCACGACACCCGGCTGGTCGAATCGCTGGCCCAGCCGCAGGTGCCGGGCGGGACCCCGGCTGCCGTGGCGGCGCCGGGCGGCCTCAGCGGCGGGGCCCAGGGGCTGCTGAGCTTCTCCACGCCCCGGGATCCGGCGGTGCTGGCCGCCTTCGTCCGGCTGCGGGTGCTGAACCCGGAGCACGAGCACTGGCGGCGCGGGGTCGAGGCCGCCCGGATCTACGCCGCCCTGGCCGGGGACCTCAAGGTCCCCTTCGGCTTCAAGGCGCCGGCGGGCGACGAGGCCTGGCCGGCCGGGCTCGCCCGGTTCCCGCTCGGCCAGTGGATCGCGGACGTGCGGCGCACCTACCGCCGGGGCGCGCTCGGCCGGGAGCGGGCGGCCGAGCTCGACGCGCTGGGCATGGTGTGGAGCCACTTCGACGTGGCCTTCGCGGAGGGGCTCTCGGCGGCCCGCGGCTGGGCGGCGGAACACGGGCACCTGCTTCCGCCGGTGGAGGCCACCTGGGGCGGTGCGCCGGTCGGGGTGTGGGTGAAGAACCAGCGGGCCGCGGCCCGCCGGCAGGGCGCCGGGGCACTCTCGGAGGACCGCCGGGAGGCGCTGGAGGCCATCGACGCCTCCTGGTGCCCGGACTGGGAGATCTCCTGGCAGCGCGCCTTCCACCTGACCCGGGTGCACCTGGATGCGGGCGGCCGGCTGCCGCTCGCCCCCGGCGAGGTGCTGGTCCAGGGCGAGGACCTGGGCGCCTGGGTGCGTACCCAGCGGCTGAACTGGGAGCGGCTGTCCTGGGCGCAGCGCTGGCTGCTGGAGCACACCCTCGGTGTGACCCCGGCGAGCGGGGCGGAACGTCCGGCGCCGCGCACCAGCCACACCGAGGCGTGGGCGAACCATCTGGAGGCGGCCCGGCAGTTCCACCTGCGCGAACGGCACCTGAGGGTGCCCCGCAGGCACGTGGAGCGGGTCGGCGACCGGGAGGTGCGGCTGGGGGCCTGGATCGCCAACCAGCGCTCGCGGGCGGGCTCGCTCACCCCGGAGCGGGTGGCGGCCCTCGACGCCCTTGGCATGCGCTGGTCGGCGTCCGGCTGAGGACCTCAGTGGTGGAAGCCCGACCGGGGCTCGGTCGCGGGCGCCGGCGGGGGCGTGGCGGTGAGGTGGTCGACGGCCCGGCGCATGTCGCCGGCGAGGAGGGCGATCTGGTCGCGGGTCACGCCGTGCCGGATGAGCACCCGCTGGATCACGGTGTCGTCGCGGGCGGGCGGCAGCGGGTACGAGGGCACCTGCCAGCCGCGCATGCGCAGCCGGTCGGAGAGGTCGTAGAGGGTGAACGGGGAGGCCGCCGGGTCGGTGAGCGTGTAGGAGACGGCGGGGAGTCCGCCCTGGCCGTCGTAGAGGAGGGTGAAGGGGCCCATGGCGGCGATCTCGCCGGCCAGGTACCGGGCGGTGTCGGCGCAGGCCTGCTGGACGCGCCGGTAGCCGCCGCGGCCGAGCCGCAGGAAGAGGTAGTACTGGGCGATGACCTCGCCGCCGGGGCGGGAGAAGTTGAGGGCGAAGGTCGGCATGTCGCCGCCGAGGTAGTCCACGTTGAAGACGAGGTCCGCGGGGAGCAGGTCGGCGGTGCGCCAGACGATCCAGCCGACGCCGAGGGGTGCGAGGCCGTACTTGTGCCCGGAGGTGTTGATGGAGGCCACGCGCGGCAGCCGGAAGTCCCACACCACGTCGGGGTGGAGGAAGGGCGCGACGAAGCCGCCGCTCGCGCCGTCGACGTGGATGGGGACGTCCCAGCCGTGCTCGGCCTGGATCGCGTCGAGTGCGGCGGAGAACTCGGCGACGGGCTCGTAGTCGCAGGTGTAGGTCACGCCCATGATGGCGACGACGCCGATGGTGTTCTCGTCCACGTAGTCGGCGAGCTGGTGGGCGCGCAGGCCGGTGGCGCCGGGCTCGAGCGGGACCGGGCGCAGTTCGACGTCGAAGTAGCGGGCGAACTTCTCCCAGCAGATCTGGACCGGGCCGCAGACCAGGTTGGGGCGGTCCACGGGCAGGCCCTGGGCGCGACGGCGCTCGCGCCAGCGGAACTTGAGGGCGAGTCCGCCGAGCATGGCGGCCTCGCTGGAGCCGGTGGTGGAGCAGCCGGTGGCGGCGGTCCCGGCGGGGGCGTTCCAGAGGTCGGCGAGGATGTTGACGCAGCGTTCCTCGATCTCGGCGGTCTGCGGGTACTCGTCCTTGTCGATCATGTTCTTGTCGAGGCACTCGTTCATCAGGCGGTGCACGCCGTCGTCCGACCAGGTGGTGCAGAAGGTGGCCAGGTTCTGGGCGGCGTTGCCGTCGAGGAGGAGCTCGTTGTGGAGGAGCTGGTAGACCACCTCGGTGGGTGAGTGCTCCTCGGGGATGCGGTACTTGGGGAGGATCTGGCCGCTCAGCGCGGAGGCGAACACATCCGTCTCGGCGTCGAGCGCGCCCTCGTCCTTCGTCTCATGGAGAGCCATATCGGGACTATATGGGACAAAAGGTAAGGAACCCTGGCGGCAGCCGGTCGGCACGCAGCGCCGCTTCCGGCCGACTCGGGGATGTGACCCTCTCCATAGCCCGCCGGTTCGACCGCAGGATTTACCGTCCAGTAGGGTTCTGCCCGCAGGTCTTCCCGTTCGGGCCACTGGAGCCGGTCCGAACGGGAAGATCATCCAACTTGTTCTACCGGCAACTTATCCATGGATGTCCGGATATCGGTCGATGGTCTTCTGTGCCCTGATACCTCTTCGGCCATGAACAAGATCACCCGCCGACAGGCCTTGGCAGGCACCACTGCCGGCGCACTCACCGCTTTGGGCATGGCGGCCACCGCCGCGAACGCCACCCCGGCCACCACCCCGACGACCTCGGGCACGGCCACCGAAGAGGTCTACCAGGGCCGCCGCATCCGGATATCACAGGACGGGGGCGGCCACCACGGCGGCCACCACGGCGCCGGACTGCCCACGGTCCGGATAGACGGCCGCGAGCTGCACGTGATGCGCAACGCCGACGGCACCTGGATCAGCGTGGTCAACCACTACGAGACGTTTGGCGACCCGCTCTCCCTCGCCCGCGCCGCGGTCCGCGAGCTGCAGGGCTCCGAGCTCGCCCCGTTCGGGGGTGCGGCATGACCGTCCGCAAGAACCAGGCCGCGCTCACCGCCGAGGAGAAGCGCGCCTTCACCGCGGCCCTGCTGGAGCTCAAGCGCACCGGCACGTACGACCGCTTCGTGACCACGCACAACGGTTTCATCATGTCCGACACGGACTCGGGCGACCGGGTCGGCCACCGCTCCCCCTCCTTCCTGCCCTGGCACCGCCGCTTCCTGCTGGAGTTCGAGGCGGAACTGCAGAAGGTCGACAAGAACGTGTCGATCCCCTACTGGGACTGGACCGCCGACCGCACCTCCCGCTCCTCCCTGTGGGCCGCCGACTTCCTCGGCGGCACCGGCCGGGCCCGGGACGGCCAGGTGCTCGACGGGCCCTTCGCCCACGCGGGCGGCAAGTGGAACGTGAACGTACGGGTGGACGGGCGCGCCTACCTGCGCCGGGCCCTCGGCACGGGTGTCGCCGAGCTGCCGACCCGGGCGGAGGTGGACGCCGTTCTGGCCATCCCCGTGTACGACGCGGCCCCCTGGAACAGCGCCTCGGGCGGCTTCCGCAACAGCCTGGAGGGCTGGCGGGGCGCCAACCTGCACAATCGGGTGCACGTGTGGGTCGGCGGGCAGATGGCGACCGGCGTGTCCCCGAACGACCCCGTCTTCTGGATGCACCACGCCTTCGTGGACAAGCTGTGGGCCGACTGGCAGGCCCGCCACCCGCAGTCCGCGTACCTGCCGGCGGCGGGCACCCCGAACGTCGTGGACCTGCACGACACCATGCGGCCCTGGAACGACGTCACCCCGGCGGACATGCTGGACCACCGGAAGTTCTACACGTTCGACGCGTGAGGCACCGCCGGAAGCCAGCGGTAGTGCAGTTCGGGGCGGCCGACCTGGCCGTAGCGGGGGGTCCGGTCCGCGCGGCCGGTGTCCACCAGGTGCTCCAGGTAGCGGCGGGCGGTGATCCGGGAGATCCCGGCCGCCTCGGCCGCCCCCGCCGCGGTCAGCCCCTCGGCCGCCGCCCTCAGCAGGGCGGCGACCCGGTCCAGGGTCGGCGCGCTCAGCCCCTTCGGGAGCTGCGCCGGGCGGGGGGCGCGCAGGGCGGCCATCGCCCGGTCCACGTCGTCCTGGCCGGCCGCCTCGCCCGCCGTCTGGCGGAACTCGGCGTACCGGAGCAGCCGTTCGCGCAGGGTCGGGAAGGCGAAGGGCTTCAGCACGTACTGGACCACGCCGAGGGAGACGCTCTCGCGGACCACGGCCAGGTCCCGCGCCGAGGTCACCGCGATCACGTCGACGGGATGCCCGGCGGCCCGCAGCCCGCGGGCGAAGCGCAGCCCGTGCCCGTCGGGCAGGGTGAGGTCGAGCAGCAGCAGGTCGACCCGGGTCCGCTCCAGGATCCGGGTGGCCTCGGCCAGCGAGTGGGCGACCCCGGCCGCCGTGAATCCGGGCACCCGCCCGACGTACAGCGCGTGCGCGTCGGCGGCGACCGGGTCGTCCTCGACGATCAGCACCCGCACCTCTCCCGGGCTCACCGGGCACCGCCCGGGGCGGGCAGCCGTACGGTGAACTCCGCGCCCCCGGCCGGGCCCTGGGCGGCGGTCACGCTCCCGCCGTAGCGCTGCGCCACCTGGCGCACCAGCGCGAGACCGAGGCCCCGCCCCTCGCCCTTGCCGGACCAGCCGCGGCGGAAGACGTCGACGCCCTGCGGCAGCCCGGGGCCGTTGTCGGCGACCCGCAGCAGCAGTTCGTCCCCGTCGGGGCGCAGCGTCACCGCGATCCGCGCGCCGGGGACGGCCGTGACGGCGTCGGCCGCGTTGTCGATGAGGTTGCCCAGCACCGTGACCAGGTCACGGGCCGGCGGCAGGCCGCGCCCCTCGGCGAGGCTGCGGCTGTCGGGGGTGACGACCAGCTCCACGCCCCGCTCGTGCGCCTGCGCGGCCTTGCCCAGCAGCAGCGCCACCAGCACCGGCTCGTCGACCGCGGCGATGACCTGGTCGGTCAGCGCCTGCGCGAGCTCCAGTTCGGCGGTGGCGAACTCCACCGCCTCGTCGGCGCGGCCGAGTTCGATCAGCGAGACCACGGTGTGCAGCCGGTTGGCGGCCTCGTGGGCCTGGGAGCGCAGGGCCTGGGTGAACCCCCGCTCCTGGTCCAGTTCACCGGTCAGCGCCTGGAGTTCGGTGTGGTCGCGCAGGGTCACGACCGTGCCGCGACGGCCGCCGCCCGCGACCGGCGCGCTGTTGACCACCAGGACCCGGTCCGCGGTCAGGTGCACCTCGTCGACCCGGGGCCGGTCCGCCAGCAGGACGCCGGTGAGCGGGGCGGGCAGGCCCAGGTCCGCGGCGCCGGATCCGGTGACCGTGCCCCGCAGGTTCAGCAGTTCGCGGCCCGCGTCGTTGATCAGGGTGATCCGGCGCTGCCCGTCGAGCAGCAGCAGTCCCTCGCGGACCCCGTGCAGGGCCGCCTGGTGGTAGTCGTACATCCGGCTGAGCTCGGCCGCGTTCATGCCGTGCGTGTGCCGCCGCAGCCGGGCGTTGACCACGTACGTGCCGAGGCCGCCGAGGGCGAGGGCCCCGCCGGCGACCCAGGCGAGGGCCGAGAGCTGCGCGGCGAGCCGGTCGCTTATGGCGCGCACGGTGATCCCGGAGCTGACCAGGCCGACGATCCGGCCGCCGTCGGCGATCGGGGTGACCACGCGGATGGACGGGCCGAGGGTGCCGGTGTAGGTCTCGCTGAAGGTCTCGCCGCGCAGCGCGGGCGCGGTGTTGCCCAGGAAGGGCTCGCCGATGCGCCGCGGGTCGGGGTGGGTCCAGCGCCGCCCGTCGGGCGCCATGATCGTCACGAAGTCCACGCCGGAGCCGGTGCGGACCTTCTCCGCGTAGGGCTGGAGGGCGGCCGAGGGGTCGGTCCCGCGCGCCGAGCCCCGTACGGCCTCGTGCACGGACGGCGAGTCGGCGACCGCGTGGGCCACGGCCCCGGCCTGCCGCCGGGCGGCGTCCTCGGCCTGGCCCCGCGCGGTGGCGTACGCGAAGACGGCGCAGCCGGCGACGACCACGGCGACCAGCAGCACCTGCATGGCGAAGAGCTGGCCGGCGAGGCTGCGCGGGGGCCGGGGAAAGCGGAGCATGGCGCTCAGTGTGCACCGGGTCGTGAACTCAATGAACGCAAGGGTGACCGGGGTCACAGCGCTGGGCGATGGTCTCCCGGAACGACTTCACCACCAGGAGGCATCGTGGCCGCCAGGCGCGACAGAACGCACTATCTCTACATCGCGGTGATCGCCGCGGTGCTGCTCGGCATCGCCGTCGGCTTCGCCGCGCCCGGCGTGGCCGTGGAGCTCAAGCCGCTCGGCACCGGCTTCGTCAACCTCATCAAGATGATGATCTCGCCGGTGATCTTCTGCACGATCGTGCTGGGCATCGGTTCGGTCCGCAAGGCCGCCAAGGTGGGGGCGGTGGGCGGACTCGCCCTCGGCTACTTCATGGTCATGTCCACGGTCGCGCTGGCGATCGGCCTGCTGGTCGGCAACCTGCTGGAGCCGGGCAGCGGGCTGCACCTGACCGAGGCCGCCAAGCACGCGGGCGAGGCGCAGGCCAAGGCGGGCGGGGCCCAGAGCACCCCCGAGTTCCTCCTCGGGATCATCCCGACCACCCTGGTGTCCGCCTTCACCGGCGGGCAGGTGCTGCAGACGCTGCTGGTGGCGCTGCTCTGCGGGTTCGCGCTGCAGGCCATGGGCGCGGCGGGCGAGCCCGTGCTGCGGGGGATCGGGCACGTGCAGAAGCTGGTGTTCCGGGTGCTCGCGATGATCATGTGGGCGGCGCCGGTGGGTGCCTTCGGCGCGATCGCGGCGGTGGTCGGGGCGACGGGCATGGACGCGCTGAAATCCCTGGCCGTCATCATGATCGGCTTCTACACGACCTGTCTGCTGTTCGTGTTCCTCGTGCTGGGCACGCTGCTGCGGGTGTGCACGGGGGTCAGCGTCTTCGCCCTGCTGCGCTATCTGGGCCGGGAGTTCCTGCTGATCCTGTCGACCTCCTCCTCGGAGTCGGCGCTGCCGCGGCTGATCGCGAAGATGGAGCACCTGGGGGTCTCCCGTCCCGTCGCGGGTATCACGGTGCCGACCGGCTACTCCTTCAACCTGGACGGGACCGCGATCTACCTGACGATGTCCTCGCTGTTCATCGCCGAGGCGATGGGCAAGCCGCTCGCGCTGGGCGAGCAGATCTCGCTGCTGCTGTTCATGGTCATCGCTTCGAAGGGTGCGGCCGGGGTCACCGGCGCGGGCCTGGCCACGCTGGCGGGCGGACTCCAGTCGCACCGGCCGGAACTCGTCGACGGCGTCGGCCTGATCGTGGGCATCGACCGGTTCATGAGCGAGGCTCGGGCGCTGACCAACTTCGCGGGCAACGCGGTCGCGACGGTGCTGATCGGGACGTGGACGAAGGAGTTCGACCACGCCCGGGCCGGTGAAGTCCTCGCGGGACGGCTGCCGTTCGACGAGAGCACGCTCATCGACGACGGGCACGGGACGGGCCACGCGGACCAGGGCGACCGGGCCGCGGAGCCGGTGGCCGCGGTGCCGCAGCCGGCGGGCGGCCCCAAGGACGGCGTTCCGGCCTAGCCGGTACGCCCGTACGGGTCGGCCGGGCAGGGTTCGCCCCCACGGTGCCCAGCCCCGCCGGCCCGGCATCCCTGCCGACCCCGGCATCCCCCGACACCGCTGGCAACAGTCGATTTTCAGCCAAACGCCCGCGAACCGTAGTGCTGTAAAAGGTACTTCCGTACCGGGGCATGCGTCTGACATCTTGCGTCCACCACTCGTTTCGTACGACGCGACAGGTGCCACCCGCACCATCGCGTCCTCGGAGGACGCATTGATACCCCACATATCCAGCCGACCTCGACGTACCCTCGTGCTGGCCGCCACCCTCGGCGCCGCACTCGCTTTCGGGGCCCCCGCCGCGCTCGCCGGCACCGCCCCCGTCTCGCCGGGCGGCTCCCCCGCCAAGGCCGGCTCCGCCGCCGCGGCGCCCAAGGCCGCGGCGCCGGCTTCCCAGAGTGCGACCTGGGTTGCCGGCACCCGCGCCTACCTCGTGATCACCGCTCCCGGTGACACCACGGCGGTCCGCAACGCCGTGACTGCCAACGGCGGCACGGTCTTCCAGTACTACGACGCGATCGGCGTGATCGTCGCCCACTCCGCCTCCGGCACCTTCGCCACGACGATGCGCGGTGTGAGCGGGGTCCAGCAGGTCGGCGCGACCCGTACCTCGGACGTACCGGCCGACGCCTACAACCCGGCACTGCCCGCCAATCCGGCGCAGGCCACGACGCCGGCGGGCGAGCCGAACCGCGTCGACATGACCCAGATCAAGGCCGACCAGGCCTGGGCCGTCACCACCGGCTCGCCTTCCGTCAAGGTCGGCATCCTGGACACCGGTGTGGACGACCAGCACCAGGACCTGGCGCCGAACTTCAACGCGGCGGACTCCGCCTCCTGCGCCTACGGCAAGCCGGACACCCGCACGGGCGCCTGGCGCGACGTCGGCACCCACGGCACCCACGTGGCCGGTACGGTCGCCGCCGCCAAGAACGGCAAGGGTGTCATCGGCGTGGCCCCGAGCGTGAAGATCTCCTCGGTGCGCATCGCCGAGCCCGGCTCCTCGCTCTTCTTCGCCGAGAACACCGTGTGCGGCTTCATGTGGGCCGGTGACCACGGCTTCCAGGTCACCAACAACAGCTACTACACGGACCCGTGGCAGTTCAACTGCCCGGACAACGCCGACCAGGCCGCGATCATCGAGGGCGTCAAGCGCGCCCAGGAGTACGCGGAGGGCAAGGGTTCGCTGCAGGTCGCGGCGGCCGGCAACTCCAACATCGACCTGGCCAACAAGACGACCGACACCGAGAGCCCGAACGACTCGACCCCGGTCACGCGCACCATCACCAACGCCTGCCTGGACATCCCGACCGAACTCCCGGGCGTGGTCACCGTCGCGGCGAACGGCACCGGCACCACCAAGGCCTCGTTCTCCAACTTCGGACAGGGCGTCATCGACGTCTCCGCGCCGGGCAGCAACGTCTACTCCACCGCGCCGGGCGGCACCTACGCCACCATGAGCGGTACGTCGATGGCCAGCCCGCACGTCGCGGGTGTGGCGGCGCTGATCGCCAGCACCAACCCGGGCATCACCCCGGCGCAGATCCGCGCCAAGCTGGCCGCCCAGGCCAACGACGTCGCCTGCCCGTCGGACAGCCGCTGCAAGGGCACCACGGCCAACAACGGCTTCTTCGGCGAGGGCCAGGTCGACGCGCTGAAGGCGGTCGGGTCCACCCCGCCCCCCGGCAAGTACTTCGAGAACACCGGTGACTTCGCCATCGGCGACAACACCACGGTGGAGAGCCCCATCACCGTCAGCGGTGTCACGGGCAACGCCCCGGCCACCCTCAAGGTGGGCGTGAACATCGTGCACACCTACATCGGTGACCTGAAGGTCGACCTGATCGCCCCGGACGGCACCGTGTACACGGTCCACAACCGGGCCGGCGGCAGCGCCGACAACATCAACCAGGTCTACACCGTGAACGCCTCCTCGGAGGTCGCCAACGGCATCTGGAAGCTGCGGGTCAACGACAACGCCGGCGGCGACACCGGCAGGATCGACTCCTGGAACCTGACCTTCTAGTCCCACCGGTTCCGCAGCACCGCCCCGCGGGCCATCGGGGAGCAGCCCGGCTCCTCCCCGGTGGCCCGCTCCGCCGTGCCCGCTACTTCGTGCGCAGCACGCAGTCCCCGCACAGCCCGCCGCCCGGCACCCGGTAGTAGAGGCAGCAACTGCGCCGTACGAAGGCCACGCCGAGCCCTTCCTCGTGGATGAAGGCGCCCGTCCCCGCGAGGGCCCCGCCCTCGGCGAGCAGTTCACCGGCCAGGGCCACGGCCGCGCCGCCCGGCACCCGGTCGAGCAGTACCCGCAGGGCTCCGACGAGCCCCGACGCGGCATTGCCGCGCAGCACCTTCGGCGAGACCCCGAAGCGCTCCCGCAGTCCCGCGTCGAGCACGGCCAGGTTCCCGAGGACGTTCTCACCGAGCTCCCGGGCCGGCCGGCCACCCGGCTCGGGCAGCCACAGCTCCAGCGAACCCGCCCGCGGCAGCCGCCACCAGACGCGGTCCGGTGCCAGGTCCGGCACCCGCCCGGCCAGGGCGGCGCAGCCGAGCCCGACGGACCAGAGCCGCGAGGCGATGCCGAGCTGGGCCGTCGAGGCGGCCACCCGCCCGGGCCCGCTGCCGATCCGCCGCCCGACCTCGGCGACGTACGGCTCCAGCCGCTCGCCGTACAGCTCGCCGAGCGGCCGGAACCCCTCCCCGGGCGGCTGCGCGCCGTGGGGCACATCGAAGAACGGCCCGACGGAAGCGAGCCTGCGCAGTACCTCGTCCATGCCCGGATGATCTCAGGCGTGCCCGCTCGGTCCGCCGGGTGTGCCGCCGAGGACCAGGCCCAGGGATCTGCCGCGGCCGTCCCCGCCCCCGCCTCAGCCCGGACGCACGGCTTCGGCGACCCCGTCCCGGGACTCGCCCCGCGCGCGGGCGGCCTCGGCCCGGCGCACGGCCGGGCCCATCCCGTACGAGGCGGCCAGCAGGACGGCGCCCAGCAGCAGCCACCCCGGGATGCCCCACACCAGCAGCAGCGAGGTCAGGACCAGCGGCCCCAGGGTGCGGGCGACGGGGACCCCGGTGCCGAAGAAGCCCTGGTACTGCCCGATCCGGTCGGCGGGCGCCAGCGCGAAGCCGATCTGCCAGGACCCGGCCGACTGCCTCATCTCGGCGTCCACCTGGAGCACCGCGCCGGCCACGAGCAGCCCGGCCGCCGCCCAGCCCGCCCCCGGCAGCGCCGAGAGGGCGAACACGGCGCACGAGGCGGCCATCACCACCCCGGAGATCCGCAGCGCCCGCCGGGCGCTGTCCAGGCCGGTCACGGTCCGGGCCGCGCGCACCTGGAAGAGCATCACGGCGACGGTGTTGAGCACGAACAGCGCCGACACCAGCCAGCCGGGGGCGTGCGTGCGCCGCACGATCCACAGCGGCACGGCGAGGCTGAGCAGCGGCATCCGCAGCAGCAGGACCGCGTTCAGGAGCGTGACCAGTGCGTACGGGCGGTCGCGGAGCACCGCCAGCCGGGGCTCGCCGGCCGCCCGCCCGGGGACGGGCGCCACCGCGGGCAGCGTCAGCAGCAGGGCGGCGCAGCCGAGGAAGCCCGCGGCGTCCAGGACGAAGACCGCGAGGTAGGCCCGCTCGGTGTCCGCGCCCAGGGCCAGGCCTCCGAGCGCGGCGCCGAGGGCCAGCCCGCCGTTGAGCATCGACTGCAGGTGGGCCAGCACCCCGGTCCGCCGCTCCGCCGGTACCAGTCCGGCGAGCAGCGCCTGCCGGGCGGCACCGAGACCGCACTGGGCGGTGGCGTACACGACCACGGCCGCCAGGAAGGCCCAGAAGGACCGGATGACGAGGAAGGAGAGCACCGAGGCCGCGGTGGCGGCCGCCAGCACCGCCGAGGCGCCCCGGGGCCCGCGCCGGTCGGCGAGCGCCCCCAGGGGGACGCCGGCCACGGAGCCCACGGCCCAGGCGACGGTCAGCCCGAGACCGATCTGCGCGGGCGAGAGACCGGCCACGCGGGTGAAGTAGAGGGCCGAACACACGTAGTAGGCGCCGTCACCGACGGAGTTGCTCAACTGGGCCGCGGCGAGCCGTCGCGGGGCCCCGGGCGGGGGCAGGATCCGTAGCGTCACCCCGTCATTCCAGCAGCCGGGTGGCCCGCGCGGGAGAGCCATTCACGGCCCGGGATCATGGGCCAATCAGAGCCCCGCGAGGAACTCCAGCAGCGCCCGGTTGAAGGCCTCCGGCCGCTCCACCCCGGGCAGGTGGCCGGCGCCCTCGATGACCGTGAGCACGGAGTGGGGCATCAGCGCGTGCATGGCCTCGGCGTCGGCGACCGGGGTGTAGACGTCGTCCGCCCCGACGATCAGCAGGCAGGGCTCCGAGGCCCCGGCGAGGACCGGGCGGTAGTCGGGGCGCTCGGCCCGCCCGCGCAGGGCGGCGGCCGCGCCCTCGGGGTCGGTCCCGCACATCATGGCGCTCACCCGGGCGGCCGCCTCGGGCATGCCGGTCACGTTGTAAGGCGCCAGCATCTTGTCGATGACCTCTTCCGCGTACCCCTTCATGCCCTCGGCGAGGAGCCGTTCCGCGAGCTCCCGGCGGTACTTCCTGCCGTCCTCGGTCTCCGGTTCCATCGATGTGTCGGAAAGCACGAGGGCCCGTACCACACCCGGGTGGCGCAGCCGCAGCTCCATGGCGATCTGCCCGCCCATGGACACACCGCCGACGACCACCTGTTCGATGCCGAGGCGGGCGAGGAGACCGGCCAGGTCGTCGGCGAGGTCGGCCAGCAGCGCCTTGCCCGGGAGGACCGGGCTTTCCCCGTATCCTCGCAGGTCAGGGGTGATAACCCGGTAGCCGGCGGCCGTCAGCGCGGCTGTCTGGGGGCCCCACATCGTGCGGTTGAACGGATGTCCGTGGATCAGGATTACGGGCGCTCCGTCCCGGGGACCCACATCATCGAAAAAGACGTTCACGCCATTGCCAAATTGGGGGTTCATGAGAGGACTTTAAGGGGCTACATTGAGCCACTCGCGTTCACCTGACAGCCCGTTGCCTTTCACCCGTGTTTTGCACGGGGGGCGACGTCAGAGACGCACACTGTGCAACCACCCCACCGCCCAGAAGGACCGAAGGCTCCGTGCCCGTACCCGTACTCCTCGCCGGCCGCTCCGTGCGGCTCGAGCCCCTCGCCCCCCACCACACCGAGGCTCTGGCCGTGGCCGGGGCCGAGGATCGTACGACTTACGCCTTCACCCCCGTACCCCATGGGGTGCAGGCGTCCCACGAGTACATCGAACGCGCCCTCGCCGATCAGGCGGCGGGCCGGTCGCTCCCGTTCGCGGTGGTCAGAGCCGCGGACGGCCTTGTTGTCGGTTCCACCCGGTTCCTGGAACTGGACTACTGGCAGGGTCCGCTGGTGTGGCCCGCCGTGCCCGGTGTCCCGTTCGGCGATCCGGCGACGGCGATCCCCGATGCCGCCGAGATCGGCAACACCTGGCTGTCCCCGGGCGCCCAGGGCACCGGCATCAACACCGAGGCGAAGCTGCTCATGCTCCGCCACGCCTTCGAGACCTGGGGCGTGCGACGCATCTCACTGCGCGCGGACGCCCGCAACGTCCGCTCCCGGGCCGCCATGGAACGCCTCGGCTTCACCTGCGAGGGGGTCCGCCGGGCCCATTCGCGGGGGCTCGACGGGGCCGTCCGCAGCACCGCCTTCTACTCGATCCTCGACGAGGAGTGGCCGGCCGTCCGGTCGATCATCGAGCTGAGGCTCTCGGCGAAGGCCCCGCGCAAGCGCCGCCGCAAGACGCTGGTTCCGGCGTAACGGTCCTGCGGTCCCCCGCGCCGGCCCTCCTCACCCGAGGAAGGCCGGGGCGAGGGCCGACGCCATGAGCCGGACCGGGGCGCCGCTGCCGTCGGCCGGCACCGTGTACAGGTCGGCCCCGAAGTCCCCGGGCAGGGAGTAGGCGACGGTCCGCTCGTCCAGCCACACGGCCTGGTCGTCCACGCTGCGCTCCTCGGCGAGCGGGGTCTCCGCCCCGGAGGCCAGGTCCAGGGCGTACAGCCGCCACGGGGCCTCGGCCGGCAGGCCCTCCACCCGCTTCTTGAACACCAGCCGCTTCCCGTCCGGCGCCAGCGACGGGCACTCCACGTTCTCGCGCAGGGTGGTCACCGTGCGTGCGGTCAGGTCCCCGCGGACCAGGTGGGTGCGGCCGCCGGTGGCCATGGTCGCGTAGAACGCCTGCTCGTCGGCGGTGAAAGTGACCCCCCAGAAGTTGACGTCGGCGTTGCGGTACTCCTTGCCGTCCTTGAGGACCGTGAAGTCCTCCAGGGAGGCGTCGAGCCTGCCCGTGCGCAGGTCGAGCACCGAGGTCCGCGTCGAGAAGTTCGTACCGGCGTACGAATCCCCGCCGACGAAGACGGTCCACGCGACCAGGTGCCCGCCGGGCGAGACCCGGGCGCGGGTGGGGATGCCGGCCAGCGCGTGCGCGGACACCTCCTTCAGGCGGGCGTCGAGCACGACGGCCCGGTAGCCGTCCTGGACGCCGCCCTTGACCGCCTGGAGGCAGACGCCGGTGCCCGCGGCCGAGTGGAAGCGCAGGCAGCTCACTCCGGAGGCGGTACGGGGTCCCTCGGGCGCCGAGGCGGGGACGGAGGCGAGTTCGTCGCGGTGCGGTCCCCACGCCATGTTGCGGAAGAGGATCCGCGGGCCGCCTTCGGCCGGGGTCAGGGAGAGCTCGCCCCGGGTGATCTCGGGGCCGCCCGGCCGGGCCCGGTTCTTCTGTTCGGCGCGGTCGGCGGCCCGCAGGAACGACAGGCCCGCGACCACGGCCAGCACGCACACGACGGCGGCCAGGATCAGGATCCGGCGGCGGAGGGACAAGGGGGGCATCGGTGGCATGGGGGCCTTTCGGGGCGGCTTCGGGGATGGTCGGGGGCGGCCGCGTCAGGCGTCGCCCGCGGGCAGCAGCCGTACGGACACGCAGACGGCCGCGGCGAGCAGGACGGCGGCCGCGGCGAGGGCGGGGCGGGCGCCCCAGACCGTCCAGGCGGCGCCGAAGGCGACGGAGGCGGCGAACCGGGCGAGTGCCTGGCCGGTCTGGACGAGGGCCAGCCCACCGCCCCGGTGCTCCTCGGGGACGGCTCCGGCGGCCGCGGCCATGAGCACGCCGTCGGTCGCCGCGTAGAAGCCGCCGTGCAGCAGGAGCACCGCGTACGGCAGCCACGGGCCCGCGCCGCCGGCCAGCAGCAGTCCGTAGGCGAGCAGCAGGGCGAGGTGGCCGCCGACGAAGACACGGCCGCGGCCGATCCGGTCGGCGAGCCGGCCCAGGGGCAGCGCGAGCAGGAAGAACGCGGCGGCGGTGCCGAGCGGCAGCAGGGCGAACCAGCGGTCGGCGATGCCGGTGGCGCGCTGGAGCAGCAGGAAGACAAAGGCGTCACTGACCGTGCACAGGCCGAGGAGCAGCGCGCACAGGCCGATGCGGCGCAGGCCGGCCCGGCGCAGCAGCCCGAGGGAGGCGCGCAGCGAGACGGGCTCGGCGTCGGCGGCCGGTGCGGTCCGCCGGCCGGGGACGAACAGTACGAGGACGAGGACACCGAGGGCGGCCACGCAGGCGCTGACGGTGAACACGGCGTCGTAGCCGTCGGCGGCGCCGCGCAGGATGAGGAAGGCGAGGACCGGCCCGATGAGGGCGCCGGCGGTGTCCATGGCCCGGTGCGCGCCGAAGGCCCGGCCGCGGTCCTCGGGGGCGGCCGCGAGGGAGATCAGGGCGTCGCGCGGGGCGGTGCGCAGGCCCTTGCCGGTGCGGTCGAGGGCGAGGACGGCGCCGATCGCGGGCAGGGTGTGCGCGAACAGGAGCAGCGGCTTGCAGAGCGCGGAGAGCCCGTAGCCGATCCCGGCGAGGGCCTTGTGGCGGCCGAGGCGGTCGCCGAGGTGGCCGCCGGTGAGCCGGACCAGGGCGCTCACCCCGTTGTAGAGGCCGTCGAGCAGTCCGAAGCCGAGCGGGGAGAGGCCGAGGCCGGCGACGAGGTAGAGCGGGAGCACGGCGGTGACCATCTCGGAGGAGACGTCGGTGATCAGGCTGACCGTGCCGAGGGCGAGGACCGTGGGGGCGAGGGCGGCGCGCCGCCCCGGGTGGGATCCCGGGGCGGCGGCCTGCGGCTCGGGGGTCACGGCGGGCGCGGGGGTCCCGCGGCTGTCCGCAACGTACATGGTCAGGAGGCCCAGATCCCCGTGATGTCCTTGGCGGTGGCCGCGTTCCCGGCGTGGGTGGTCAGGCCGGCCAGGCCCTCGAGGGTGCGCAGCACGTCGTAGTGGTTGTAGGTGGTGCCCGACGTGGAGCCGGGGGTGACGGGCTGGCCGTAGAGGACCGTGGGGATCTTGTTCCCGGCGAGCCGGTTGTCCTCGTCGAAGGTGACGACGAGCAGGCTGTTGTGCGTCTTGGCCCAGTCGGCGTAGGCCTTGATGTTGTTCTTGAGCCAGGTGTCGCCGGTGCCGACGGAGCAGTCGTGCATGTCGTTGCACAGGTCCGGGACGACGAAGGACACCTTGGGCAGGGTGCTGAAGTCCGTCGGGAACTGGGCCATCGTCTTCGCGGTGCTGGTGGGGACGTTGGAGAAGGCGAACCAGGGGTTGTGCTTGCGGGCGTACTTGCCGCTGCTGCAGGTGGTCGAACCGGCGCTGGGGAGGCCCTCGTTGTAGCTGCCCCAGCTCTTGCCCGCGGCGATCAGCTCGGAGGCCAGGTTCGGCGCGGAGCTGAAGCCGGGCGTGTAGCAGCTGTCGCTGGTGACGCCCTGGTTGGAGCCCGAGAAGAGCTGGAGGTAGTTGGGCTGGCTCGGATGGGTGATGCCGTACGACTGCGTCAGGTTCGCGCCGCCGCTCTTGAGCGAGTTGATGTACGGGGCGCTGGAGCTGCCGATGACCTGGTTGTAGGCGTGGTTCTCGAAGACCACCACCACGACGTGGTCGGGCGCCGGCAGGCCTGCGGCGTGGGCCGGCTGGACGGCGCCGACGCCCGCCCACAGGGCGGCGCCGGCGACGCTGAGGCCGAAGGCGGTGGCGAGGGCGGTCCTACGACGGGAGCCTGGCAGGGACATGCCAAACACGGGTTACCTCCGGGCGGAATGGGGGTTCGGACGGCGGCGCGGAGGCACCATACCCAGGGGCATGTGCACTGGCCAGGGATACTCGGCGAACAGAATCCGAACTCCACCGGCCCTTCAGGCGCCGGGTAATGGCCTCCCCCAGAAAACCCCAAGAGAAGCAAAAATACGGAACCCGGCCACGTATTCGTTCATCTTCCGAACGGACGGGACCAGCCGTTCAGACCACACCGCCCCCTCGGGGGCAGCATCAGCCGGAGAGCCACCGCGAATGTCGTACTCACCCGACGGGCAGCAGTTCCAGCCGTACAGGCCGCAGGGGCAGAGCCCCCAGCCGCCCTACGGGGACCAGTACGGCGGGCCCTACGGACAACAGCAGGCCCCCGGCCGGCCCCCGCAGGGCCCTTACGGGCAGCAGCCGCCGTACGGCCAACAGCCGGAGTACGGCCAGCAGTACGGCCAGCAGGAGTACGGGGACCAGTACGACTACGATCCGGAGCCCCCGCCGCGCAGGTCGCGGGTGCGCCGCTGGGTGATCGCGGGCGCCTCCGTGCTGGCGCTCGCCGGCATCGCGGCGCTCGTGATGAACCACTTCGAGATACCGCCGTTCACCGACAAGGGCTCCGACGTGTCCTTCGGGCAGCCCGCGGGCGGTGACGGCAAGAAGAAGGACGCCGGGCAGCCGGCGCCGAACTCCAAGATGCTCATGCCCACCGGGCCTGCCGCCGAGTTCAAGAACTCGATGACCCTGGCCGACGGCACGCACGTGGCCGTCACCACGCTGGACGGCAAGAAGTCGGGCTTCAAGGGCAAGGTCTGGGTCTGGGCGCCCAAGGAGTACAACGACCCGAAGTTCGCCAAGAGCGGCTTCCCGGTCATGATCGCCCTGCCCGGCGGCGCCGGTTACCCCAGCAACTACTGGATGGGCACCGACCTCGGCCTGCAGACCAGCATCAGCAAGTGGTACGCGGAGGGGAAGAGCAAGCCCTTCCTCCTCGCCATGCCGGTACTGAACCCCGGGTCGGACGAGAAGGGCATCTACTGGGACGGCTCCGACATCCCCGACCAGCCGAAGATGGGCACCTGGCTGACCGAGGACGTCCCGGACCTGATGAAGGCGAACTTCCGCACCGTCAAGTCCCGTGACGGGTGGGCCTTCATGGGCTCCTCCACGGGCGGCTTCGCGAGTCTGAAGGCCGTGCTCAAGCACCCGGACAAGTTCAAGGCGGCGATCTGCTCCGGCCCGGACATCGTCCCCGACTCCTCGCTGTGGAAGGGCCACGACAAGGAGAAGGCAGAGAACAACCCGGAGGTCCTGGCGAAGGCCATGATCGACAAGAAGACGGGGCCGGACGTCTACCTCGCCTTCCAGGTCGGTGACAACGAGAACAACAAGAAGACCCTGCCGGACGTGCAGAAGTTCATCGCCACCTACGGCAACAAGGGGCCGATCCACACCAGCCTGAGGGTCATCCCCGGCGGCCAGCACAACGCCAAGACCTACGTCCCGAACATGGGCGAGGGGCCGATCCAGTTCATCAGCAAGGTCATGGAAGGACCCGTCGAGTAGCCCGCGGCTCCTCGACCCGCTCCTCCTTCGTCCGCGGCCCGCCGAACGTCCTCGGCGGGCCGTTGCCCTCCCAGGGCGCCCAGCCCGGCTCCCCGGTCACCGCGAAGCGCACCCACGCCGCGTGCATCTCGTCGGCGAGCGCCTGCGGGGCGTCCGGGCCGGCCAGCCACGAGGCCTCCGGCACTCCGAGGGAGTCGAACACGAAGCCGAGTTCCAGGGCGTGGCAGGCCCCGAGGCCCGGTACGCCGGACTGCCAGGCGAATTCGTACAGGTAGCTCGGCGCGGCCCGCCTGGCTCCGGCGAGCCTGCGCAGCGGGTCGCGCAGCAGGCCGTCCGTGAGCAGCTGCCCCGCGAGCTCGGCGGGGCCCGCCCCGGGCAGGGCGGCGCACAGGGCCCGTACGTCGGCGCGGTCCTTGCCGCTGCGCAGGCGGGCCAGCCGCAGGGCGAGCGGGCCGAGCCGGTCCAGGAGCCGCATCGCGCCGGTGGGGGCGAGCCAGAGCCGGTACTCCTCGGTGGTCCAGCCCATCAGCAGCGGCACGTCACTGCGGGCGGCGGCTTCGAGAGGGTCCTCGGGGAGCGTGTTCGGGTCGGTCACCAGGCCGAAGGCGGGTCCGCCGACGAGGGGGCTCGACTTGTGGAGCACGGCCGCCTGGGCGGCGAGCAGGTCGGGCAACGGAGTGGCGGCGAACGCCTCCGCGGTGGCCTTGGTCTTGAGCAGGGAGGCCATCCGGCGCACCATCGCGCGGACCTTGTCGCGCGGCAGCGCCTGGGGTGCCCCGCTCTGCAGGACCGCCTGGGAGAAGAGCCCGGCGGCCCGCGGAGCGGCGAGCAGGGCGCCGGTGCTGATGGCTCCGGCGGACTCGCCGAAGACCGTGACGCGGGCGGGGTCGCCGCCGAAGGCCGCGATGTTCTCCCGGACCCATTCCAGGGCGGCGATCTGGTCGAGCAGGCCGCGGTTGGCGGGGGCGTCGGGGAAGAGCCCGTAGCCGAGGACTCCGAGGCGGAAGTTGCAGGAGACCAGCACGACCCCGTCGCGCGCGAAGGCGGCACCGTCGTAGACGGGCACGGCCGAGGAACCGCGGGTGTGCGCGCCGCCGTGCAGCCACACCATGACGGGCAGCCCGGCCGCCGGGGCCGGGTCGGGGGTCCACACGTTGACGGTCAGGCAGTCGTCCCCGGGGATCTGCGGGTCGGGCAGCAGGGCCGCGAAGGTGTGCTCGTAGGGCACCTTGGGCGCTGTGGGCCCGAACTCCCCGCAGTCCCGTACGCCCTCCCAGGCGGCCGGCGGCGCGGGGGCGGCGAATCGCAGGGCTCCGACGGGCGGGGCGGCGTAGGGGATGCCCCGGAAGACGGCGCTGCCGTGCACGTCCGTCCGGCCCTCCACCAGGCCGGAGCCGGTCCGGACCCGAGGCCGCGCCTGGCCGTCGTCACCGGGTGCGCTCATCTCGTCCTCCTGCTGTCGCCTGTGCGTGCGCGCACGGTCGCACAGCCCTCCGACGGGTGACAAGGCGTGACCGCGTCGGGGCCCCTCCTGGTTGGGCGGGGTATGCGATCCCTGCGTATCCACCACATTCTGCCCGTCCTGCTGCTGGCCGCCACCGGGATGACCGCCACCGGCGCCGCGGCCGCGGCCGAGCCGGACTTCCAGTACGTCGGCCAGGACGACCGGCCCCATGGGCTCACCGCGCCGAAGGGCTGCGTCGCGGCGGAGGGCGGCGGCGGCCGGGCGGTCTCGAACAGGACCCGGGCCACGGCGACCTTCTACCGGGACCCCGGCTGCACGGGGCGGGTGGTGGAGGTGCTGGGGCCGGGCTCCGTCACCCAGGTGCGGTCCTCCTTCGCCTCCGTGTCCTTCGCCGTCACCGGGTAGGCCCAGGGGCCGTGACCCCTCGGCGCTCCCCGCGTTGTATGCCATGTCAAATGCCGCAGATTCTGTGGCACCCCATATCTCACGAGGAGATCTTTGATGTCGCGTATCGCGAAGGCATTCGCCATCACCGCTGTGGCCGGTAGCGCCGTCACCGCCGGTGCGGGTCTGGCTGTCGCCGATGCCGGAGCGCACGGTGCGGCGGTCGGCTCCCCCGGTGTCCTGTCGGGCAACGTCCTCCAGGTTCCCGTCCACGTCCCCGTCAACGTCTGCGGCAACACGGTCAACGTGATCGCGCTGCTCAACCCGGCGTTCGGCAACACCTGCGTCAACGCCTCGGGCGGCGGCGACCACCACACCGAGGGTGGGGACTACGGCCACTGATCGCCTGATCTCCTGATCGGCTGATCACCAAAGGGCCCCCGCCGCGTGGCGGGGGCCCTTTCCGCGCCGCTGGGGCTGTCGTCGTCATTCGTAGCGGTAGACGCCCCGGTGGCTGAGCACCTCGCGGGGGGTGATGTTCCACGGCGGCATCGGCTCGTCGAGGGCGATGACCCGCCCGCGCTGGAGGTCCCCGTAGGGCAGGGGCGCGGCCGGCAGGTAGCCGGAGTCGGGGTGCTTGGCCTGCCAGCGGTCCCAGATCAGGTCCACGAAGGAGTGGTGCAGCCAGAACGCCGGGTCGTTGGGGGCGGTGCCGCCGGTCATGTGGCCGCCGATCCACTGGTGGACCTTGTTGTGGTTGCGCCAGCGCTCGCTCCTGGGCGCCGCCCAGCCCTCCAGCCGGTTGCGGAAGCTGCCGCCGGCGGCCGTGGAGTCCCAGGGCGAGGAGTCGTACGTCGGATCGTCGATCGCCCACTGGAGTTCCGCGGGGGTGGGCAGGCTGATCGGGTTCTGCGGGCGGCCGAGGTTGCGGGTGAGGAAGGCGGACTCCGTGATGCCCACGGTCACCGTCCAGTTGCCCTTGTCGTAGGCGAACGGCCCGGTCATCACCTTGCGGTCGCTCTCCCGGCCGGTCCCGCCGAGGAAGTCGTCGGCCCAGAGCGAGGAGACCGGGCTGGTGTCGGTGGTCCAGTCCCAGTAGGGGATGGAGACGCCGGGATCCACGCGCTGCAACTCCCGCTCGAACTGCAGCAGGTAGAGCCGGTGCCAGGGGAAGAAGGACGGCGACATGTGCCCGACGCGCAGCTTGCGGTCGCGGTCGGGCACGAAGTACTTGTCGTGGGTGCGCACGAAGGAGTCGTAGGTGCCGTCGCGCTTCAGCTCCAGCACGGCCGCCGTGAACCGCCTCTTCTGGGCGCTGGTCAGGTTCTTCTGGTTCTGCCGGGTGTACAACGCGGGGCTCCTCCCGTTCCCGTACGTGTGTCAGCCGTGGTGCGGGGCCGCGAACGCCAGCTGGGCGGTGCCCAGTTCGTCGACGGCGGCGCGGGCCAGTTCCATGGGCGTCCCGAAGGACTGGAAGTGGTTGATCCCGCTCAGGTAGCTGCCGTCGGCGCGGCGCATGACGTGCAGCGGGCGACCGTCGATGCGCACCCCGGCGAGGTCGACTGCGATGTGCCGCCCCCGGTAGGTCTCCTCCTCGGAGAGCGGGGCCGGGGTGAGCGTCTGGCGGGGGCGGCGGGCGCGCAGTACGGGGGCCAGGGCGGCGGCCGTACCGGCGAGCACCGTCGCGGTGAAGGCCGTTCGCAGGACCGCGCGGCGGGTCATGGGTGCGGTGGCGGCTGCGGACAACATACGGTCTCCCTCGCTCGGTGGCCGGCGGCTACGGGTCTAACGCCGCGCGGCGGGCGAGGTCACCCTTGGGGGTGCTTGTAGAAGAGGGTCGTGGGGTGCAGGCGGCCGGCCGGGTCGGTGGCGTAGTCGGGGATGGTGCCGACCTCGGTCCAGCCCGCCCGGAGGTAGACCTTCTCGGCGCCGCTGCCGGTCTCGGTGTCGAGGAACAGCAGCACCACCCCGGCCCGGGCGGCGGCCGCCTCGGCCTCGGCGAGCAGGGCGCGGGCAGTGCCCCGGCCGCGGGCGCCGGGGTGGACCATCAGCTTGCGCAGCTCGGCGCGGTGGCGGCCGTTGGGCTTGGACTCCCGGTACCAGCTGACGGTGCCGTCGATGCGGCCGTCGCCCCCGGTACGGGAGACCCACAGGGCCAGGGAGCCCTCCTCGACGGCGGGCAGCAGGGAGTCCCACCAGGCGGCGGCCCCCTCGTGGTCGAGGCCGGCGAGGAACCCGAGCGAGGAGCCGCCCTCCACGACCGCGAGGAGGAGGGCGGCGAGTTCGTCGCGGTGCGCGCGCAGGCCGGCGGCGTCGAGGCGGCTGATGGCGGTGATCATGTGGCCAGCGTACGGATCGGGAGGGTGGGCGGCGGAGGCGGGGAGGAGGGCCGGCGCGAACGCTTTCGCGCGCCGCGACAAGTACGGGGTGAGGGCCGCTACGACGGGCGGCCGGGGAGGGGAGCGCGCGCGTATGGACGCGGACGAACTGCTGCTGACGCTGTCGGCGGAGAAACCGGCGGCCTTCGAGACGCTGGTGGTACGGCATTCGGTGGGCCTGCACGGCTACCTGACGCGAAGAGCACCCGGCGCGGCGGACGACCTGCTGTCCGAGACGTGGCTGCAGGCCTTCGCCGGACGGGCCGGTTTCGACGCCGAGCGGGGCACGGCCCGGGCCTGGCTGTTCGGTGTGGCCCGCAACGTGCTGGCGGGCCACTGGCGGCGGGCCGCCCAGGACCGGACCGGTGTGCCCGTGCCGGGCACCGACAGCAGCGATCCCTGGGAGGCCGTGGACCGGCGGCTGGACGCCGCGTCCTGCGGGCCGCTGCTGCGCGAGACGCTCGCCGGCCTGCCGGCCGTGGAGCGGGAGCTGCTGCTGCTCGTCGCCTGGGAGCAGCTGACGCCCGGCGAGGCGGCGGACGTGGTCGGCATCCCGGCCGGAACGGCGCGTTCGCGGCTCCACCGCGCCCGGGGCCGTCTGCGGACCGCCCTCGCTTCCCCGAACTCCCTTCGTCTTTCTGGAGAGATGGCATGACGGACCGTACGACGGACTTCCGGGTTCCACTGGACTTCCCCGGTGCCGACGAGCTGCGCGCGGCAGGTGAGGTGGCCGCGCCGGCTCCCGACGTGGTGGGCACCGCCCTGGCGGCCGTGCGCACCGCCGCGGCCGCGGAGCGGGAGGCCGTCGCACCCGAGGTCGTACCGCTGCGACCGCGACGCGCCGTGCCGCGCGGGCGCAGGCTCCTGGTGTCGGCCGCGGCGATAGCCGCGATCGCGGCGGGCGTGAGCGTCTACCCGGTCGCCGGCCTGAAGGGCTCTCCGCCCGCGGCCACCGCCAGCGCAGCGGATTTCCTGCGCCAGGTCGCGGCGAAGGAGGCCAAGGGAACGGCCACGGCCGCGCCGTACTGGAAGACCCGCACGGTGTCGTCCCTCTGGGGCAGGCCCCACTCCGAGTACTCCGAGACGCCGGAGGTCGATGACACGACCCTCTGGAGGGCGGCCGATGCCGTCTTCATCCAGCACGGAGCCGACGGGGAGGTCCGCAAGATCGCCGCCTTCAAGCAGTCCTGGATCGTTCCCCTCCTCAACACCCGCCCCGAAGGCCTCGGCTGGGAGGAGGTGACACGGCTTCCCTCCGACGCCGCGGCGCTCAAGGCGGTCCTGGAGAGGTTCTATCCCGCGGGCCCCGGGGCGGATCACACGGCCGACGTGTACCAGGCCTACTTCAGAACCCTGACCGGTCTGCTCACGTCCGCGCCCCTCGAACCACCACAGCGGGCGGCCGTGTACGAGGTCCTGGCGGACATGCCGGGGCTCCGGCTGGTCGGGCCGGTCGAGGACAGCACCGGCCGTGCCGGGACCGCCGTGGAGGCCGACGTCCGCGACTGGCGCATCCGCCTTACCATCGACCCGGAGAAGGGCGGGCTGCTGGAGGAGACCTACCACATCCGCGGAGGGGAGCACGACGGAAAGATCGGCTTTCGCACGACGCTCCTGTCCGCCGGTCCCGAGCAGAGCATCCCGCCCTACCTGGACCTTTCGGAGAAGTCCAAGGCCACGCCCGAGTAGAGCACCTCGGCCGCTGGGACCTGTCGTCAAACTCCCGTCGTCGCCCGGAGGGCGGCCCCGCGGCGTCTGGTGCGTGCTCTCGGTGCGCCGGGCGGAAGCTCGCGTACTGGACGTACTTGGCTTTCGCCCGGTGCGGCGAGAGCACGTGCCGGGCGTCGCGGGGCAGACGGGAGTTGGACGCCAGGGCCTAGGGCGCCGGGAGCTCCGCGAAGTCGGCCACCAGGCCCCGGTGGTGGCCGGCCGTGCCGAAGGCCAGGGAGTCGGCCTTGGCGCGCTTGAGGTAGAGGTGGGCGGGGTGCTCCCAGGTCATGCCGATGCCTCCGTGGAGCTGGACGCACTCCTCGGCCGCGCGGACGGCCACGCCCGAGCAGTACGACTGGGCGACGGCCACGGCGAGCGGGGTGTCGGGAGCCCCGGTGGCCAGGGCGTCGGCCGCCGCCCTGGCCGCCGCGCGGGCCGAGGCGACGTCGAGCCAGAGCCGGGCCAGGCGGTGCTTGACGGCCTGGAAGGATCCGACGGGCCGGTTGAACTGGTGCCGGGTGCGCAGGTACCCGACGGTCTCGGTCAGGCACCACTCGGCGATCCCGACCTGCTCGGAGGCCAGCAGTCCGGCCCCGGAGAGCAGGGCCCCGGCGACCGCCGCCCGGGCGGTGGCGGGGTCTGCGAGCAGGGTGCCGGCGGCCCCGTCGAGGGTGACGGTGGCCAGGGGGCGGGTCAGGTCCAGCGGGACCTGGTCCGTCAGCCCGGCGGCGGCCGCGGGGACGGCGTGCAGCCCGGTGTCGGCGAGGACCAGCAGCACGTCGGCCGCCACCGCGTCCGCGACGGAGGTGACCGCGCCGCTCAGGGTTCCGCCACCGGAGTCCCGGACGGCGGCCGGCAGGGGGGCGCCTGGGGCGAGGGTCAGCGGTACGGCCGGCACGCAGACCCGCCTGCCCGAGGCCAGCTCCCGCAGCAGCTCGGCGGCTTCCGGGGTGTCGCAGCCGAGCAGGATGTCGGTGGCGAGCACCGAGCTCGTCAGGTACGGAAGGGGGGCCACCGCGCGGCCCAGCTCCTCCAGGACCACGGCCGCCTCGCGGTGGCACGCGCCCTGGCCGCCGAGCTTCTCGGGCACGAGGAGACCGGCGGCTCCGATCCCGGCGGCAAGGGTCTCCCACAGGGCCGGGTCGTGCGGCCTGCCGGTCTCGGCGCGGGCGAGGACCGCCGCGCTGTCGCACCGGTCGGCGAGCAGGGACCGCACGGCGGAGCGGAGCTCCTCCTCCGTCTCGGAGTAGAGCAGGTCGCGGGTCATCGGGCCAGGTCCTTCCACGGGAGGTCCTTGTCGTCGCGCGGCTCGGGGGGCAGCCCGAGGACGCGTTCGGCGACGATGTTGAGGAGGATTTCGCTGGTGCCGCCCTCGATGCTGTTGCCCTTGGCGCGCACGTAGCGGTAGCCGGCCTCGCGGCCGGTGAAGTCGACGCCCTCGGGGCGGCGCATGGTCCAGTCGTCGTACGACAGGCCCTCCTCGGCGAGGAGTTCGACCTCCAGGGCGCTGATCTCCTGGTTGAGCCGGGCGAAGGTGAGCTTCATGCCCGAGCCCTCGGGGCCGGGCTGCCCCGCGGCGAGCTGCTGGCGCAGCCGCTCGCCGGTGAGGCGGGCGACCTCGGCCTCGACCCACAGTTCCAGCAGCCGCTGGTGCAGGGCGTGGGTGCGCAGTTCGGGGCGCTCTCGCCAGGTGGCGGCGACGAGGCCGATCATGCCGCCCTCGCGCGGGATGCGCATGCCGCCGATGGAGACGCGTTCGTTCATCAGGGTGGTGCGGGCGACGGCCCAGCCCTCGCCGACGGCGCCGAGGCGGTGCGCGTCGGGGATGCGGACGCCGGTCAGGAACACCTCGTTGAACTCGGCCTCGCCGGTGATCTGGCGCAGCGGCCGGACCTCGACGCCGGGGGCGTGCATGTCGCACAGGAAGTAGGTGATGCCCTGGTGCTTGGGGAGGGCGGGGTCGGTGCGGGCGATCAGGATGCCCCAGCGCGCCGTGTGGGCACTGGAGGTCCACACCTTCTGGCCGTCGACCACCCACTCCCCCGAGGCTTCGTCGAGGACGGCGCGGGTGGCGAGCGCGGCCAGGTCGGAGCCGGCTCCCGGCTCGCTGAAGAGCTGGCACCAGACCTCCTCGCCGGTCCACAGGGGCCGCAGGAAGCGGCGCTTCTGCTCCTCGGTGCCGTACGCGAGAATCGTGGGCGCTGCCATGCCGAGGCCGATGCCGATCCGGCGCGGGTCGTTGTCGGGGGCGCCCGCCGCTTCCAGTTCGGCGTCGACGGCGGCCTGCAGGGTGCGGGGCGCGCCGAGTCCGCCGAGGCCCTCGGGGTAGTGGACCCAGGCGAGTCCGGCGTCGAAGCGGGCGCGCAGGAAGTCGGCGGGGGCGGTGGTCGCGGGCGGGTGGGCCGCGAGCAGGTCCCGTACGCGGGCGGAGAGTTCCTCGGCGGTGACGGCCGGGCGGGTCATCGGGCCGCTCCTTCCTGGGCCGGAGTCTGGGGCCGGGCCTGGGACCGGGCCTGGGACGGTACGACGACCAGCCGGCCGGTGGTGGTCCCGTCGGCGAGGCGCTGCACGGCGTCGGCGGCCGCGGTCAGCGGGAGGCGTTCGCTGACCAGGGGTTTGACGGCCCCCTCGGCGGCGAGGCGGGTGAGTTCGGTGTGGCAGGCCAGGACGGCGGCGGGCTCCCTGGCGGCGTAGAGCCCCCAGTGCAGGCCGAGGATCGAGTAGTTCTTGACCAGTGCGTGGTTGAGGGCGGGGGTGGGGATGGTGTCGCTCGCGAAGCCCACGACGACGATCCGGCCCTCGAAGGCCACGCATTTGGCGGAGGCGGTGTAGGCGTCCCCGCCGACCGGGTCGTAGACCACGTCGGCGCCGCGGCCGGCGGTGAACTCCTTGACCCTGGCGGCGATTCCGGCGACGTCCTCGCCGGTGCGGTCGATGACCAGGTCGCAGCCGAGTTCCTCGGCGGTGCGGGCCTTGGCCTTGCCGCCGACGACGCCGATGACGGTGGCCTTGGCGGCCTTGCCGAGCTGGACCGCGGCGCTGCCGACCCCGCCGGCCGCGGCGTGCACGAGCAGGGTCTCGCCGCGCTGGAGCCGGGCCCGGCGGTGAAGGCCGAACCAGCCGGTCTGGTAGCCGATGTGCAGGGCGGCGGCCTCGGCGTCGTCGAGGCTCTCCGGTGCGGGGAGCAGGGCACGCGCGGGGGCGGTGACGTACTCGGCGAAACCGCCGTGCGGGAGGCTCGGGTTGGCGATGACGCGGCGGCCGTCCTCGGTCTCGGCGCAGACCTCGACGCCGGGGGTGAAGGGCAGCGGCGGGCGGATCTGGTACTGCCCGCGGGCGAGCAGGGCGTCCGGGAAGTTGACATTGGCGGCGAGCACCCGGAGCTTCACCTCGCCCTCGCCGGGCACCGGCTGGGGAACCTCTTCGAGACGCATGACCTCGCGGGGTTCGCCGGGGTTGTGTACGCGCCATGCCTGCATCCGGGGCCTCCAGCCGCCGTCGAGAATCACGCTCCGCGCCGCATACTAAGCGGTCGCTTGCCGTTCTGTGAACCCATCGGCGCCCCCGGGGGAAGGCGCCGCTCCGCGTTGACGGCGGCCCCGCGTCCGGCGGTTCCGGCGGAGGGCTGTGTTCACGGGCCGCCGTCGGGCAGCATGGCACCGTAGATCAACAGGCAGATGCCGTACGGCATATGCCGCGCACCGCGCACCTCAGGGGGATACCAGAAGTGAACGCCATCAGCAGGAGGAGCGCCACGGCCGCCGCGGGAGCCGCCGTCGTCCTCGCGGGACTGATCACCGGCACCGGACCGGCCGCGGCGGCCACGACGACGTGCACGCCCGGCATCACCGTCCTTCCGGAGCTGACGGCCGGCGGCCTCGGCACGGTGACCGACTTCGGGCCGGGGGGCCTGACGGTCGGCTCCAGCGGCGGACGTCCGGTCTACTGGACCGCCGACCACGCGGTCCACGCCGTGCCGATGCCCGAGGGTTTCCTGACGGGCTCGGTCAGCGCCGTCAATGCCAAGGGCCTGATGGTGGGCACGGTCCGCAGCGGCGCGCCGGGCTTCCCCGGGGCCGGCTTCACCTACCGGCTGGGCGACCCGTCGGTCCGACTGATCACCACCACGTCCACGCTCTCCGCCGTGACGGACGTCAACGACGCGGGCCGGGTCGTCGGCGTGGACGGCGGCGTGGCGAAGGAATGGCAGAACGGCAGGGTGGTGCGCGAGCTGCCCGTACCCCCGGACGCGCACCCGGGCACCGTCATCAGCTCGGTCGACGCCGTCAACAAGCGCGGCGACATCCTCGGCACCGCCTACACGGACTACGTGGACGAGGCGACCGACGAGATCGTCGTCAAGAGCGTCCCCGTCGTCTGGCCCGCGGGCGACTACCCGACCTACACCCTCCCGGTCTGGAACGAGAACGACAGGACCATCGGCACCCATGCGACCGGCATCGACGACCGCGGCCGGGTCGTCGGCTACGAGAAGGTGAGCTACCGCGACCAGCAGGAGCGCCGGCCCGCCCTCTGGAAGCGGCCCTACGACGCGCTTCCCGCCGACCCCGGCCGGGTCGCGGGCTACGCGCACCTCACCCTGGACGCCGTCAGCCCGACCACGAACCGGGCCGTCGGCACGGCCGTCACCTTCGTCGAGGGCTACCCCAACCACGTCCGGGCCGCGTACTGGCCCGGCACGGGGCCGGTGCTGACCCTCCCGCACCCCGCGGGCGCCACGCCGGACGACCGCAGCGAGGCCCGCGCGGTCTCCGACGACGACCGGGTCGGCGGCAGCTACCTGAACTGGAACGGCACGGGGTCGGGAGCGGTGATCTGGACCTGCGCGAGCAGGCAGGCGTACGCACCGCAGGGCTGATCCCGTCCGCGCCATGGTGATCTCGGCGCCCGCACGCTATCGATGGCGCATGGAGAATCCCCTGCGCGGGCTGCCCGCGCCACCGCCGCCCGGCGCCGCCGCCCTGCCTCCCGGTACGTACGCGGGCCAGGTGGTCCTCGTGACCGGCGGCGGCACCGGGCTCGGGAAGGCCATCGCGGCCGAGTTCGCCCGGCTGGGCGCCGACCTGGTGATCGCGGGGCGGCGCGCGGAGCAGTTGAAGGCCGCGCAGGACGAGCTGGCGGCGGTGCCCGGGGCGGGCCGGGTGACGGCCGCCGTCTGCGACATCCGGGACCCCGAGCGGGTCGCGGAGGTCTTCGACGCGGCCGGGGCGGCCTTCGGCCTCCCGGACGTGCTGGTCAACAACGCAGCCGCCAACTTCCCCTGCCCGGCGGAGGACCTGTCGCCGAACGCCTGGCGGGCGGTGGTCGACACCACCCTGACCGGCACCTGGTTCATGACCCGCGAGTTCGGCCGCCGCCACCTCGCCGCGGGCAGCCCGGGATCCATCGTGAACATCGGCGCCTCCTACGCCTGGACGGGCGGCCCGGGTTTCGCCCACAGCGCCGCCGCCAAGGCCGGGGTGAAGAACCTGGTGGAGACCCTCGCCGTCGAGTGGGGCCCGTACGGCATCCAGATCAACGGGCTCGTCCCCGGGCTGTTCCCGCACGCCGACATGACCGCCGACATCCGCGGCGGCCTGGAGCGGGCAGCGCCCGACGCCAAGGACGCCCGGCAGCCCGCGCTGCGGGTGGGCGCGCCGCGCGAACTCGGCTGGGCGGCCACCTTCCTGGCCTCGCCCTATGCCCGCTTCGTCACCGGTCACACGCTGGTGGTCGACGGGGCGAACTGGCAGCGCCGGGCCGTGGTCAACCCCGAGGTGGTCCCGCTGCGGGAGCAGCTGGGGCGGGGTCCGTTCGCCGGGTGAGGGGTCAGCCCCCGGTGAAGCTCGGCGGGCGGCGGGCCGCCTTGGCGCCGTAGCCCTCGCGGGCGTCCTCCGAGGTGAGGGTGAGGGCCGCGGTCATCGCCACCCGGTCCAGGGCGGCGGGCAGGGCGGCGTCGGCGTAGGCGTCGATGCCGCGCTTGATGCCCTGGACCGCGAGGGGGGCGTTCGCGGCGATCTCCGCCGCCAGCTCCCGGGCGGTGGGCTCCAGTTCGTCTCCCGGGACGGTCAGCTGGACCAGGTTCAGGCGCTGCGCCGTCGCCGCGTCGATGCGGCGGCCGGTCAGGGCCAGGTACTTGGCCCATCCCGCGCCGGCCTCGCGGGCGACGCGCAGGTCTCCGCCGGCGTCCACGGCCACGCCCAGTCCGGCTTCCGGCAGCGCGAAGACGGCGTCCTCGGCGGCCACCCGGATGTCCGCCATCAGCGCCAGCTCGAAGCCGAAGCCCAGGCAGTAGCCCTGGACCGCGGCGACCACCGGCTGCGGGAGGCGGGCGAGGACCGCGAAGCGCTCGTGGACCCAGCGGATGCCCTCGTAGTAGTTGCGGGTGCGTTCGGCGGCCGAGGCCCCGGTGATGGCGCCGCCGGGCGCGGTGACGTCGATGCCCGCGCAGAAGGCCCGGCCCTGCGCGCGCAGCAGCACCACCCGCACGGAGGGGTCGAAGCGGATCCGGTCCGCGAGCAGGCCGAGCTGGCGGGTGGACTCCCAGCTCCAGCCGTTCAGCTTGTCCGGACGGCAGAGGGTGAGGACCGCGATCCCGTCCGCCGTTTCCAGCCGGATCCGTTCCTCGCCCTCCGCGATCTCCGTGGAGACGGTGTCGATCACCGTGCCGCACCCCCGCCCTCTTCTGACGAAGCGTCAGAGTAGGGGCGTCGGCTCAGCGGGGGAAGACCTCGAACAGCACCGCCGGACGGCCGCCGAACCGGGCTCCCGCCTGTTCGGCGGCGCCGCCGAGGAAGCCGCGCACGTACTCCTCGGGGTCCTGCTCCGTCAGCACCTCGATGTACGCCTTGTGTGCCATGAGGGACTTCACGGCCCGCTCCATGCCCGGCCCGGCGTCGGCCGCGTGCGTCGGGGTGGTCGTCCCGGTCACCGCGACCCAGCGCACCCCGTTCCAGGGCTCCAGGCCCTGCTCGGTGATCAGCTCGGGGAAGATCCAGCGGTTGCCCGCGTCGGCGGCGGCGTCCAAGGTGGCCCGTCCCACGGCCTTGTGGTCGGGGGTGTTCCAGTAGCCGCCACCGTCGGCACCGCCCCAGGTGTCACGGTGGTTCATCGTGACGACCAGCTCGGGGCGGTGGCGGCGGATGGCGGCGGCGATGTCCCGGCGCAGGTCCAGGCCGTACTCGACCACGCCGTCGCGGTAGTCGAGGAACTCCACCTCGGACACGCCGACGGCGGCCGCGCTCGCGCGCTGCTCCGCCTCGCGCAGCGGAGCGCATTCGGCGGGCGCGACGGTGTCGATGCCCGCCTCCCCGCGCGTGGCGAGGACGTAGACGACCTCGCGGCCGCCGTCCGTCCAGTCCGCGATGGCGGCGGACGCGCCGTACTCCAGGTCGTCGGGGTGGGCGACCACCGCGAGCGCACGCCGCCAGTCGGTGGGCATGGGCGGCAACGGGGGCTGCTGAGGCTGCTGTTCGGTCATACGTCGAACCATAGGCGACCGGCCCCGGCCGGCTCAGGCCTCGTCGCGTACGAGGGCCAGCAGCCGGTCCAGGACCCGCGGGCCGCCCGCGCGGACCCCGACCCGCGCCGAAGAGATCACGCAGTTCAGCGGTGATCAGGACCGCGTCCACCTGCTCGTGCACTACCCGCCGAAGGCACGCACCCCCGGCGGGGGCCCGGATGCCGTGTTCCGCCCGAGTCCAGGGCCGGAGCGCCGGGGCTCCGGCCCTGGACCTCCGGGGCCCCTGGGTTACGGGAACTCGACCACGGAGCGGAGCACCTCGCCGCGCTCCATCCGGGCGAAGGCTTCCTCGACCCCGTCGAGCGGGATGGTCTCGGAGACGAACGCGTCGAGGTCGAGCCGGCCCTGCAGGTACAGGTCGGTCAGGAGCGGGAAGTCCCGCTCGGGCAGGCAGTCCCCGTACCAGGAGGACTTGAGGGCGCCCCCGCGGCCGAAGACGTCGAGGAGCGGGAGTTCGAGCTTCATGTCCGGTGTCGGCACGCCGACCAGGACCACGGTGCCCGCGAGGTCGCGGGCGTAGAAGGCCTGGTGATAGGTCTCGGGGCGGCCGACCGCCTCGATGACCACGTCCGCGCCGTGGCCCCCGGTCAGCCTCCGGACCGCCTCGACCACGTCCTCCGTACGGCCGTTGACGGTGTGCGTGGCACCGAGGCCGCGGGCCCACTCCAGCTTCCGGTCGTCGAGGTCCACGGCGATGATCCGGGAGGCGCCCGCGAGCCGGGCCCCGGCCACGGCGGCGTTGCCGACTCCGCCGCAGCCGATGACGGCGACGGAGTCGCCGCGTCCGACGTTGCCGGTGTTCAGGGCTGCGCCGAGGCCGGCCATCACCCCGCAGCCGAGGAGTCCGGCGGCGGCGGGCGAGGCGGCCGGGTCCACCTTGGTGCACTGACCGGCCGCGACCAGGGTTTTCTCGGCGAAGGCGCCGATGCCCAGCGCCGGGGACAGCGGGGTGCCGTCCTCCAGGGTCATCGGCTGGGTGGCGTTGTGCGTGGCGAAGCAGTACCAGGGCCGACCGCGCCGGCAGGCCCGGCAGGTGCCGCACACCGCGCGCCAGTTGAGGACGACGAAGTCGCCGGGGGCCACCGAGCTGACGTCCGGGCCGACCGCTTCGACGATCCCGGCGGCCTCGTGGCCGAGCAGGAAGGGGAACTCGTCGTTGATGCCGCCTTGGCGGTAGTGCAGGTCGGTGTGGCACACCCCGCAGGCCTGGACCCGTACGAGCGCCTCGCCCGGGCCGGGATCGGGCACCAGGACCGTCGTCGTCTCCACCGGTGCGCCCTTGCTCCGGGCGATGACCCCTCGTACGCGATGCGTCACGTCTACCCCGCTCTGCTGTCGTCGGCTCCGTCGGTACGGAACGTACACGGGCGGCGCCGCGCAGGGCAGTTGTGTCACGGCACGGCGCGCGATCCGGCCAGTTCCGGCGGCACGGCCGCGCGCAGGGCCGCGCCGAAGGCGGCCACGGCCGGGTGGGCGGCAGCCCCGCTGCGGAACGCGAGCTGGGTGCGGCGGCTCATGAGCAGGCGGGTGAGGTGCACGGCCGGATCGGCGGGGGCGGTGATGCCGAGCTGCGGTACGACGGCGACCCCCTGGCCGGCCGCGACCAGGGCGAGGACGGTGGCGAACTCGTCGACCTGGTGGCGGATCCGGGGCGTGAACCCGGCGGCCTGGCAGGCCCGCAGGGTCATGGCATGGCAGAGGGTGCCGGGCGTGGCGGTGATCCACGGCGCGTCGGCGTGCGCGCGCAGGACGGAGTCCTGGTCGGCCCGGCGGCCTGCGGGGCCGACCGCCAGGACGGCAGACGGGCCACCGTCCCGGACGTCCCCCCGCGCAGGGCCATGGGCCGGGGTGGCCGCCGCGGCACACCAGGCCCGGCCCTGGGCCGGGGCTTGGCCGTGGGCCTGGGCCTGGGCCTGGGCTTGACCGTGGGCCGGGGGCAGGGCTTGGCCATGAGCCGGGGCCTCGGCTTGGCTGTGGACCGGGACCGAGGCCCGGCCGTGGGCCGGACCCTGGGTCGAGCCTTGGCCGTGGACCGGGACCTCGGCTTGGCTGTGGACCGGGACCCCGGCTTGGCCGTGGGCCGGACCCTGGGCCGAGGCCAGACCCTGGGCCGAGGCCAGACCGACGGCCAGGGACGGACCGACGGCCAGGGACGGACCGACGGCCGAGGCCAGACCGACGGCCAGGGACGGACCGACGGCCAGGGACGGACCGACGGCCGAGGCCAGACCGACGGCCGGGGACGGACCGACGGCCGGGGGCGGGGTGGCCAGGTACATCGCCTCGGTGTAGAGGGGCTCGGTCGCCAGGCCCGGCTCCTGGGCGGCGGGGACGAAGTCGTACTCGTGGACGAGGGCCACGTCCAGGTCCCCGGCCCGCAGGGCGTGCGCCACGGCCGCCGGGTCGGTCTCCGAGACCATGGGCTCCAGCGCCGGGTGCCGCCGGGCGAGGGCCGTCAGGGCCGCGGGGACGATGGCCCGCGTCGCGGTGGGGAAGGCCCCGATCCGCAGGGCTCCGGCCAGGCCTCCGCGCGCCTCCGCGAGATCGGCCTCGGCCTGTTCCAGCCGTTCGAGGACGGCTTCGGCGTGCTCGACCAGGTGCCGGCCGGCCGGCGTCAGCCGGACCCGGCGGCCGGTGCGTTCCAGCAGCGGCAGACCGGCTTCCCGTTCGAGGACGCCGAGCTGCTGGGACACCGCCGAAGGGCTGAACGCGAGGGCCTCGGCCACGGCGGCGATGGTGCCCCGGCGGGCCAGTTCGCGCAGCAGGCGCAGGCGTCGTACATCGAGCATCGGCTCAGCTTACGCATGGCGTAAGAAACGCGAACTGGATCTGTCGGTTCTGCCAGGACAGGCTCTACGGCATGGCACTCGACACCGATGCGCTCCCTGCGCTCCCCGCCGCACTGCGGGGGATCCACGTACCGCTCGTCACCCCCTTCGACCGCTCGGGGGAGGTGGCCGCCGAGGCCCTGGAAGGCCTGGCCCACGAGGTGCTCGACGCGGGCGCCACCGGGATCGTGGCCCTCGGCACCACCGCGGAGAGCGCGGCTCTCGACGAGGCCGAGCGCGACCTCGTCACCGATGTGTGCGCCCGGGTCTGCCGGGAGCGGGGCGCGATGCTGACGGTCGGCGCGGGGGCGAGCGCGACGCGGGCCGCCGAGGCCTCGCTGGCCCGGCTGGCGCGGTGGCCGGAGGCACGGGCGGCCCTGGTGACCGTCCCGTCGTTCGTGCGGCCCTCGGCGGCGGGCGTGCTGGCGCACTTCGCGCGGCTGGCCGGGGTGAGCCCCGTACCGCTGATCGTCTATCACATCCCGTACCGCACGGGGCAGCCGCTGGACGCTGCCGCGCTGCGGGCGCTCGGGGCGCTGCCCGGGGTGGCCGGGATGAAGTACGCGGCCGGGGGCATCGGCGAGGACACGGTCGCGCTGCTCGGGGACCCGCCGGCCGGGTTCGAGGTGCTGGCGGGGGACGACGCGTACGCGTCCCCGCTGCTGGCGATGGGCGCGTCGGGCGCCATCCTCTCCTCGGCCCATCTGGCGACGGACCGGTTCGCGGAGCTCGCCGCGGCCTGGCGGGCGGGGGACGCGGCGCGGGCGCGGCCGCTGGGGCACGCCCTGGCGCGACTGTCCGCGGCTGCCTTCGCCGAACCCAATCCGGTGGTCGTCAAGGGCGTCCTGCACGCGCGGGGGCGGATCCCGTCGCCCGGTGTGCGGCTCCCGCTGCTGCCGGCGTCCGAGGCGGCGGTGTCGGCCGCGCTGGAGCGGCTCGCGGAGCTCGAACCGTAGGAATTCGGCGCCCGAAAACGTCCGATTCAGACGTTTCGCCACCTAAGGGCCAGTCGCCCGAATGAGCCGCATGCGGGCCGGACTTGTCCGGATTGGGCGCGAGGCCTCCGGCCCGTGATGTGAGTCACGGCGATTCCTCCAACATCATTCCTCCGGGACGGCCGATTCCCTTTTCCTGGAAAGGGAATCGGCTATTTCGCCGGTACGTCACCAAGGTCATTTTCCGGACCTAAAGCAGGAAGTCGATCTACCGGCGGAATTCGGGTCTTGTTGCCGCCCGGCGGACTCACCTACGGTCACCTCACTCCCGGTGGTCCCCAGCCGAATCCGGTCCACCCACCAGGGTCTCCCGTCCCCCCACGTGAGGAATTCCGCCATGCCCGCAAAGGGTAAGCACCGTCGGCCGAAGCACCAGAAGATCACCCGCAAGCTGGCTCTCGCCGGCACCGGTGGCGCGGCCCTCACCCTCCCGCTGATCAGCGCGACCACCGCTGGGGCAGTGGAGACGACCACCGCTCCCGCGGCGCGCACCATCGCCGCCGCGACCCCCGCGGCCGCTGCCGCGACCTATTCGGTGAAGGCCGGCGACACCCTTTCCGGGATCGCGTCGAAGCATTCCGTGAAGGGCGGCTGGAAGACGCTCTACGCGGCGAACAAGAGCGTCATCGGCAACAATCCGTCGATCATCCGGCCCGGCATCGAGCTGAAGCTCGGTACCCAGCCGGAGGCCGTCCGTGCGAGCCGCTCCGCCGCCCGGACCGCGCTCAAGCCCGCCGCCGCGCCCGCCTACCCGAACAACCTCGACGGGTGGATCCGCGAGTCCCTGGCCGTGATGGCCAAGCACGGAATTCCCGGCACCTACAACGGAATTCACCGCAACGTGATGCGCGAGTCCTCGGGCAACCCGCTCGCCATCAACAACTGGGACATCAACGCCCAGAACGGCATCCCGTCCAAGGGCCTGCTCCAGGTCATCGACCCGACCTTCCAGGCCTATCACGTGCCGGGCACCTCGCTGAACTCGTACGACCCGGTCGCCAACATCACCGCGGCGTGCAACTACGCGGCCGCCCGCTACGGTTCCATCGACAACGTCAACGGGGCCTACTGAGCCCCCTCCGGGCACGCACGAGGGTGCGCAGGGGTGCCACCAGCCCGTAGCCGACGTCCCGGCGCAGGGCGGTGACCCCCGCGCGCTCCACCGCGGTCAGCTGGTGCTCCATCAGTTCCCGCATCGTGGCGATCACCGGACGCAGTCCCGGTTCGGCCAGTCCGAGGATGCCGTCCGTGGCGTCGAGGGAGGTCCGGGCGCGCCGGGTCTCGGCGGCGAGCAGGGCCCGCACGGCAGGGGTGTCGCGGGCCCGTTCGAGGTCGGCCCGGGTGACGGAGTGCTCGGCGAGGCTGCTGCGCGGAATGCACAGGCGGCCGTCCGCGAGGTCCCCGGACAGGTCGGCGAGGAAGTCGACGCGCTGGGCCGCGTCGACGAACCGCCGCCAGCCGGCGGCCTGTTCGGGGTCGGGGCCGCCCTGGTACTGGAGTCCGGTGAAGACCAGAACCCCGGGCCAGGCGTAGGCGTCGAGGTAGGCCTGGAAGTCCTCTTCGGTGCCGAAGCCGTCGAAGCCCGCCTCGGCGGTGGCGGCGCCGTCCAGGAAGCGGGATATCCAATGCGGGGGCAGCGCACGGGTGTGGACCGCGTGCGCGTAGGCGCGCAGGACGGGGTCGGGGCCGTCCCCGGTCTTCAGGGCCTCCTCCACCCGCCCGGTCAGCGCGGCGATTCCGTCGGCCCGCTGACCGGGCGTGCCGGTCTCGGCCACGTCGTCGACCAGGTTCATGAAGGCGAGACCGGCGGCGAGGTACGGCACCAGCGCCGGCGCGGCCAGCAGGCGCAGGGCGAGGTAGGGGGCGGGTTCCCGGCGCAGCACCCGGCGGGCGGCCCGCGTGTAGTCGTCGCGCAGCCGGGGGCCGGAGATCCCGGCCCCCGTGAGGGAGTTGCGCCAGCTGGCCATGTCGGTGGTGCTCCTCGGCGTGTCGGACCGTACGTGCGTACAGGTGCACGATGTCAGAAGGGGACGACCTTCTTGACCTTGCCGTCGGTCCCGGCGAGCACGTAGCCGCCGCGGCCGTACTCGTCCGTGAGGTAGGGGCGCATGCAGGGGACCTGGTCCATCATCCAGGGTTCGACGATGACGTAGCGCGAAGCCGGGTTGGGGATCTTCAGGTCCTTCTTGGACTGCTCCAGCAGGCCGGGCAGGGCGTCCCAGTTGACCGAGGCCATGTCGATCAGGGGTTCGCCCTCCTTGACCGTGCCGTCCGGACCGGTGCGCTTGGCTGCGCCGTCGCGGTACTGCCAGGCGTCGACGGTCTCGGCACCGGGGGCTGTGGGGATGGAGGCGAGGACGTATCCGTCGTAGACCGTCAGGTCCACGAAGGTGGTCGTGCCCGCCTGCTGCTTGAAGGCCTCCAGGGCGATCCGGATGTTCTCCGGGGTGAGCATGCTGCCCCGGGGCGCGCTCGCCTGGGACCCGCCCGTCTTCGCGCCGGGGGTGGCGGTGGCGGGCGGGTTGGCGCCGGAACTCGTCGAGACGGAGGGGCGGGCGGAGGAGCCACCCTTCGCGCCGTCACGGCCGCCGTCGGCGTTCCCGTCGGGCAGCGCCCGGACGATCCCGGTGACCGCGGCCGCCAGGACCACCACGGCGACGGCGCCGATGAGGGCCTGGCGCCTGCGCGGGGCCGGCGCCGAGGGGAGGGGCGTCGTGGGGGCCGCGTAGGGGGACGGGGGGACCGGGCCGAACGGCGGCGGGGTGGGCGGCCCGTACTGCCCGTAGGGCGACGCGGGGACGCATGCGACGACGGGCGCGGCCACGGGGGCGGGGGCAACCCCGGCTCCGGCTCCGGCTCCGGCTCCGGCTGCGAGAGCGGTGCTCGCGTCCCGGAGCAGCTGTTCCAGCCGCGCGCCGTCGGGCCGCGCGGCCGGGTCCCGTACGAGCAGCCGTTCCAGTACGGCTCCCAGCGGGCCCGAGCGCACGGGCGCCGGGATCGGTTCGTCCAGTACGGCCACGACCGTGGCCAGGCTGGTGGCGCGGCGCAGCGGATGGACTCCCTCCGCGGCCACGTACAGCATCATGCCCAGCGACCACAGGTCGGAGGCGGCGAGCCCCTCCTCGCCCCGCACGCGCTCGGGCGCGATGTACTCCGGCGACCCGATCAGCACACCGGTCGCGGTGAGCCCCGTCGACTCCTGCAGGGCCGCGATGCCGAAGTCGGTGAGCACCGCCGATCCGTCGGGCCGCAGCAGCACGTTGGCCGGTTTCACATCCCGGTGCAGGATCCCCTCGGCGTGTGCCGCGCGCAGCGCGGACAGCACGTCGAGGCCGGTCCGCAGCACGTCCGCGAGCGGCAGCGGGCCGGCCGCCAGCTTGTCGTGCAGCGAACCGCCGCGGACGAGTTCCATCACGATCCACGGGTGTCCGTCCGCTCCCTCGGGCGGCTCGACGATGTGGTGGATCGTCACCACGTGGGGGTGGGCGAGGCGGGCGAGGGCGCGGGCCTCGCGGACGGCCCGTTCGCGGAGCTGATCGGCCAGACCGGGCTGGGCCGCGGCGGTCGCCGGGTCCGGCGGGCGCACCTCCTTGAGTGCGACCTCGCGGTGCAGGGCGACGTCGCGGGCCCGCCACACCGTACCCATTCCCCCGCTGCCCAGGGGGGCGACGAGTTCGAATCGCCCGTCGATCATCTGTCTGCCGGCCTCACCATTGCTCATGGCCGGTCATCGTAGGCCCCCGCGCCGTCAGCAGCGTCGCCGGTCCACCGTCAGCGTTCCCTGCACGGTGGTGATCGTGCGGTCGTAGCAGCCGCCCGGCGCCCCGGACCCGTGCAGCCGGTAGCGGGCGGAGGTGGTGGCGACCGCGTGGCGCTGGTCGCGGGGGACGTTCGCGGTGTAGGTGGCGTCGCCCGTGTACCCGTCGTCGAGGCGGGTGACGTCGACGCCGCGGCCGCCGCGCAGGGTCACGGTGTCGGCGCGGTCGCCGAGCGAGAGGACGGTCCGCAGCCGGTCCCCGGCCCCCAGGGTGGTCGCGCCGTCCATCGTGTACGTGCGGACGGTACGGGTGGTGGTGGGCCCGCGGGTCACGCTCTCCTCGTCGGTCCACGTCGCGGTCAGCGCGTCCCGGTCCTCGCCCTCGGTCCAGCGGTGCACGGAGGTGCCCCGCACGGCGCGGGTGACGGTGGTGGTGACCCGGCCGTGGGAGGTGTCCAGGTACCCGGAGACGGTCAGCCGGTGGCTGCCCTCGGTGTCCAGGCGGTGTTCGCCGCCGGGGGCTGAGGGCGTCCAGCGGGTGGAGCCGGCCGGTTCGCCCTGCTCCTGCCGGGTCAGGGCCCCGGTGACGGTCTCGCGGGCCTCGTCCTGCCAGAGCAGCAGGTTGGTCGGGGTGCTCCAGCCGCTCTGCCCGGCCGGGACCCCGGCCACGGTCACCTCGATCCGGTGCGGACGGCCGTCGTTGAGGAGGGCGGCGTAGGGGGTGAGGTCGTAGAGGATCGGCTGGACGTCGAAGGCGCGGGGGCCGGGGGTGACGTACCAGAGGAAGGGGTTGGACCAGCCGCCGGTCCAGACGGTCGGGAAGGGCGCGGCGATGCCCGCCGGCTGCCCGTCGACGGAGATCCTCACCTCGCGGTGGGGGCCCTTCTCCGCCTTGCAGGAGTACGGGGCCGGGTCGGGGACGGTCATGTACCAGTACTCCTCGCAGCCGCCGCCGGAGCCGGTGGCGTACACCTCGGCGAGGAGGCGTTCGGTGTTGCGCGGGGTGGTGACCGCGGGGGTCGTGAGGGGCAGCACGCGGTCGGGGGTGTCCGGGGCCGGCGGGGTGCCGCCCTCGGCGGCGTGGAACGTCAGGGTGACCTTGACGTCGATGATTCCCGTGTAGGTGTCGTCGACGACGTTTCCGATGAGCATCTCGACGGGCTGCGGGCGGGCGAGGACGTCGCGGTAGCGGGTGACGTCCTTCTCCACGGACCAGGCGATGCCGTCGGGAGAGGGCTGCGGGGTGGAGGTGCGCAGGATCTCGACGCCGCCGAGGGTGAGGTTGCCCAGGCGGTCGTACTGGCGTCCCTTGACCTTGCCGTCGAGGCGGAGCACCACCTTGGCCCAGTTCCCGGGGCCGCAGTCCGCGGGCGGTGCGTAGCCGCCGCGGTAGGGGGTGAAGTCGCGGAACTGCGCCTCCGCGAGGGTCACCCGGCAGGACCGGGTCCCGGGCCGGACGACCGGCGGGGCGGGTGTCAGCGGGTCGTGCCAGTCGGTGCCGAACTCTGCGGGCGGGTCGCCCGCCGGCGCGGTCGCGGGGCGGGTGGCGACGGGGGTCCCGGTCGAGGCGTGCGCGGCCGTCGCGTACGCGGGCGTGGTGCGCGCGGTGGCGGCGTGCGCGGGGGCTGCGTGCGCGGGTCCCGCGGCGGCCAGGGTGCCGGCCGCCAGCGCGATCGCGCAGAGCGGGCCCATGATCCTGTCTCGTCTCATGGGCCCGCAGTGAAACCCGGCCCGCCCGGGCGGCGCCAGGGCGGGCCCGGCGGATGTGGCGCGATCTCGCCCCTCGCGGCGCAGGCCCCGCGGCCCTGCGCGCCGGACGTGGGACTCCGGCCCGCCGGAAGGACGGGGCTCAGGCCGGGAGGACCACGACGCCGTCGTCGTCGGCGTGGACGGTGTCCCCGGGACGGAAGGTGGTGCCTCCGATGGTGACGGGCACGTCCACCTCGCCCGCGCCGGTCTTCCCGCTCTTGCGGGGGACCGTGCCCAGCGCCTTCACGCCGAGGTCGAGCCCGCCGAGGGCCACGCTGTCGCGGACGGCGCCGTTGATGATCAGGCCCGCCCAGCCGTTGCGCTCGGCGGCGCCGGCGATCAGGTCGCCCACGAGGGCGGTGCGCAGCGAGCCCCCGCCGTCCACGACGAGGACGGCGCCCTCGCCGGGCCCGTGCACGAGTTCGCGCAGCAGCGCGTTGTCCTCGTGGCAGGAGAGGGTCCGCACCGGACCGGCGAACAGCCGGCGGCCGCCGAGCTGCCGGAACCGCGTCGCACAGATGCCGAGGGCCTCGCCGTGCTCGTCGTACAGGTCGGCCGTGGGGACGGGGGTGACGCTCATGTCGCTGGAGGTTCCTCGCTGCTCGTTGTCGCTCGTACGTCGCGCCGTGCGGCCAGCGTAACGGCCGCCCGGCACTCGCTCACCGACGCGGTCAGCGGCGGGAGTGGCCGAAGAGGATCCGGTAGGCGATGAGCAGGACCAGCGAGCCCGCGATGGCGGCGCCCCAGGTGGTGAGGTCGAAGAACTCGGTCTGGATCGGCTTGTCGAGGAACTTCGCCGAGAGCCAGCCGCCGATGAACGAGCCGGCGACGCCGATGAGGGTGGTGACGATCAGGCCACCGGGATCCCGGCCGGGCAGCAGGAACTTCGCTATGCCCCCGGCCAGCAGTCCCAGGACGATCCAGCTGACGATTCCCATGCCCAGTCACTCCGTTTCGGTGGTCCGCTGTTCTCCGGGGAGGACGCGGCGCGGACCGGAACGGTTCTCAGGCGGCGGCTCCGGCCATGGCGGCGGGCGGTGTCCGGGTCAGCAGGAGCACCCCGCGCGTCGCGGCGAGGGCTCCGGCCACCGCCAGCAGCACGCCCAGCGCGCCGCCCTGGAGGCGTTCGCCCAGCAGGAGCATGCCGATGGCGGCCGCCGCGAGGGGGTTGGAGAGGTTGACCACGGCGAGCGGGGCGCCGAGGCCGCCCCGGTAGGCCCGCTGGGACAGCAGCATCCCGCCGACCGCGAACACCACGACGAGGAGGGCCGCCGCGACGACCCGGACGCTGAGCAGGTCCCCGCCCCGGCCGCCCGCCACGGCGACGGTCTGGGTCAGGGCGGAGGCGGCCGCGGAGGCGAGCCCGGACGCGGTCGCGTGCCGGAGCCCCGAACGCGGGTCCTTGCGGGCGGTCAGCAGCAGGATCACGGCGGCCGTCGCGCCGGAGACGGCGAAGGCCTCGGCCAGGGAGAGGGTGTCGTCGGGGGCCGGTCCGGAAGCCGGGAGCAGCAGCAGGCCGAGCCCGGCGACGGTGGCCAGGGTGCCCCGCCACTCGGTGGCGGCGACCCGGCGCCCGGCTCCGTGCGCGCCGAGCGGGACCGCGGCCACCAGGGTGAGCGCGCCGAGCGGCTGGACCAGGGTGAGCGGCCCGTACCGCAGGGCGGCGGCGTGCAGCAGCGCGGCGGCGGCGTTCAGCCCTGCCGACCACCACCAGGCGCCGTTGCCGAGGAGGGCCCCGACGCTGCGCGCGACGGCGGCCCGGGCGAGCCGCTCCTGGGCGACGGCCGCGGCCGCGTACGTGACGGCCGAGGCGAGGCAGAGCGCGACGGCGAGAACGGTGGCGTTCACGGGCGTGCTCCTGCGGAGGCGGTGGCCGGGGCCGAGGCGGTGGCAGTGGCCGGGGCGGTGGCAGTGGCCGAGGCGGTGGCAGTGGCCGGGGCGGTGGCAGTGGCCGGGGCCGGGGCCGGGGCCGTTCGCGGCGCCGGCAGTGCGGTGGCGGCCCGGTCGGGGGAACCGCTCCGCGGCGGACGCGGCGACCGCGGCGGACCCGTCGGACGCGGGACCACGAGGAGGGCCGCGCCGAGCAGGACGGCGGCCACGATCGAGTCGAGCCAGTAGTGGTTGGCCGTACCGACCACCACCAGCAGGGTCACCAGTGGGTGCAGCAGCCACAGCGCACGCCACCGGGAGGTGGTGGCCGCGATCATGCCGAGCGCGAGCATCAGCGCCCAGCCGAAGTGCAGGGAGGGCATCGCGGCGAACTGGTTCGCCATCGTGTCGGCGGCCGGCTCGGCTCCGTAGACGCTGGGCCCGTACACCTGGCCGGTGTCGACGAGCCGGGCCGCTGCGAGCATCCGCGGCGGGGCCAGCGGGAAGGCGAGGTGCAGGACGAGGGCGGCTCCGGTGAGGACGGCCAGGACCCGGCGGGCCCACAGGTAGTGGCCGGGGCGGCGGACCCAGAGCCAGATCAGGAAGAGAGCGGTCGCCGGGAAGTGGACCGCGGCGTAGTAGGTGTTGGCCGTGTGCACGAGGGCGTCGCCGTGCAGCAGCAGGCGCTGCACCGCTCCCTCCCCGGGCAGGTGCAGGGCGCGCTCGGCGTCCCAGGTCCACCCGGCGTTGCGGAAGGCCGCGTCGGTGCGGCCCGTCGAGAGGGTCCGTCCCGCCTTGTAGAAGGCGAAGAGTCCCGCGACGAGCAGCAGCTCGCGTATGAGCCGGCGACGCGCCGACCCGGGTTGGCCGGGCTCCTCGGATATCCCGGTGGTGTGGGTCTTCATCCGCCGGTCTCGCTTCCTCTTCGCACACGCATCGGTCCTGCGCCCCCCTGACCTCGGCCTGCTTCCGGGCCGATATCGACACGCCAGTGTATCGATACATTCGCGTATCGATACGACCCTGTACCGATACGCTCGCGTTCCCGTAGACTTTCACCAGACCCCGCCACCGAGGCGCCCCGAGGAGAGCCGCATCCATGACGTCGACGCCGCCGGCCCCCGCGCGCCGCTCCAAGATCACGCCGGAGCGGGAGCAGCAGTTCTTCGACGCCGTCCTGGAGCAGCTGCGCGAGCACGGCTACGAGGCCCTGACCATGGAGGGCGTCGCCGCCCGCGCCAGCTGCGGAAAGTCCACGCTCTACCGGCAGTGGCGGACCAAGCCCCGGCTGGTCGCCGCAGCCCTCCGCGCGAACCGGCAGGGCACGCTCGCTGCGGTGGACACCGGGTCGCTGGCCGGCGATCTGCGCGAGGCCGCGCGCATCGCGGCGTGCACCTCGGGCCGGGACACCCGGCTGACGCAGGCCCTCGGGCATGCGGTGCTGAGCGACGAGGAGCTCCAGTCGGCGCTGCGCGAGGCACTGGTCGAGCCGGAGCTGGCGGCCTTCGACGCGATGGTGGAGCGGGCGGTGGCGCGGGGCGAGATCACCGCGGACCACCCGGCCGTGGAGTTCCTGCCCGCACAGCTGATGGGCGTGCTCCGGATCCGCCACGTACTGGAAGGCGAGTACGCCGACGCCGACTACCTGGTCCGGTTCGTCGACGCGGTCATGCTGCCCTCGCTGGGTCTGTCGCCGCCCGGCGGTCGGACCCCCTGAAACCGGCGGGCCGCCGTCCCGATGACCTGACGGCTGCCTGCCCGCGCTGCCTCGTGGGGACGGTGGCAGCGCACCACCCGGGCCGGGCGACGGTCACTCACTCGAAGAGTGGCCGCCGCCCGGGCCGTGTGGGCCGCCCTGCACCGCACGGCCGCACGGTCACACGACGGCGCGGCTGCGCGGGCCGTCAGCTCGCGGAGCCCATCTCCCGCACGTACTCCTCCGGATCGGCGTCGAAGCCGCGCACCCGCGCGTCGAGGGACCAGGTGCCCGAGGAGTCCCGGAGGAACTCGGCCACCGTGGCCGCCGTGGCGGTCGGCACGTCCCCGAAGTCGCCCTGCGCCAGGTCGGTGTGGCCCTCCCGGATCCGGAAACCCGTACCGCCGACGCCTGCGAAGGTCTTCGCACCGCCGGCGGCGCTCGCGAGGGTGTTCTGGATCACCACGCCGACGACGACCCGGCGCACGTCCTCGCCCATCCGGTCGAGTTCGATCGTCATCACCTCGTCGAAGCCGAAGCCCTGGCCGGTGTGGCTGTCCCGGTTCAGGGTGATCGTGCCGTCGGGCGAGCGCCTGCCGAAGTGGACCAGCTGGACGGGTTCCCGGTGGAGGTCGGCCGCCCCGTAGGCGGCGGCGATGATGTCCAGGTCGTTCGCGGGCGTGCCGGCCGGGCTGGGATCCCACTTCAGGGCGACCTCCACCTTGGCCAGGCCCTTGCGTACACCGGTCACCGAACTCCCCCTCCGTTCAACGGGTATGGCCCGGCCATGATCCCATGCACACTGCCGCCGGGGCCGAACGGCCGTACGTTCCCAGCCAGTCGGCCCCGCCCCCGTCGTCCGCCCCGCATCCGGTCTACCAGTCGCCGTCCCGTACGGGCCTGCCCGGCCGCGGGGCGTTCCCCAGCGGCTTGATCTGGCCGGGGGCGGGCTCCACCCAGGGGTCGTGGTCGTCGCCGAGCCACTCCCCCACCGGCTTGACCCGCCCCAGCGCGTCGGCCGCCGGGAGGTCGGCGGCGGACTCGTCGTAGTGGTGGAACCAGGGCAGGCCGGCCTTGGTGTAGGCGGCCCGGTCGACCGGAGAGGGCGGGGCGTCCTCCCCGGTGATGCGCCGCCAGGCGGGCGGGGGCACCAGGTGGACGAAGACCCGCCCGGCCGGTTCCCGGGCCCAGTCGGACAGCGGCCGGTCGTCCCGGTAGACCTCCTGGCGCATGGTGCCTCCCGCACCGAGCCCCATCGCGGGAGCCGCGGGCGGCGGGGCCGAGCCGGGGGCGCCGCCGCGCATCAGGGGCGCCTGCGTCATGGGCGCGGGCATCTGCGGGGGCACCGCCGCGGGCGCCGGGCCGCCGAAGCCGCCGGGGGCCGGCGCGAGCCCGTACCCGGCGCCTCCGGGGGCCTGCGGAGTCCCGCACCCGGCGGCTCCGCCCCCGCCCGGCCTCCCCGCCCACGGATCGACCCGGGCCGCCCGGGCCCGCCGCCATGCCGCGAGCGCCTCCGGGCCCAGCGGGAACGCCTGGAGCTGCACCCCGCCGGTGGCCTCCTCGCCGGTCACCTGGCCCTCGACGGTGGCGCCCAGCCCCAGCGGCACGGCCACGAACTGGCGCACCGTCCCGTCGCCGGAGTTGATCCCGTCCAGCCACGGCTGCCGGGGCAGCGTGACGTAGTTCTGGGGGTCGCGCGCGAGCCGGCCCGTCCAGCGCTCGCCGGAGACGGCGCAGACCCTGCCGACCCCGACCTGGAGCGCCGCCGGCTCGGGGGTGCCGCCGAAGCGCAGCCACATCGCCTCGCGCAGGTACACGGGCAGCATCACGCCGCCCTTCGCGAGCCACTCGGGCGGCACGGTGTCCGGATGGTCCTCCACGCGGCGCAGCGGGAACTCCCCCAGTCCCGGCGGCAGCGCGTGCGTACCGGACTCGGGAAGGCGCAAAGTCCGGATGAAGTGGATCCGCACCCCTTCTCCGAGTATCAGAGCATTTCCGTGCACCCTCACCGAACCGGTTCCCATGCCGCCCCTTTTTTCCGTCCGGGCGCCGATCGGCCGCAGGATCGCCGGTCGGTCCGGATCGTTATCCTCAAGTTTTGCTCAGATCTAGTGACGCTGAGCCGGTCACCTTCCTAGCTTCCTCGTACACGCGTCTTCCTCGTACGCGTGTCTCGACGTCCCCCCACGTCTCCGCGGTTCCACGCGACCGGCGATCCCGGCGTACACCGCCGCGTCCAAAGAAAGAGTGCAAGATGAAGGTTCCCCAGGCCGGTGCGGTCGCCGCAGTGATCGCCCTCACCCTCACCACCGCCGGGTGCGGTGGCGACAACGAGGCCCAGGGGACCCTGTCGGTCGGCATCAAGTTCGACCAGCCGGGCATCGGGATGCGCGAGCCGGACGGCAGCTTCACCGGCTTCGACGTGGACGTCGCCACCTACATAGCCAAGGAGCTCGGCTACAAGGCGGACCAGATCGAGTTCAAGCAGGTGTACAGCAACGACCGCGAGCTGCTGCTGCAGTACAACGAGGTCGAGCTGGTCGCCGCGAGCTACTCGATCAACGACAAGCGCAAGGAGAAGGTCGACTTCGCCGGCCCGTACTTCGTGGCGCACCAGGACCTGCTGATCCGCGCCGACGACACGAGCATCACCAAGGCCGAGGACCTCAACAATCCCGCCAAGCGGCTCTGCTCGGTCACCGGCTCCACCTCGGCCGAGAACCTCAAGAACAAGCTGGCGCCGAAGGCGGGCATCCTGGAGGTCGCCGGCTACTCGGAGTGCCTCGTCGCCCTTCAGGACCACCTGGTCGACGCGATGACCACGGACAACTCCATCCTGGCCGGTTACGCGGCCCGGAAGGGGAACGAGGGCAAGTTCAAGCTCACGAACCAGAACCTGAGCGTCGAGAACTACGGCATCGGTGTCAAGAAGGGCAACAAGGAACTCCAGGGCAAGATCAACGCCGCTCTGAAGAAGATGGTCGAGGACGGGTCCTGGGAGGCGGCGGTGAAGAAGAACTTCGGCGCCGACTACAAGGCCGACCAGGCCCCCGCGGTCACAGCGGGCAGCTGACGATCGTCGAGGCGGTGGCCGGGTCCGCCCAGTCGGCGTCGAAGCGGGCGTTGACCACGTAGAGCCGGTCGCCGTACACGGCCGCGGTGGTGGGCTCGTCGAAGCGCGGGTCGGTGATCCGCTTGGTGAACCGGGCGCGGCGGCCGTCCCCGCTCAGCGTGAACACGTCCACGGCGTAGGCCCAGTTGCGTACGACGTACAGGGTGCGGCCGTGGACCACGAGCCCGTCGCCGTTGCCCACCGAGCCGCCGTCGAGGACGGTCCGGGTCGCGGTGCCGGTGCGCGGGTCGACGCGGAAGAGGGCCTCGGCCGTGTCGTGCACCAGCAGCAGGGCCTGACCGTCGGGGGTGCGCTCGATGCCGTTGGCGCCCCAGTACTGGCCGCCGGGCGGGACGGGGACCCACTCCCCGCCGAGGTGCAGCGGGCGCGGCGCGGCCTCGGCGCCCGTGAGCGAGCGGCCGGCGGGCAGGAAGTACACCACGTCGGCGAAGGAGTCGGTGAACCAGGCCCCGCCGCATCCCACGACCACGTCGTTGATGAAGGCCGTACCCGTGGCGGCCTGGTGCGTGGCCAGAACGCGGCCGTCGCCGGAGTGGATCACCCGGATCTGGCCGCTGTCGCCGCCGGCGACGAGGAGCCGGCCGTACGCGTCGAGCTTGAGGCCGACGGACATCGGCCCCTGGCCCCGGGTGATGATCCGGCCGGTGCCGGTGGCGAGGTCGGCGCGGTAGATCGAGCCGTCGATCAGCGATCCCGTGTAGGCCACGCCGCGGCCCGAGACGGCGATGCCCTCGGGCTGGAAGCCGGCCGGGGTGGCGACGGTGTCGGGGCGGGAAGTGGCGTCGGGGCGGGAACCGGCGGGCGAGGGCTCGTCGGCCGTCGTACGGGCCTGGGCGAGCGGGGCGAGCGGGCCGGCGAGCGCGACGCCGCCGAGGGCCGCGGCCGCCCCGATGAACCCGCGCCTGCCCAAGGGTCGTCCAGTCACGGTGGTGTCCTTTCAACTGCCTTGAATTCAGCATCGATTGACCCACCCACCTCAACACACCCGCCCTGTCCCGTCAGCATGCCCGCCCGGACACTTCACAAGGGAATGGGGAGCCTCCCCTTCACCGCGCCCGGCCCGCGGAGCGCGGGCCGGGCGCGGTGACGGGCGTCGGGATCAGGCCACCGGGGCCTTGCCGCGGAGCACCGTGAGGAACTCCCGCATCCAGCGCGAGTGGTCGGGCCAGGCGCGGGCCGAGACCAGGGTGCCGTCGACCACCGTCTCGGAGTCCTCGAACTCCGCCCCGGCGGCCTTCATGTCCAGCTCCAGCGCGGGATAGGCGGTCACCCGGCGCCCGGACAGGCTCCCGGCCGCGGCCGTGATCAGGGGGCCGTGGCAGATCTGGGCGATCGGCTTGTCCGCCTCGGCGAAGGCGGCCAGGATCCGCCGCACCTCGGGGTCGTTGCGCAGGTACTCCGGCGCACGGCCGCCGGGCACGACCAGGGCCGCGTACTCCTCCGGCGCCACGTCGGCGAAGGCCACGTCGGCGGGCCAGGTGTAGCCGGGCTTCTCGGTGTAGGTGTCGAAGCCCTCCTCGAAGTCGTGGACCACGAACCGCAGCTTCTTCACCGCGGGCGCCGCGATGTGGACCTCGTACCCTTCCTCGCGCAGGCGCTGGTACGGGTACAGGACCTCCAGCGATTCGGCCGCGTCGCCGGTCACGATGAGGATCTTCACTGCCATGGGCTGCTCCCGGTAGGGGTGTTCACGGTACGGAGGTGCGCGATCGGCCCGGCCCCGCCGGGCCACCGCTACCCTGCCCGCGCCGCGGCGGCCGCACACACGAAGATCCGCACGCCGGACACATGGTCTTTACCTGCCGGGCACATGACAATGTGAGCCTCGCTCTGCCACCTGACACCCCGCCAACACCCAGGGCGGGGGCGGTGTTTGTGGAGAGGAACCCCCACGTCATGAGATTCTCCCGGCTGACCCCCTGGGCCTGTGGCCTCGCCGTGGCCACCCTGATCGCGATACCGGCGGCCGCCTCCGCCGGCCAGGACCGGACGGCCGCCGCCACGGCCGCGAGCCCTTCCGTCTCCGTGGACGCGTACTACGCCGCCGCCGAGGGCAAGTCCGGCGCCGCGCTGAAGACGGCCCTGCACGACATCATCAAGGTGCAGTCGAAGGTGAGCTACGACGGCGTGTGGAACGCGCTGAAGGTCACCGACCAGGACCCGGCGAACCCGAACAACGTCATCCTCGTCTACTCCGGCCGCTCCCAGTCGAAGTCCACCAACGGCGGCGGGGTGAACGACTGGAACCGCGAGCACGTCTGGGCCAAGAGCCACGGGGACTTCGGCACCGCCACCGGCCCGGGCACCGACCTGCACCACCTGCGCCCCGAGGACGTCACGGTCAACAGCACCCGCGGCAACAAGGACTTCGACATGGGCGGCAGCCCGGTCGCCGAGGCCCCGGGCAGCTTCACCGACGGCGACTCCTTCGAGCCGCGCGACGCCGTCAAGGGCGACGTCGCGCGGATGCTGCTCTACATGGCCGTGCGCTACGACGGCGGCGACGGTTTCGCCGACCTGGAGATGAACGACAGGGTCAACAACGGCACGGCGCCGCTGTTCGGCCGGATCAGCGTGCTGAAGCAGTGGAACCGGATGGACCCGCCGGACGCCTTCGAGCAGCGCCGCAACCAGGTCATCTACGACACGTACCAGCACAACCGGAACCCGTTCGTCGACCACCCGGAGTGGGTCGACTCCATCTGGCCCTAGGACTACGGCAGGTAGACCTCGTCGAGGGTGTCGATCGCGCCGTCGGCGCCCAGGTGGTACTGGAACGGGCGGCCCGAGTCGGGGTGGGCGGTGACCCAGTCGATCAGCTGCTGGAGCGTGATCTTCTTCGATGCCGAGCCCTCGACGATCGGCGCGGTGGCCGTGATCTCGGCGGTCTCCGCGATCGGGACGAAGACCTCCTTGCCGACCGCGTCGAAGTACGCGCCGTCAGCCGGCGTGCCGCAGCTCCAGTTCCCGTACCGGACGATCAGGTTGTGCGAGCCGCCCTCCGGCGTGTAGCGGTTCACCGCGATCAGGTCGGGCGCGATCGGCATCTTGTGGTCGCAGGTCGCGTCCGGCGCCGGGGAGGCCGGCTTCTTCGTGGCGGCGGGCTTCACGGCGGACTTCGCGGCGGACTTCGACGCCGAGGGCGCCGGGGCCTTCGCCCCGGTGGAGGGGGCTGCGGGGGCCGGGGATCCGGCCGGCCCGGCGGACCCGGCCGAGGCGGCGGGACCGGCCTTCCCGGCCGCAGGGCCGCAGGCCGTCAGGGCCAGCGCCGCGCTCACCGCCACGGCGGCCAGTGCCGCACGCCCCGGGCTCCTGCGCGGGCCGCGTACCGCTCGCATGGTGGTCTCCCTCTGCCTGGTCGAAGTGTCGGGTCAACCTAGCGTGCGGGTTCCGGTCATGACGATGGCCTGATCACGATCGTCACCGGTCCGGCATCCGTCCGTTGCGGACCGGGGATCCGGGCCTGCCTCAGAGGCGGTCGGCGAGGGCCTCGAACCCGGTCCAGGGGAGGGCGGGCGTGCGCGCGTCCCACACCTTCTGGGAGAGCGCGGCCAGCGGCAGCCGGATGCCCGCAGCCACCTGGGCCGGGGTCTGGGCGCCGGAGAGATCGCACCAGACGGCGAGCCGCGCGCCAAGGATCTGCGGCGCGTACGAGGCCGGGACGGCTGTGGTGCCGCGCAGGACGAGCGGGGTCCACTGCTCGTAGATGCGGCGGCCGGTGGGGTAGGTGAACTGGTTCGGCTCGCCCAGCACGTAGTACAGGTACTCGTCGTTGAGGTTCACGACCTTGCGGCCCTCGCGCAGGTACTCCAGCGGCGGGCGGGCGCCGATCTCCTTGCCCGTCCAGTACTCGGCCTGGAGGTCCTTGGCGGCGGTGGTCACCCCGCCCGTGAAGAAACCGTCGTTCCAGGCCTTCAGCGCCTTGCCCGAGGGGCGGACGACGGCTGCCCGGTCGTTGAGCCAGCCCGTCGCCAGGTCCTGGACCCGGGCGTTCGCCCCGTACCGCTGCCGTGCGGCGGTGGCCAGCTGCGGGAAGGAGGCCTGCGGGTCGCGGTAGACGAGTGCCTGGTACTCGTCGGCGCCCAGGTGCCAGGCCCCGCCGGGGAAGAGAGGCAGGTACTCGCGCAGCAGTTCGTCGACGAGCTTCGCCGCCGCCGGGTCGGATATGTCCACCGCGCCCTTGACCGCCCGGCCCTGTACGTCGTGCAGTTGCAGCCCGGGGTGGGCGCGTATGACCGCGCCGAGGTGCCCGGGCGAGTCGATCTCCGGCACGACGGTGATGTGCAGCCGGGCGGCGAGGGCGTTGATGTCGCGCACCTGGGCCTTGGTGAGGTGCGGGGTGGACACGATCTCGGGGTGGCTGGTGGATTCGATCCGGAAGGCCTGGTCGTCGGAGAAGTGCAGGCCGAGCTGGTTGAGCTTGAGGTCGGCCATCTCCCGCAGCCGGGCCTTGATCCAGTCGGGCGTGAAGTACTTGCGCGCGATGTCCAGGTTGAGCCCGCGCTGCGGCTTGGCGGGAGCGTCGCGCACGGTGCCCTCGGGGGCCGAACCGGCCGTCTTGACCGCCTGCTTGAGGGTGCGGGTGCCGTAGAACACCCCTGCCTCGTCGCGGCCGGTGACGTGGACGCGGCCGTCCTTCACGGTGAGGGTGTAGGACTCGGGCGCCCCCGACGCCGCGTCGCCGAGGGAGAGTTCCACGTCCCCGGTGCGCGGCGCCGCCGACTCGGCGTAGCCGATGCCGAGTTCACCGGCGAGCAGTCTGCCCTCGTCGGAGAGGGCCGCCTTGTCGTCCGCCGGGACGACCACCCGTGAGCCGGGGGCGGGCTTCCAGCCGGGGCCGCGGGCGGGAACGTGCTCCCGTACGGCCGGGATGGTCTGCGGGGCCGTGGAGAGGGGGTACGTGCGGGTCGGCGAGGGGGTGGGGGCCGCCTCGGAGGCAGGCTCGGTACTGCCGTCGGGCGGTGTGGTGGCGGTGCCCGGCTCCCGGGTCGGGGCGGAGGGGGCGGCCGGGGCGCGGGCGTTGTCGGAGGCGGCCGTACAACCGGGCACGGCGAGCGTGACCAGCGCGGCGGCGGTTGCCGTCGCGATGGCGTGGACCCTCCTGTGCCGCCTCGGATTGCGCATCATGCTCCCGTGTCTCCCCGTACCAACCTGGCACGGGGGACGCGGGAGCGCGACCGGTGGGGCTCAGCGGCGGGCTGCGGCGCGGGCGGGTTCGGGGCTCCCCGAGGCGATGATCCGGCCGGGCCGGGCCGCCGTACGGCGCTCCAGGGCTCCGGAGACGAGGGCGAGCACGAGCGCGGAGGCGGCGAGGGCGGCGCCGACCCAGTTCGGCGCGGTCCAGCCGAGGCCGGCGGCGATGACCAGGCCGCCGAGCCAGGCGGCGAGGGCGTTGCCGAGGTTGAAGGCGCCGATGTTGACGGCGGAGGCCAGGGTGGGTGCCCCGGAGGCCTGGTCGAGGACCCTCTTCTGGAGCGGCGGGACGGTGGCGAAGCCGAGGGCGCCGATGAGGACGACGGTGACGGCCGCGCCCGCCTTGGTCTGCGCGGTGAGGGTGAACAGGGCCAGTACGACGGCGAGCGCGCCCAGGGTCGCGTACAGCATCGGCATCAGCGCGCGGTCGGCGAACCGGCCGCCGACGAGGTTGCCCGCGACCATGCCCAGGCCGAAGAGGACGAGCAGCCAGGTGACGGAGGTGTCGGCGAATCCGGCGACCTCGGTCATCATCGGGGTGATGTAGGTGATCGCCGCGAAGACCCCGCCGAAGCCGAGGACGGTCATGGCCATCGCGAGGAGCACCTGGACGTTGCGGAAGGCGGCCAGCTCGTGGCGGATCGGCACGCCCTGCGGCCGGGGCAGGTCGGGCACGAGGCGGGCGATGCCGAGCAGGCCGAGGACGCCCAGGGCGGCGACGATCAGGAAGGTGAGGCGCCAGCCGGCGGTCTGTCCGACGAGGGTGCCGAGCGGGACCCCGACGACGTTGGCCACCGTGAGGCCGGTGAACATCATCGCGATGGCGCCGGCCTTCTTCTCCGGGGCGACGAGTTCGGCCGCGACGACCGCTCCGATGCCGAAGAAGGCCCCGTGCGCGAGGGAGGCGACGACCCGGCCGGCGAGCATGGCGCCGAAGGCGGGGGCGAGCGCGGAGAGCACGTTGCCCGCGATGAACAGACCCATCAGCAGCATCAGCATGCGCTTGCGGGGGACGCGGGTGCCGAGGACGGTCATCAGCGGGGCGCCGAGGACGACGCCCAGGGCGTAGCCGGTGACCAGGAAGCCCGCGGTGGGGATGGAGACGCCGTAGTCGGCGGCGACCTCGGGCAGCAGGCCCATGATCACGAATTCGGTGGTGCCGATCCCGAAGGCCCCGATGGCGAGGGCGAGGAGGGCGAGTGGCATGAGGGGAGCCCCTTCAGGGGAGATTGCTTGCGCGGCTTACGTGCGTCCACATTAATTGCAGACGCGGGATATTTGCAAGCGCGGGCTATTGCGGTTCTCGCCTATCCTGGGGGCATGACGGCCATGGACAGCGCACCGGCCACCCTCGCCCAGGGCTGGTGCGCCCTCTCCCTCCTGCACGGGCGCATCGAGTCGCACATCGAGCGGGCGCTGCAGGCGGGGCACGGGCTCAGCGTGCGCGAGTACTCCCTGCTGGACGTGCTGAGCCGGCAGCACTCCGGCCCGGGCGGACACCTCCAGATGAAGCAGGTCGCGGACGCGGTGGTGCTCAGCCAGAGCGCGACGACCCGGCTGGTGACCCGGCTGGAGGACCGCGGACTGCTCGCCCGCTACATCTGCGACACCGACCGCCGGGGCATCTACACCGACGTCAGCGAGTCGGGCCTGGCCCTGCTGGCCGAGGCCCGGCCCACGAACGACGCGGCCCTGCGCGAGGCCCTGGACCAGGCCGCGCTCACTCCGGAACTGGCCCCGCTGGTGGCCGCGGTCCGGGGCGCGGGTACGGCTTAGGGGGTGTTGCGGAAGTCCTGTGCGGTGCCCGCGGTGTCCGGTGCGTGCTCTCGGCGTGCCGGGCGAAGGTCCTCGTACTGGGCGTACTCGGGGCTTCGGCCGGTGCGGCGAGAGTGCGTGCCGGGCGCCGTGGGCGCCGTGCGGGACTTTCGCAACACCCCTAGTCCCTGCCGGGGTTGGGCGGGCCGCCCGCACGGCCGTCGAGGCGGCGCGGGCCCGCGGCGCCGGCACCCGCGGGTCCGCCGGCCGGGGCGACTCGGCACGGGTCGCGGCCCCGTCCCGCCGTGTGACGGCCTCCGGGGCGGCCGGGGACGGCCGGCGTCGGCGCGCGGCGCCGGGCCCTTCGCCGGCGGTCCGTCGCGTACGCCCGCCGGCGGCCCGGCCCGCTCCTGGTGCATTCGCTGCCGGCAGCGGGCCGTCCTGCGTCACCCACGCGGCGCGGGAGGTCCCCGTCCCCGGGTCGTTGAGCCGGGGCGGCCGCCCCGGCCTCGCGCATGACGCGCTGGATCAGGACCTCGCGCTGCGCCCCGGTGTCCCGTGGGTCAGGACGGGCTCGGCGAGGCGGGGACCGACGGCGAGGGCGGCTTCCCGCCCGGGCTCGGGAAGCCCGAGGGCGTGACGCTCCGGCTCACCGAGGCCCCCGGGGTGGGTGGCGAACTCGCCGACGGCGACTGCGACTTCGGCGCTCGCGTCCCTCCCGGCGACGGCGTGGCCGAACCCGGGGACGACAGCGAGGGCGACGGCGAGGGCGAGGGCGGGACCGGCTCGGGCGGCGCGGCCGGCGGCACCGGGCGGACCGGTGCGTCGTCCGGGGCGAGGACCAGGTACCCGGCCAGAGCGGCCGCAGCCACCCCCAGCCCGGCCAGCGCGAAGGTGAGGCGCCGCCGCAGCCGCGGGACGGCCAGGTGCGGCCCGGGCGGATCGGCGGGCCGGAGCGTGCGTACGGTGACCTCGGCCGCGCGTGCGTCCAGGGCCTGCCGCAGCCGCCGCTCGACGGGGCGTTCGCCGTCGTGCGTCGTGGGCGGCGTCGTGGGCGTCATATCCGTCCCTCCAGGATCCGCTCCAGCGCGTCCAGACCGCGGCTCGCGTTCGACTTCACCGCTCCCCGGCTGATCCCGAGGGTGGTGGCGATCTCCGCCTCGCTGAGCTCGGCCCAGTAGCGCAGTACCAGGACCTGGCGCCGGCGCGGGCTCAGCCGGCCGAGCGCGGCCAGCACCTCGCGGTGCGCCTCGTCGAGCACGACGGACGCCTCGGCGGACGGCACGTCGGCCGGGGCGGGCGGGGTCCAGGCCCGGGCGGTGCGCCGGCGGCGCAGTACGGAGCGCGAGGTGTTGACCACGGCGGTGCGCAGGTAGCCGAGCGCGTTGTCGACCTCCGCGATGTGCTCGCCGTGGCGGCGGTACAGGGCGGTGAAGGCGTCCTGGACCACGTCCTCCGCGGTGGCCGGGTCGTCCACGAGCAGCACGGCCAGCCGTACCATCCGCAACCGGTGGGCGTGGTAGAGCGCGGACACGGTGGGCGGCTGCCCGGAGTCGCCGTGGCCGGTGAAGTCGTAGGTGTACGGGGGCCCGTACGCCGGTGCGGTGACCGGCGGGGCGGAGCGTTCGCGGCGCAGCAACGCCCACAGGCCCCGCCACGCCCGGTCGAGGACGGGCATGGCGGGGCCGGCGGTCGGTACGAGGTGAAGCACGGGTTTCCTCAGCCGTTGGTGCGGCGCCGGACGGCGTACAGGGTTCCGGCTCCGGCGGCGAGGAGGGCGGCGGCCCCGGCGCCGAGGGCGGTGGTGGTCGCGGAGGAGCCAGTATGCGCGAGCTCCGCGTCGCCGGACGCGGCGGGTGAGGGGGAGACGGTCGAGGCCGGGCCGGTCACGGCGCTCGGGACGGCGGACACGGACGCCGAGGGCGCCGCGCTCGGCGATGCGCTGCCCGGGACGCTGACCGAGGGGGTCGGCTTCGCCGTGCCGGAGGGCGCCTTCGGCGGGGCGCTCGGCGAGGCGCTGGAGGCGGGCGCGGGCGACGGCGAGGCGGAGGCTCCCGTGGCGAAGGCCGGTCCGGCGAGGGCGACGACCGCCCCGGCGGCGGCAACGGTGACGGCCGCCCGGGCGGTTCGGCGGGCGGGTCGGGCGGCGGTTCGGGGGGCGCGCTTCAGGTTCGTCACGGTGGTTCTCCACGGTCGGGTCGAGGGCGCGGGACCGCACCCTTCACCCCCGCACGACGCGCGACCCCCCTGGAGGTTGCTTCTTTTCCCGAAGAAGTTCGCGACCGGTCCGCGAAAGGTCCTCCAGGGCTCGGCCCAGCGTGGCGACGCCCTCTTCGATCTCGCTCACGGAGCCGACCGCGTAGCCGAGGATCAGGCCCGGCGCGCCCGGTCGTATCCGGTGCCAGGACAGCGGATGGGCCTTGACCCCGAGGGACAGGGCCGCCGAGGCCAGGTCGGTGTCCGCGAAGCGGGCGCCGTCGAAGGTGACCATGAGGTGCAGGCCGGCCGCCGTTCCGTGCACCCTGGCGCCGGGCAGCCGGTCGGCGAGGGCCCCGAGCATCGCGTCCCGGCGGCGGCGGTGGCGGCGCCGCACGAACCGCAGGTGGCGTTCCAGCTCGCCCGATTCCATCAGCCGGGCCAGGACGAGCTGGGCGAGGACCGGATTGCCGAGGTCGGCGTACCGCTTGGCCTCGATCACGCGGTCGCGCAGCCGCGGCGGGACCAGCAGCCAGCCGAGGCGCAGCGCGGGCGCGAGGAGCTTGGAGACGCTCCCGGCGTAGCAGACGCCCTCCGGGCACAGGGCGCGCAGCGCGGGGACGGGGGCGCGGTCGTAGCGGTGTTCGGCGTCGTAGTCGTCCTCGATGACCAGCCCCCCGGCGGCCGCCCAGTCGAGCAGGTCCCGGCGGCGTCCGCCGTCGAGGACGACCCCGGTCGGGAACTGGTGCGCCGGGGTCGTCAGGACGACGCCGGCCCCGCCGGCGCGCAGGGCGGCCACGTCCAGCCCGGCCCCGTCCACGGGTACCGGTACGGTCTCCAGCCGCCCGTACTCCAGCTGCTGCCGGGCCCCGAGGGAGCCGGGGTCCTCCACCGCGGCGCGCCGTACGCCGTCCTCGCGCAGGACCTGCGCGAGGAGCCCGAGGGCCTGGGCCACGCCCCCTACGATCACCACTTCCTCCGGATCGGCCCGGATGCCCCGGTTGCGCGACAGCCACCCGGCGACGGCGCCGCGCAGCGCGGGCGCGCCCTGTGGGTTGCCGTAGCCGAAGTCGGCCGGGGTGAGGGAGGCGAGCACCCGGCGCTCGGCCTGCAGCCAGGCGGTGCGGGGAAAGGCGGTGAGGTCGGGGACGCCCGGCGAGAGGTCGATCCGGCACGGCACGGCGCGCAGCGCGTCCACGAACCCCTGCCGTTCCGGGGCGGGGACGGGAACGGCCGCCGGGGGCGGTGCGGCGACCACGACCGTGCCTCCCCTGCCGCGGCCGGACACCTGGCCGGTCTCGGCCAGCCGCTGGTAGGCCTCGGTGACCAGCCCGCGCGAGACGCGGAGTTCGGCGGCGAGCACCCGGCTGGCGGGGAGCCGGCTGCCGACCGGGAGGGTCCCGTCGGCGATGGCTGCGCGGAGCCGGCCGGCGAGCCAGTCGGTCCGGCCGCCGGCCGGGGCCTCGCCTATGTCGAGCTGGAGGAAGTCCGCCCCGGCCGACGCCGTTCTGGACCCCTGCACCGCGCTCTCTTTGGACCTGCTCATGGGTCCATTGTGGGGCCAGGCTGGTCCGCATGAACCAGAACACCTTCCGGGACCTGGCTCCCGGGATCACCGGCATGGCGCTGGTCGGCAGCAGCGTCACCGTCTCCCACTCCCTCGTCGGCGCCCCGCTCTTCACCCTCCAGGCCGCCCGGTACGCGGGCGCGGCCCTGCTCCTCCTGGCACTGGCCCGGGCGGCGCGGGTGCCGGTGCTGCGGCCGCGCGGCCGGGAGTGGCTGTGGCTGGCCGGGATCGCGGCGACGGGCCTGGTGCTGTTCAACGTGGCCGTGGTGCGGGGGGTCGCGCACGCCGAACCGGCCGTGATCGCCGTGGCGGTGGCCTCCGTGCCGATCCTGCTGGGCCTGCTCGGCCCGCTCCTGGAGGGGCGGCGGCCCAGCCGGCAGGTGCTGCTCGCGGCTCCCGTGGTCGTCGCGGGGGCGGTCCTGGTCGAGGGGACGGGCCGGACCGACGCCGCCGGGGTGGCGTGGGCGGCGGTGGCGCTGGGCTGCGAGGCCGCGTTCACGCTGCTCGCCGTTCCGGTGCTGCGGCGGCACGGGCCGTGGGGGGTCTCGGTGCACGCGGTGTGGATGGGCGCGCTGATGTTCGCGGGCCTCGCGGGGGCGTGCGAGCACGCCGGGGAACCGGGCGCGGTGACCGGGACGCAGTGGGCGGCCTCGGGGTATCTGGCGGTCATGGTCACCGCGGTGGCGTTCGTCCTCTGGTACCGCACGGTCGCCGCGGTGGGCCCGGGGCGGGCCGGGCTGCTGACCGGGGTCGCGCCGGTCGCGGCGGCGGGGGCCGGGGTGTGTGCGGGTGGCGGGGTCCCGGGGGCGATGGTGTGGCTGGGCCTGGCCGTGGTGATCGCCGGCCTGGCCCTCGGCCTCCGGCCGGCCCGTACGCCGTCCCGTACGCCGTCCCGCCCGAGCGCACCCGTCCGTCGAGCATCCAGCCCCACCCGTTGACCCGGCCCGCGCCGCCGGGGCCGGGTGTGCGTTCCCGGTGCTCGGCGGGGGCTCCAGTGCATCGCCGCGCCGCCGGGGCCGGGGCCGGGCCTGCGTCGGGGCGCCCCCGCCTGGTGACCGTCAGGCGGAGGCGGGGACCAGAACCACGGCCGTCCCGTACGCGCACACCTCGGTCCCGACGTCGGCCGCGTCGGTGACGTCGAACCGCATCATCAGCACGCCGTTCGCGCCCCGCGCCTTCGCCTGTTCGATGAGCCGTGCCATGGCCTGGTTGCGCGTCTCGACGAGGGTCTTCGTGAGGCCCTTCAGCTCGCCGCCGATCATCGACTTCAGGCCGGCGCCGATCTGGCTGCCCAGGTGGCGGGAGCGCACGGTGAGTCCGAAGACCTCGCCGATGACCTGCTCGACCCGGTATCCGGGGACGTCGTTGGTGGTCACGACGAGGATGCCGGTCTCGTGCGCGCCGGGACCGCCGCCGTAGTCTTCGATTCCCATGGCACACACTCTGGCCCGGCCCGCCGCCACCCGCATCCGGAAGTCCGGCGGGCTGCGGCCGAGCCGGTCCCCGGTGGGCACCGTCCCTCCGGGCCCAGGACGGGGCCGACGCGGATTGGGCATATCGGGCTAATCGGCGGTGCGGCACCCGGAGGCCCCGCGCGGCCCTCGCCATAGTCGTCCGTGGCAACCGCCCGGTTGCCGCCCCGTGCCGCGCTCGGCGGCCGGGCGGAAGTCTTCGCAGAGGAGCCCGCTCATGCTGAAGCCCACCAGGACCGTCCTCGCCCTCGCCGCCGGAAGCCTGGTGCTCGGCCTGGTCGGTGCGGGCGCCGCGGCCGCGGACGACGGCGTGTTCCGCATCGCGGGCCACACCACCGGCAAGGTCGTCTCCAAGGGCCCGCTGAAGGTCCGGAGCAAGCCGACCACGCACTCCCGGGCCGTCGGCGAGGTGCGCCCGCACAGCAAGGTCGAGATCTGGTGCAAGAAGCGCGGCGAGAGCGTCGGCGGGAACAGCATCTGGTACCGCCTGGCGGAGCGTGACGACGAGGAGAACGCCGCGCCGGAGAACGGCGGCTCCGGGCGCGGCGACTGGCAGACCGGCAAGCCCGAGAACGGCCGCAAGGACCAGGCCGACTGGCAGAACGGCTCCCGCCCCGACCACCGCAAGGCGTACGGCGAGGAGCGCTGGGTCTCCGCCCGCTACGTCGAGAACCACGGCTGGGTGCAGTACTGCCGCTGAACCGCCCGCCCGGCCCGGGTCAGTCCTGCGGGCGTACGGAGCGCGGCCCCACGCACCGCGCTCCGTACGCCGCCACCCGGGCCCGCAGTTCGCGGTCGGCCGTGACCACCACGCAGTCGCGGTCCGCGTAGGCCGCCGCCAGTTCGACGATCCGGTCGTCGCCGCTGCCGGGCGCCGGGTCCACCCGTACCCCGGGCACGGACTCGACGCCCCGGGCCGCGCCTTCGACGACGAGGATGATCTCCTCGCCGGCGTCGCGCGCGGCCAGCCGGTCGCGCAGTCGCTCGGCGGCGCCCCGCCGGTCCCGCCACCAGCCGTCGGGCACCGAGCCGACGACGTTGGCCGCGTCCACGATCAGCACGCCCATCTTCACTCCCCGCGCTCCGTGCTCCGGCGCCTAGAAGTCGCCGTAGTTGACCTGCCAGGTGGGCAGGCCCATCCGGCGCCAGACCGCGACCACCCGGTCCCGGTCGTCGAGCGACACGCGTACCGCGTACCGGTGGCGCACGTGCGCGTCGAACAGCTCCGACTTCACCACGTCGTCGCGGCGCTGGTCGCCCGACGCGCGCATCCACAGTTCGTCGTAGGGGACTTCGTGCCGTGCCAGCCAGCGCTCGGTCTGCGGCCGGAACTCCTCGCTGCGCCCCGACAGCAGCACGATGGTGTCGCCGTCGGCCCGCCGGAAGGCTCCGAGGGCGTGCCGGACGGACTCGTTGAGCAGGTCGAGCTCGCAGCGCGTGAAGTCGTACGGGCCCCGGTCGCCGGTCAGCGCGAGGGTGCCGTCGATGTCGCACATCACGGCGGAGGGCAGCGACGGGTCGGGGACGTACTCGGTCACCGGGGGCACCGCGGCGCCGCCGGAACCGCCGTTCATCCACTCCGAGGTCAGGCGCCATCCGCCCTTGCGGGCCTTGTCGTGCTTCTCGGCCAGTATGCGGATGATCTCCTCGCCGACCCGGCGTTCCCGGCCGGCGTCCCGGCGCAGGCACTCCTCCAGCGGGACGTCGGTGAAGTCGTGCACGACGAACGTCGCGAGGCCGCCGACCGCCGCCTTGAGCCGCTTGGGGATGTGCTTGGTCAGGTGCGTGTTGTCGACGACCACGTCGAAGCCGCCGTCGACCGCGGCGCGGACGGCCGCGTCCTGGACCGCCAGGACCGTCTGCTCGTGCGCGAAGCTGCGGCCGCGCTCGGGGTCGGGCAGGTCGAGCATGCTGCGCAGGTCGTCGAGGTTGACGCGGCGCATGCGCCCGCCCGCCTCGGCCTGCAGGGCGCGCGCGGCCGTGGTCTTGCCGGAGGCCGGGAGACCGGTCATGACGTGCACGACGGGCAGCCGGTCCTCCTCGGCCGCAGTCCCGGCGGCCGCGTCGGTGACGGCGGTGAGGCCGGCGACGTCGGTGACGGCAGGGGCTGCGGCTGCTGCTGCGGGTACGGGTGTCTCCTCGGACACGGGTCAGTTCTCCTCGTCGTTCGTGAAGGGGTCGGAGGCCTCGGGCCGGACGAACCGCCAGACGACCAGGTCCGTGGGCTTGCCGTCCAGGCGCAGGAACATCGCGGCGCGGATGGCACGGTCGGGCAGTTCCCGGACGGCCCGCGCGAACGCTCCCCGGTCCGCGGCGAGATGCGCCAGTCCCTCGTAGGCCTCGTCCACCGCGCGCTCGCGCCGCCCGGCCTCGTCCTCGAAGCGCGCGATCATCTCGCGCACCCAGGTGTCGAACTCGTCGGGCACCTGGTCGAGCAGCGCGTCGAGCGGCTTGCCGCCCGAGGCCTCGATCTCGGTGACCGTGCAGCCGAGGCCCTGCGCCACCTGCTTGGCGGGCAGGCCGGCGAACCGCTGGATGCCGTGGGCGCGCCAGATGTCCCGCTCGGTGACCTTGGTGAGCACCCGGTGGAGCCGTACGTACTCGGACAGCTTGGCCTTGGCCCGTACGCCGGACGCGAAGCGCAGGACGAAGCCCTCCGCGTCGATACCGCTCGCCGGGGCGCCGCCGGGCAGGGTGTTGGAGGCGGTCAGTGCCATCAGCTCGTCGAGGGGCATGGCGGGCCACACGGTGACGACCGAGCCGATGCCCTCCCAGTGGGCCGCGGCCTCGGCGAGCGGGACCTCGACCCCGTCGGTGCCGAAGGCGGCGAGCAGCACGAGGTCGCGCCGGTCGCCGTAGTCCACGACGATGCGGTTGCCCGGGTAGAGGATCTCTGCGAGGTAGGTGACGCCGGGGCGCAGCGCCGAGGTGTCCTTGCCGTCGAGCCGTCGCTGGGCCCAGGCGGCCTGGGCGCTGATGAAGGATCCCTTGGAGGCCACGTGCCAGCGGCCCGCGTAGTGGAAGACCACGCCGAGGCTTCCGTCGACCTTGTCGTACACCTCGAACGGTTCGTCCGGCAGGGCGGGCGCGTAGGGCCTGCCCGATTCGTGCTCGCTGACGTTGAAGAACTTCGGCAGCGGCAGCGCGACGATCGCGCCGGTGGTGTCGTCGGCGACGAGTCCGCGGCAGCGCGTGGTGACCTGGTTCCAGACGTGTTCGTACTGCGCCGTCCGCGTGTAGGTGTAGATGGACAGCGGCAGTTCGGGGTGCGTCTTGCGGGTCACGTGGCCGGCCTCGATCGCCTGGCCGAGGGCCTGGGCGGGCAGCAGGTCGTGCAGAGTCAGGATCTCCTGGCTCATGGGTTCCTCCCGGTTTGAGATGCGTCATTCTGACGCGCGGGAGGTTCTGCCCGGTACTTAATTATGCCTGGTCACGCGTGCGCCCAGGCGGTTGATGTCGGCGGGCCGGTGGAGCCGGGTCCCGGAGGGCACTGCGCGCACCGGCTGGACGATGCCGGCGCTGAACACGTAGGCGCGGAAGGGGAGTTCCCTCAGGGCGTTCTCGGTCCTCCCCTTCACCCGGGCCCACATCAGCCGGCCGCACTCGGTGCTGTCCGTGCCCTCGCCGGAGACATTCCGGTCGCGCCGAACAGGAGGACGTTCACGGGACCACCTCGGGACCGCCTCAGTGGGAGATGCAGAGTTCGTTGCCCTCGGGGTCGGTGAGCGTCGTCCACGCCGAGGGGCCCTGGCGACCCTCGTGGAGGCGCTCGGCGCCCTTGGCGACGAGGCGTTCCACGACGGCCTGCGGGTCGTCCTCGCCGGTGCGGACGTCGAGGTGCACCCGGTTCTTGACCGTCTTGGGCTCGGGCACGAACTGGAAGAGCACCCGGGGCGCCCGCTCCAGCCCCTCGGGGTGACGGATCCCGGCTCCGGCCTTCCAGACGAGGGTGCCGCGGTGGGTCGCCGTGTCCTCCATGCTCGCGTGGCCGGCGGCGACCATGCTGCGGATGAACTCCTCATCGGTCTGCTCCACTTCCCAGCCGAGGGCGTCGGCCCACCAGTCCGCGAGCGTGTGGGGGTCGGCAGAGTCGATGGTCACCTGGAACGTGTACGCCATGCCCGCACCCTACCTTCGGCCGTTCAGACGTTCGAGTCGGCGACGGGAAGTGATCATGGCGGCGCAGGTCAGCACGCAGGCGCCCACCGCGATCCAGAGGAGCACCCCGCCCACCGGGCGCAGCCACGCAATCCCCGCGGGTTCCGCCACGGCGAGGCAGGCGGTGGCCGTCATGCCGAGGGGGAAGACGGTGGACCAGCGCCGGATGTCGTAGCGGTGCCGGGGATGGCGCAGTTCCGCGCCGAGGAGGACCACGTACCAGGCCAGGGACAGCGCAAGCAGGATCAGGGTGACGCCGCGCAGGGCCGTGTGCGCGGCGCCGGTCCACACGGGCGCCGCGGTGAGCTTGGATCCGGCGAGGGCGGAGATGGACAGCGCCCCGCCCGCCACCCAGTGGTCACCCGCCCCGCCCGCCACCTCGCCCGGGTCGAAGCGGCGCAGGGCCGCCACGTAGAGCAGCAGCCCCAGCAGGAAGAGGGCGAGAGCCGCCTGGTCCAGCCATACGGGGCCGCCCGCGGCGGCGAGGGTCGCGGCCAGGACGGCCAGCCCCTGGGTGGCCACGCAGACGAGGAACGCCGCGCCCGGCATGTGGCGGCGCCAGTGCCGCAGGACGTGCACCAGCAACCCCGGCCACAGTACGGCGGCCAGCGCGAGCAGGGCCGCGGCCGTGGTCTGCCGGCCGAGCAGGGAGATCCGGGTACCGAGCACGGTGGTGGCGGCCACGGCGGTGAGCGCGGCCGGGGTGTCGGCCTCCGCGCGGAACCGCCGGCGGTCGCCCAGCAGGCGGCTCGTGAAGTCGACGGCCAGGACGAGCCACAGCACGGCCGCCACGACCAGCGCCGCGAGCGACAGCGCCTCGTGCCCTGTCAGGTGCAGGCCGACGGACAGGATGCCGGTGGCCATGACGGCGGCGCCCGCCGCGGGCGGGAGTCCGGCCCACCAGCCACGGCCGGGGAAGGGGCTCACCCCTCCAGCGGACCCCACCCGCCGCCGGGCCGCCACTCCGGCCGCTCCGCACGGGCGGCCCTGCCAAACCCCGGTGCACGGATGATCAACAGTCCGTGCGCGCGATGCACACACCCGCGCGCGGGCCGCCCCTAGGCTCGTACCAGGACGAGGACCGCCGGTCCGTGACAGGGGTACGGACCGTCCGGTTCCGCGGATCGAGGCGCCGTCGCGGCGGCGGCCGGGCGATCCGCACGCGTCGCGAGCGCGGCCGGGGCGTCACGGGATCAGGAGTCACCGTGGCACCCGGCCGTGCTCGCCGTCCTCCGGAGCACATGGCGGCAGGAGGGGTGGAAGCCGTCAGGCCCGGCTTCCCCAAGGGGAGGCCGGGCCTGACGGGAGGGGTCGGCGGCGAGCGCCGGTCAGGAGCGCGAACCGTCCGCCTTGTCGGCCTTCTGAGCGGCCTTCGCCGCCTTCTCGGCGTGCATCTCCTTGATGCGGACCGTCTCCTTGCGGACCTCGGCCTGCGTGGCGCGCTCGCGCTGGAGCCACTCGGGGGCTTCCTGCTTCAGCGCCTCGATCTGCTCGGTGGTCAGGGCCTCGGTGACCCCGCCGCGGGCGAGGCCCGCGATGGACACGCCGAGCTTGGCCGCGACCACCGGGCGCGGGTGCGGGCCGTTGCGCCGCAGATCCTGAAGCCACTGGGGCGGGTCGGCCTGCAGCGCACTCAATTCACTGCGCGAGACGACACCCTCCCGGAACTCTGCGGGGGTGGCCTCGAGGTACACGCCCAGCTTCTTGGCCGCGGTCGCGGGCTTCATCGTCTGGGTGTTCTGGTGCGACGTCATGGTGTCAAGGGTATCGAGCGTGTGCGCTACCTCCGACCACGACCGGTTAACCTGGCGGGGTGACAGGCTCGGAAGTACCCCATTCGTTCCGTCTCGCCTATGTACCGGGCGTGACCCCCGCCAAGTGGGTACGGATCTGGAACGAGCGGCTGCCCGACGTCCCGCTGACCCTGGTCCAGGTGTCCCCCGCCGAGTCGTTCGGCGCGCTGCGCGGCGGCGGCGCCGACGCGGGTCTCGTCCGGCTGCCGGTCGACCGTACGGATCTCAGTGCCATCCCCCTCTACACCGAGACCACCGTGGTCGTGATCCCCAAGGACCACCTGGTGGCGGCGGTCGAGGAGATCACCACCGCGGACCTCGCCGACGAGATCGTGCTGCACCCGCTCGACGACACCCTCGACTGGGAGAAGCTGCCCGGCCGGCCCGCGTTCGAGCGCCCCGCCACGACGGCGGACGCCATCGAGCTGGTGGCCGCGGGGATCGGCGTGCTCGTCGTCCCGCAGTCCCTGGCCCGCCTCCACCACCGCAAGGACCTCACGTACCGGCCCGTCACGGACGCGCCCGAGTCGCGGGTCGCGCTGTCGTGGCGGCAGGAGGACACCACGCCCGATCTGGTCGAGGAGTTCATCGGCATCGTCCGGGGCCGTACGGTCAACAGCACGCGCGGCCGTGGCGGCCCGACGCCGCCCCAGCCGAAGGCCAAGCGGGCCGAAGCGGGCGGGGCGGCGAAGCGGAACCCCGCGGCGGCGGCCGGGAAGTCCGGCGGCAGGACGGGGAGCAAGGCGGGCGGCAGGAATCCCCGCGGCGGCTCCGGCGGCGCGGGCGGCTCCGGCGGCTCCAAGGGCGGGAAGGCCACCCCCAGGCGCGGGAAGCCGCGCAGCCGCTGAAGAGCAGGCGCTGAGGCGTGCTCTGAAGAGCAGGCGCTGAGGCAGGCGCTGAAGCGGCCGTGAAAAGGGGCACCGGGCGGCCCCGCACGGGCTCCCGAGGGGCGAGAAGGGGTGGCCCCGACGGCCTCGCGTGGCGGATCCGGGCCGTCCGGCGGTGTATGCAGGTGGGATGGATCTCCGACCGCAGGGCACGCCTCGGCAACGGTCCGAGCGCGTGCGCCACGCACAGCTCGCGGTTCCGTTCGTACTGATCGCCGCCGTGACCGTGGTCGACATCCTGGCCCCGCCCGATGTCCACCTCGGTCCGTTCCTGGTCGCCGCGCCCGCCCTGACGGCCTCGTTCCGCGGCCCCCGGATGACGGCGTTCGTCGGCCTGCTCGCCGTGATCGCGCAGGTGGTGGTCTCGGCGGTGCGCACCACCCTCACCGACCTGAACCACACGTTCCAGACCATCGCCCTGATCATGATCTCGGTGTTCGTGACCCTCTTCGCCTACCTGCGCGAGGAGCACGAGAAGGAACTGGTGCAGCTGCGCTCCGTCGCCGAGACCGCCCAGCAGGTGGTGCTCAGACCGCTGCGCGAGCGGATCGGCCCGCTCCGCGTCGCCTCCGTCTACCTGGCCGCCGCCGCCGAGGCGCGGATCGGCGGCGACCTGTACGCCGCCGCCCGCACGGCCACGAGCACCCGGCTGATCATCGGAGACGTCCGCGGCAAGGGCCTGGACGCGGTCGGGGAGGCGGCGCTGGTCCTCGGCGCCTTCCGGGCGGCCGCGCACCAGGAGGCCGATCTGCGGCGGCTGGTGGACTACCTGGAGGGCGCGGTCGCCCCGGACCTGTTCGACAGCACGGCCCCGGACGACGGCGAGGACGGGGGCGCGGGTCCGAGGACCGGGGAGGACGAGGGCTTCACGACGGCGGCCGTCCTGGACATCCCGGACGACGAGCCGTTGCTGCACCTCGTCAGCTGCGGCCATCCGCCGCCGCTGCTCCTGCTGCGCGAGGGGCGGCCCGTTCCCCTCGAAGTGGCCCGGCCCTCGCCGCCGCTCGGCCTCGCCGGGCTCGCGGACGGCCCGGTCGCCGCGCAGACCTTCGCCTTCGGGGTGGGCGACGTCCTGCTCCTGTACACCGACGGCGTCCTGGAGGCGCGTGACCGGGCCGGGGTCTTCTACCCCCTCTCCGAACGCGTGGCCGCGTGGAGCGGACTGCGGCCGCAGGCCGTCCTGGACCACCTCTGCGCCGACCTGCTGGCCCACGTGACCGGCAGCACGCTCGGCGACGACGCCGCGATGGTGGCGATCGAGCGGCTCGACCGGCTCCCGCGTCCGTAGCGTTTGCCAGAATCGGATCATGCTGACCATCGGAACGATCGTCATGGGCGCCGAAGACGTGCGCCGCGCCGCGGAATTCTGGTGCCGGGCGCTGGGGTACGTACCGCGCGGGGGCGAGGTGGACGAGCGGTGGACCGTCCTGGTCCCCGCCGACGGCGGCGGGCCCGGCCTGGCGCTCGGGCGGAGCGTGTCGCCCGTACAGGAGCGGCCGCGCGTCCACCTCGACCTGTACGCGGCGGACGCGGCGGAGCAGGAGGCGCAGGTGAAGCGGCTGGTGGAGCTGGGGGCTTCGCCCGTGGACTGGGACTCCTACCCCGAGGACCCCGATTTCGTGGTGCTGGCCGACCCCGAGGGCAACCGGTTCTGCGTCATCGACGCCACGCACTGAGGGGCGCCCTGCGCCTTGCCCCCCGCCCGGGTGTGGACCCAAGGACCGCCGAGAGGTGGATCACCTCTGGGACGGTCTCCATACGGGGCAAGGTGCCGCGGGGGCAGGTGCAGCGGGGGCAGGTTCGTCCGCCGGTACGCCGTGATCACTCCTGCCCCGCGGAGATCGACCCGCACCGCCGGATCCTTGCTGAGGTCCTGTCACGTGGACTGCAACGTGCGAACTCGGGCACGGAAGACACGCCAGCGCCGCTCGTTGTCATGCACCAGCGTTGCCGACTCCGTCATCAGATCAGCCGCCCGGTCCAGCAGCTCTGAGGCCGAATACAGGTAGGCGGGGGCCGTCCGCTCGCCTCCCAGATCGACCCGCAGCGCCGCGGGAGCGAAGTCGACGCGGGCCAGCAGGTCAAGAGCGCGCCGAAGCAGCCGTGCGACCAGGGCCAGGAGGCCCGCCGACTGCCAGTCGTTGGCGATGATCCGATGCCGCTCCCCGAGCAGGTCGACCAGTGCGGGATAGGCGGCCAAGCCCCCCGCGATCTCCCACGCCTGCTCCATCGCACCGGCCAGCCAGGCACCCGTCTGCTCGACGTCATCCGCCAGCAGGCCGATCTCACGCTTCAGCCGCTGCAGTTCGACCGGCTCGCCCTCCCCTTCCATGAAGAGGATCCCCGACGCCGCGACGAGCCCGGGGGCATTGAGGTCCGCCGTGCCGGCGAACGCAGCCGCCGGCCCCGGCTCGCCCACGCCGACCACGCTCCAACGGTCGGCCAGCGTCTTCAGCGACCGAGACCTCTCCTGCAGATCGCCGGCCTGCCGCAACGGTGCCCGCGAGTAGTACTCCTCGTGCTCGCGATGGAACCGCGCGAGATTGTCGATCAACTGCAACAGCGACTCAGGAGGGCTGAGCTGCGCCTCGTCTGCGGCCATATCAGCAGTGTGCACCAGGTCTCAGGCGCACAGACGTCCAGCCACGCCCGGACGCGTCGCATACGAGGGGCGGCCCCGGGGGGCCAGCCGGTGAGCCACATGAGGCAGCACGAGCTGGATCTGCATGGATTGCCACGGACGGCGGGGAGCCGGAACCCTCCAGGTGGAAACGCTGCACAACGGCGCTTCCTTGGCCCTCCCTTTCCCCTTCCTTAAGCGGAACGTAAGCCTCGAAGGCTCCGCCCCCAAACGAACGAATGTCCGTTTCGGGGCGGCTAGCGTGCTGCCGCATCCCCAACTCCCCGGTAACACGAAGGCAGGCACGCGATGGGCAGCACAGTCGGGCACCGGCGCAGGACGAGCCGTACGGCGAAGGTCACGGGAGCGGTCCTCACGGCGGCGGTGATCGGGGGCGCGGTGTTCGCGTTCACCGGGACCGCGCAGGCCAGTTCCGTCGGCGCGGTGTACACGAAGTCCAGCTCGTGGAGCGGCGGTTACACCGGCCAGTACGTCATCACCAACAACACCGGCCAGGCGCAGGCGGATTGGACGCTCCAGTTCGACCTCCCCGCCGGAACGAAGATCGACTCCCTCTGGAACGGCACCCACACGGTCGAGGGACGCCGTGTCACCGTGAAGCCCGCGGACTGGAACCGTGAGCTCGCGGCGGGCGCCTCGGTCACCGTCGGCTTCGTCGCGAGCGGCGGTGGCACCGGCGCCCCGGCGGATCCGACCCGCTGCCTGATCAACGGCCTGAAGTGCTCGGTGGACCAGGGCGCGACGGCCCAGCCCAGCGGACGCCCCACCACCCGCCCCACCGCCACCTCGACACCGACCGCACCCGCGCCGACCACCTCCTCCGCGCCGACGAGGACCGCGACCCCCGCCCCCACGACCCCCACCACCCCGCCGCCCACCGGCGGCGGCTCCCCCGCGTCCGGAGCCCGCTTCGCCCCGTACGTGGACACCTCGCTCTACCCCGCCTACGACCTGCTGGACACGGCGGCGAAGACGGGGGTGAAGGAGTTCCACCTCGCCTTCATCACCGCGGGCGGCGGCTGCGCACCGCTGTGGGGCGGGGTCACGGACCTCGCGAGCGACCGGGTCGCCTCCCAGATCGGCGCGCTGCGCGCGAAGGGCGGGGACGTCCGGGTCTCCTTCGGCGGGGCCGCCGGGCGCGAACTGGCCCTGAACTGCGGCACCGTCGACGAGCTGGCCGCCGCGTACGGCAAGGTCGTCGACCAGTACCGGCTCACGAAGGTCGACTTCGACATCGAGGGCGCGGCCCTGCCGGACACGGCGGCCAACTCCCGCCGGGCCCAGGCGATCGCCCGCCTGCAGAAGTCGCACCCGGGCCTGGACGTGGCGTTCACCCTCCCCGTGATGCCCGAGGGCCTGACCCAGCCGGGTGTGGCACTGCTGGCCGACGCGAAGAGCAACGGCGTGCGCGTCGACTCCGTGAACGTCATGGCGATGGACTACGGGCCGGCGTACGGCGGGGACATGGGCCAGTACGCGATCCAGGCCGCGACGGCGACGCAGGCGCAGCTCAAGGGCGTCCTCGGCCTGTCGGACGCGGCGGCCTGGAAGGCGGTGGCCGTCACCCCGATGATCGGCGTGAACGACGTCGCGAGCGAGGTCTTCACCGTCGAGGACGCGACGCAGCTGGCGGACTTCGCCGCGTCGAGGGGCATCGGCCGCCTGGCGATGTGGTCCGCGACCCGCGACAAGCAGTGCGCCTCGGGTGCGGTGCCGTACGCGGACGCCACGTGCAGCTCGATCCTCCAGCAGCCCCTGGCCTTCACCAAGGCCTTCGCCGCCCTCAAGTAGCCGCGGGCGTAGGGGGTCGCTGCCCCAGCACGAGCCGAACCGGGAACCCCTCCTCCCGGTTCGGCTCTGCGCCGCGGTCCGAACCTGCCGGTCGGCCCGAGCGTCCCACCGGCCGGGTGGCGGGGGCCGGGTCGGCCGAAATGCCGATGGGCGGGACAGGTGTGGGCTGGGAGGCTTGTGGGCAGGGGGCGGTCCGATTCCCACCGATTCCCCGCTGGACAGGAGCTGCGCCCATGCTCGTCCTCGGCTCCTCCCGTGCGGACACCGCACGAGCCCGCCGCGCCGCCGCCGTGTACGTGCGCGCCAGGTGCCCGTGGGCCGACGCGGACGACGTGCTGCTCGTGGTCAGCGAACTGCTGGGGAACGCGGTGCGGCACACCGACGACGGCCGGTGGCGGCTGCGGATGAGCTGCCCGGCCGGGTCGCTCGTCGTCGAGGTGTACGACCACAGCAGCGCCCGGCCCGTTCCCCGCGCGGGGGACCCCGGCAACGGCGGCGGTTTCGGCTGGGGCATCGCCGAGCAGCTGACCTCCTCGCTGACGGTCCTGCCCCATGGCATCGGCAAGTCCGTGCGGGCCGTGTGGTGCGAGGCCGTGGCCGGCGTGGGCGAAGCGCACGCGCCGTCAACACCGGTTCTCGCGGCGTGACGTGGCGGGGGCACAGGGCCGCCGGGACCACATGCTGAGAGGATTTGCGTCCTCATCCGGCCTGCGAAGAGCGGTTCGCGCCATTGTGTCCGGCAGGTCAACTGAGCACGGTGGAAAGCGGGTTACGGTCCCGCCATGTCTTCGAACATACGCGCTGTCGACACCGCCACCGGCACCCGGGCCCCCGCCTCCGCCCCGAGCCGCCGCACCCTGCTGCGCGGCGCCGTGGCGGGCACGGCGGTCGCCGGTGCGGGCCTGGCCTTCGGTACGGCCTCCCCCGCCTCCGCCGCCTCCCGGGAGGCCGAGAGCACCGAGCGGATCACCACCCCGGCGCAGGCGCTGCGTCGGCTGGCGGCGGGGAACGAGCGCTGGCGCACGCTGCGCCAGGAGCACCCGCACGAGTCCGCGTACCTGCGCCGCCGGCTCGTCGACGGCCAGCAACCGTTCGCGATCGTGCTGGGCTGCGTCGACTCCCGGGTTCCGCCCGAGCTGGTCTTCGACCAGGGGCTGGGCGATCTGCTGACCGTGCGCTCGGCGGGCGAGGTCCTGGACGAGGCGGTCCTCGGCAGCGTCGCCTACGGCGTCCTCGAACTGCGCATCCCGCTGATCATGGTGCTGGCCCACCAGTCCTGCGGGGCCGTCGCCGCGGCCGTCCACGCCGACGAGACCGGCCAGCCGCTCCCGGCGCACATCCAGTACCTGGCCGATCAGATACGGCCCTCCATCGACCACGGCCAGAGCGGGCCCGCCCGCGTCGACGCCACGATCAACGCGAACGCACGGAGCGTGCGCGACAGGCTGGCGGCCGAACCCGACCTCGCCGCGAAGGTGGCCACGGGCGAACTGGCCGTGGTCGCCGCCCGTTACGAGCTGCGCGACCAGCGCGTACGCACCTTCTCCTAGGACCTGGCGTCACCCGCGCGTACGGCTCGCCCCGGCCGTGGCGCGGGCCGGGGCGAGCCGTCATCACGGGGTGCGTCAGGCGTTGACGCAGGTGTTGGCGGCGGCCGGGTTGAGGGCGCCGACCAGGTTCACGGTGTTGCCGCAGATGTTGATCGGCACGTGGACCGGGATCTGGACGAGGTTGCCGGACAGGACGCCCGGCGAGCCCGCCGCGAGGCCCTCGGCGGTGGCGTCGGCCGAGGCCACGGAGGCACCGCCGATGACCACGAGACCGGCCGCCAGGGCAAGACCCGCGCTCTTCCACATACGCAACATGTGACATCTCCTCGCAACGACACGGCGGAGCCGGAGCACCGCACGGCCCCGAGCGGGGCCATCCCCCGTTCCTTCGGCAGCCGACGGCCGCGAGCTCCAACCCGGGCCGCCCGGTTCCCTCGAAGAGGTGGCCGGCCCGCCTCCGTTCGGGGGCATCGGCGCCCGCGCCCGTACGATGTGCGCATGAACGAGGGCATGCACCTGGCAGGTGCGCGGGATGCGCAACGACAGGGTGCCCGGCTGGAGACGGCCGCGTCCGTGCTGGCCCTGCTCTCCGACCGCACCCGGCTGGCCCTGCTCGACGAGCTCGGCCGGGGCGAGGCGGACGTCACCACCCTCACCGAAGCCTGCGGGGCGGCCCGGCCCTCCGTCAGCCAGCACCTGGCCAAACTCCGGCTTGCCGGCCTGGTCACCGCCCGCAAGGACGGTCGGCGCGTCGTGTACGCGCTGCGCCACGGGCATCTGCGGCGGCTGGTGGACGAGGCGCTGAACGTGGCGGATCACCAGCTCCACTCCCTGCCCCCGCACGACTGAGGCCCGCACGACCGAGCGCCCCGCGACTCAGCCCCCCGCCACGGGGTCGTCCTGTCTCGCGAATGCGTGCATAGGTACGCACATGTTGGCTACGATGGGCGTCCCTCCCAGCGACCGCCGACCGGGAACGGGGCCCGCCGATGCTCTCCGTATGGCGCAACCGCACCTACCGCCGCCTCTTCACCGCCCACGCCGTCGCCCTCACCGGCACCGGGCTCGCGACCGTCGCGCTGAGCCTGCTCGCCCACGACCTGGCCGGGGACCGGGCCTCGGCGGTGCTCGGGACCGCGCTGGCGATCAAGATGATCGCCTACGTCGCCGTCGCCCCCGTGGCGTGTGCCGCCGCCCGCCGGATCCCCCGCCGGACCCTGCTGGTGACCAGCGACGTCCTGCGCGCGGCGGTCGCGCTGGCCCTGCCGTTCGTGACCGAGGTCTGGCAGGTGTACGTCCTGATCTTCGTCCTCCAGTCGGCGTCGGCGGCGTTCACTCCCGCCTTCCAGGCCACCGTCCCCGCCCTCTTCCCGGACGAGCGCGACTACACCCGGGCCCTGTCGACGATCCGTCTCGCCTACGACCTGGAGAGCCTGTTCAGCCCGGTCCTGGCCGCGGCCCTGCTCACCCTGGTCTCCTACGACTGGCTGTTCGCCGGGACGGTGCTCGGGTTCCTCGCCTCGGCCGCCCTGATCCTGTCGGCCGCCGTTCCCGGGCCCGGTCCCGGCCCGGGGCAGGGCCCGGCCGCCCCCGCGGCCGGGGTCCGCGCCGGCGCCTCGTACGGCGTGCGCCTGTTCCTGGCCGTCCCACGGCTGCGGAGCCTGCTCGCCCTGGACCTCGCGGTCGCGGCCGCCGGGGCGATCGTCTTCGTGGACACCGTCGTACTGGTCCGCGACCACCTGGGGCGGCCGGCCGGCGCGGTCTCGCTGGCCCTGGGCGCGTACGGGGCCGGCTCCATGGTCACGGCGCTGCTCCTGCCGCGCCTGCTGCGCCGCCTCGACGACCGGGCCGTGATGCTCCCGGCCGCCTTCGCCCTCCCGGTGGTCCTGGCCGGGGTCGTCGTCCTCACCGCCGCCGCCCCGGGCCCCTGGTCCTGGCCCGGCCTGCTGGCCGCCTGGGCGGCCGTCGGCGCCGCCTGCTCCGCCGTCCTGACCCCCGGCGGGCGCGTGGTCCGCGACTGCGCCGCGGACGAAGACCTGCCGGCCGCGTTCGCCGCCCGGTTCTCCCTCTCCCACGGCTGCTGGCTGCTCACCTATCCGCTCGCCGGCTGGCTCGCCGCGGGCGCCGGACTCCCCGTGACCGCGGCCGTGCTCGGCGTGCTCTCCCTGGGCGCGGCCACCACGGCGCTCCTCGTCGCCCCGACGGCGTCGCCGCTTCCGGCGGCCGTCCGTCAGCCCGCCTGAGCGCCTGGCTACCGGGGCCGTCAGGCGTCGGGGCCGTCAGGCCTCGGGGCCGCTCCAGTCGAACGGGATGTGCTTGCTGGACCGGCCCTCGCGGTCCCACTGGAAGCCGAACGTGTCGGCCCGGTCCACCGTCGCCCGGCCCCAGGTCACGACCTGGCCCGGCCCGGTCTCGGAACCCGGCATGTTCATCGACTGGACGCGCGCGCCCTCCGGCGTCGTCGGCCCGGTGAGCGCCTCGGCCCGGGCCTCCACCCGGCCCGGGATCGCCGCCCGCCAGCTGCCGAGGTCCTCATCGACCTCGATCTCGATCGGGGCGAAGTCCATGCCCCGCATCTCGGGTCCGAGCGTGCCCACCAGCTGCGCGGGCCAGCCGCCCGCCCGGCCTCCGAAGATCATCTGAAGGGCCTCGCGCTGTGCCTCGTCCGCGCGCTCGTCGAAGAACACCGCGGCGTACGCGTCCGAGTGCTCGCCCCACAGGTTGCCCTCGAACGAGCCGACCAGCAGCACGTTGAGCCCGTCGAGCGGGACGTCGCCGTAGCTCCCCCGGATGACGTGCCAGGCCAGCACGCCGTCGCAGGCGTCGAAGGTGGGCGGCTGCGCGAAGTTGCAGGGACAGGGGATGTTGCACCTGCAGGTGTCGAACCAGTCGCCTTCGACATGCCATCTCGGAACGGTCGCCGCGGTCGTCTCTGACATGGTCCCGCCTCCTCGCGAGTCCCCGGGCACCATTCTCCGCCCGGAACGGTGCGGGGACCAGGCCGGGCGGGCACCGTTCGCGGTTCTGTGCTGTGCTGGAAGGGTCCTCGCGCGTCCGGGAGGAGTGCCATGCCGCACGTCCGACTGGCGCCACCGGCCCCCACCGGGCCGGGCGTCCTGCTGCCCAGGCGCGAGCTGGCGGTCGCCTGGATCCTGCTGACCCTGCTCGCCGCACTGGCCTGGGCGCTGACGGTTGCCCAGGCCCGCGAGATGGGCGCGGGCACCGGCACGATGGGCATGGCGCCCGCCCCGTTCCTGGTGCTGTGGGTGGTCATGATGGCCGCCATGATGCTGCCCTCGGTTGCCCCGGTAGCCCTGACCTGGGTCGCGGCGATCGGCCGTACGTCCGCGAACCCGGCGGTCCGGGCCGTGCGGACCGCCGGGTTCCTCGTCGGCTACCTGCTCGCGTGGACCGCGTTCGGGCTGGTCGCGTACGGGCTGCTCGCGATGACCGACCGGCTGCTCGGCGGCCACCCGGGGGCGGGCCGCTGGATCGGCGCGGGCGCCTTCCTGCTGGCGGCGGTCCAGCAGTTCGGGCCCCTGAAGTCGGTCTGCCTGCGGCACTGCCGCAGTCCGATGTTCCAGCTGCTGCGGTACTCGCGGTTCCGGCCCTGGGCCAAGGACCTGCGCGTCGGCGCGCACCACGGGGCGTACTGCGTCGGCTGCTGCTGGGGACTGATGATCGTCCTGATTCCGCTCGGGGTGATGAACGTGGCCGCCATGGCCGGGCTGGCCGCCGTGATCTTCCTGGAGAAGCTGTGGCGGCAGGGTCCGTGGCTCGCCTGGGCGGTGGGCGCCGTCTTCCTGGTCCTGGCGGTGCTCGCGCCCTTCCAGGACTGGGTGCTCCCGGGCCTGCAGACGTCGGATCCGTCGATGGACATGGACCGGATGCTGGGATGGACACACTCGTGAGAGGAGCGGCGAGATGCCGAACAAGGCGGTGCTGGAGGGTGGACCGGACGACCTGCCCGAGCGGAGCGTCCCCGTCGCCGCCCCCGGCGAAGACCTGAAGATCCCGCACCGCGGCGGCTACGAACACTTCCGCAGCACGTCACGGACCCAGGACGGCCCCGAGGGCCGGCAACCCGTCTACGAGTGGTGGGAGCGTACGGAAATCGCCGAATGATGTTGACCGATTTGCAGACGGTCATCACGTGAGGGAGACGCTACGATCACGGCATGGTCACAGCCCGCACCCGCTCAGGCACTCCCTGGGCGCGCGGTGTGCTGCTGGCCGTCCTCACCGCGCTGCTCTTCGCCGCGTTCCACTGCTCCACCTATCCGCACGGCGACGGCGCCGGGCACACCGTCTCCACCGCCTCGGCCGGGCACGAGGAGCCCGCCCACACCGAGCACGGTTCCGCCTGCGCCGCGCCCGCACTGACCCCGCAGGCCCAGGCCGGTGCCCGGGGCACGGTGGCACCGGACCTCGCACTGCCCGTCGCCGGTGCCCCACCGGCCATGACGGCGGGCCCCGCCGCGGCGCCCCGCGCCGAACTCTCCGCGATAGACCGATCCGGCCGCTCCACGCTCACCGGCGTGTGTCGATGGCGCGTATAGGCCGCTCCCGTCGAGCGAGCACCTGACGCATCTTCGATTGAGAGCGGAAAAATGCATACATCGATCACCGACCCGTCGTCCGTGACCCCCGTGGCGCCCCCGGCCCGCACGGCGCTGTCCGGGCTCGTCGGCAACACCCCCCTGCTCCACGTCTCGGAGCCCCTCGCCCCGGCGGGGCGCGGCTTCTGGGCGAAGCTGGAGGGATTCAACCCGGGCGGCATCAAGGACCGCCCCGGCCTGCACATGGTCGAACGCGCCCGTGCCCGCGGTGACCTGGAGCCCGGAGCCCGGATCATCGAGTCGACGAGCGGCACCCTCGGCCTGGGCCTCGCCCTGGCCGGCATGGTCCACGGCCATCCGGTCACCCTGGTCACCGACCCGGGTCTGGAGTCGTCGATGACCCGGCTGCTGACCGCGTACGGGGCGCAGGTCAACGTCGTCTCCGAACCGCACCCCGCCGGCGGCTGGCAGCAGGCCCGCCGCGACCGGGTCACCCGGCTGCTGGAGCGGCACCCCGGCTCGTGGTGCCCGGACCAGTACAACAACCCCGACAACACCACCGCGTACACGCCTCTGGCCCTGGAACTGGCCACCGGGATGGGCCGCATCGACGTCCTGGTGTGCAGTGTCGGCACCGGCGGACACTCGGCGGGCGTCTCCCGGGTCCTGCGCAGGCTCTACCCGGGACTGACGCTGGTCGGGGTGGACACCGTGGGGTCCACCATCTTCGGCCAGCCCGCCCGGACCCGGCTCATGCGCGGCCTCGGGTCGAGCATCTACCCCCGCAACGTCGACTACGAACAGTTCTCCGAGGTCCACTGGGTGGCCCCGGCGGAAGCCGTGTGGGCCTGCCGCCGGCTCGCCGCCTCGCACTACGCCACGGGCGGCTGGAGCGTCGGCGCCGTCGCGCTCGTGGCCGGGTGGCTGGCCCGCACCCTGCCCGCGGACACCCGCATCGCCGCGGTCTTCCCCGACGGGCCGCAGCGCTATCTCAGCACCGTGTACGACGACGACTACTGCGCGGCGCACGGACTGCTCGACGGGCCCCCGGCCGCCGAACCCGACACCATCGGCCGGCTGGACGAGAAGGAGGTCACCCGCTGGACCCGCTGCGCCGCCGTGGTCGACCCCCTCGCGCTGAGCCCGCGGGCGGACGGCACGGAGGAACGGGCCCGATGACCGGCACGATCGCACAGGTCCGTTCCTACGGGCGCGGCATCCGGCTGCTGATGGTCAACCAGTTCACCATCAACCTCGGCTTCTACATGCTCATGCCCTACCTGGCCGCGCACCTCGCGGGCCCCCTGGGGCTCGCGGGCTGGACCGTCGGGCTCATCCTCGGCGTCCGCAACTTCAGCCAGCAGGGCATGTTCCTGATCGGCGGGACCCTCGCCGACCGGTTCGGCTACAAGCCGATGATCATCACTGGGCTGGTGCTGCGCACGGCCGGTTTCGCCACCCTCGGGCTGGTCGACTCCGTACCGGCCCTCATCGGCGCCTCCGCCGCGACCGGGCTGGCCGGGGCGCTGTTCAACCCCGCCACCCGGGCGTACCTGGCCGTGGACGCGGGCGAGCGCCGGGTGGAGGCCTTCGCCCTGTTCAACGTCTTCTACCAGGCGGGCATCCTGCTGGGGCCGCTGGTGGGCATGGTGCTGACGGGCGTCGACTTCCGCGTCACCTGCCTGGCCGCCGCCGGGATCTTCGCCGTGCTGAGCCTCGTGCAGATCCGGGCCCTGCCCGCGCGCAGGGGGGACGGCGGCGGGGCCGCGCCCCGGGACGGCGGCCGGCGCGAGAGCGTGTTCGGGCAGTGGCGGGGCATCCTCGCCAACCGTCCGTTCCTGCTCTTCTCCCTGGCCATGATCGGCTCGTACGTCCTGACCTTCCAGGTCTACCTGGCGCTGCCGCTGGAGGTCCGGCGCCTGGGCGGCGGGGGCGCGGGCGGCACGGCCGCGGTGGCGGTGCTGTTCGCCGTGTCCGGGCTCGGCACGATCCTCTTCCAGACCGGGGTGACCGCCTGGTGCAGGGCCCGGATGGAGCCGGGCCGGGCGCTGGTCCTGGGGCTGCTGACCATGGCGGCCGCCTTCCTGCCGCTGCTGGCCGCGACGGCGCTGCCGGTGCCGGACGGCGGGCCGGGGCGGTGGCTGGTGGCCTCGGTGCCGCCGGCGCTGGCCGCCCTGCTGCTGGCGCTGGGCACGATGATCGCGTACCCCTTCGAGATGGACACGATCGTCCGCCTCTCGGGCGACCGTCTGGTGGCGACGCACTACGGCCTCTACAACACCGTCTGCGGGGTCGGCATCGCCGTCGGCAACCTCCTCACGGGCGCGGCGCTGGACACCGCCCGGGCCGCCGGTATGTCCGCGCTGCCGTGGCTGGCGCTGTCAGCCGTGGGCCTGGGGTGCGCCGCCGCCCTGTACGGACTGCAGCGGACGGGCCGCCTCGCGGCGCCGGTGGCCGCGGCGCGGCCCAAGGGGGTATCCGTCTGACCCCGCACCCCGGACGCCTCTGACGGGCCGTCCCCTGATCAGGGGACGGCCGCCCGCGCTCCCGCCGTGCCGGGAGCGGTGAGCGGTCGGGCCGCCGACCCGGCTGCCCCCTGCCGCCCCGGCGTGGGCCGGGCCGGCGCCCCCGAGCCCGCCGGAAGGTCTCGTCCGCCCCGGCGGACGGGACCCGGCGGCGCGCCGGAATCGCCCCGTGCGGAAGCGGGCGGTGTCCGGGGTTACCGTCTGCGCCATGGACGGTGATCGCCGAGGGTGGCGGCAGTGCGTGCTCATGGGGGCGGTGTTCGCCGTGTGCATGGCGGGCACCACGCTGCCGACCCCCCTCTACGGCCTCTACCGGGAGGAATTCGGATTCTCCGAGCTGACGGTGACCGTGGTGTACGCCGTGTACGCCTTCGGGGTCATCGGCGCGCTGCTGCTGGCGGGCAACGCCTCGGACACCGTGGGCCGGCGGCCGGTGCTGCTGGTGGGTCTGGGCTTCGCGGCGGCGAGTGCGGTCTGCTTCCTGTACGCCAGCGGGCTCGGCTGGCTGTACGCGGGACGGCTGCTCTCGGGGCTGTCCGCCGGCCTGTTCACGGGCGCGGCGACGGCGTACGTGATGGAGCTGGCACCCGAACACGGTGCCTCCCGGGCCACGTTCGTGGCGACGGCCGCCAACATGGGCGGGCTGGGCTGCGGCCCGCTGCTCGCGGGGGTGCTCTCGCAGTACGCCCCGTGGCCGCTCCACCTGCCGTTCGTCGTGCACCTGGCGCTCGTGGCCTGCTCCACGGCCGTCCTGCTGCTGCTACCGGAGACGGTGCGGGAGCGGCGGCCGTGGAGCGCCGTACGCCCGCAGCGGCCGGCGCTGCCCTCGCAGGTGCGGGTGGTGTTCGCACCCGCGGCGATCGCCTCGTTCGCCGGCTTCGCCCTGTTCGGGGTGTTCACCTCGGTCAGCCCCGCTTTCCTCGCGGAGTCCCTGGACGTGCACAACCGCGCCGTCACCGGGCTGGTCGTCGCCCTCGCCTTCTTCGCCTCGACCGCCGGGCAGCTCGCCGTCGGCCGGGTCGGGGTGGGGCGGTCACTGCCCCTGGGGTGCGTCGGGCTCTTCGCCGGGCTGGCGCTGCTGGCGGCCGCCCTGTGGTGGGACCTGCTCGCGCTGGTGGTGCTGAGCGCGGTGGTGGGCGGGGTCGGGCAGGGTCTGGCGTTCCGCGGGGCGCTCGCCGCGGTGGCCGCCGCCTCCCCCGCGGACCGGCGCGCCGCCGTGATCTCCACCCTCTTCGTGGTGGCGTACGCGGGCATCTCCGTCCCGGTGATCGGCGTCGGGCTGCTGGTGGGGCCGATCGGACTGGAGGGCGCGGGGCTGGTGTTCATCGCCTGCATGGCGGCCCTGGTGACCACCGCGTTCGGCTATCTGCTGCGGCATCCGGTCCGGTTGGACGCGTGACGCCCCCGCGCCCGGGTTGCCGGTGTCACGTGTTAGCGGTCCACAATGGGGTACTCGCAGAGCAGGCAGCACGAGTCTCGGGAGGTGGCCATGGACGGCCCCGAGCTCTCCCGGCAGGAGCGGATGATCCTCGACGACATGGAGGCCCGGCTCCGGACGGATCCGGTCCTCGACCGCAGACTGCGTACGCTGCGCCGCGGCATCAGGCCATGGACGGGCTCCCTGAGCGACGGGCTCGTGCTGTGCGCGTGCCTGCTCTCGCTGGCCTCCGTGGCGGCGTTCCTGAGGGCCGCGACCTCGACCTCACCGGCCGGCATCGTGACCTTCGCGGTCCTGTGGGTGCCCACGGCGGCCTGCCTGCTCGCACTGCTGTGCCGATGGAGCCGCACCGCCCTGGCGAAACGTTCCGTCCGGAAGAGGAGCGGAGGCTGACGGATTCCGCCTGCGGCGGTCGGAGCTCGTCCCCCCGCGGTCAGGCCAGCGGATCCGCGGCGAGTTCGACGACCTCGGCCGGGCCCGCGCGGAAGGCCGGGCTCGCAGCGTCGGCCTCGATCATGTGCGGGGTGACGTCGTGCGCGGCCAGCGCCTCCCTCGACGCCCACCGCTCGATGAGGACGAAGCGCTCGGGCTCGCCGCTGACCTGGGGCATGTCGTACTGCAGACATCCCTCTTCGGCCCGCACGAGCGGGGCGAGCCGCTCGAACGCCGCGATCTGTTCCCGGCCCCTGCCCGGAAGGGTCGTGATGAGGATGACGAGTTTCACCGGCTGCGACATGGGCCGCATCCTAGCCAGCGCCCGTCCGTAGACGATCAAGGGGGCCGGGTCCGTCCGGAGACGGCCCCGGCCCCGGGCCCCGATCCGCGTCAGACGCGGTCGGCCGCGATCAGTACGTACTGGAAGGAGCCGTCCTTGTACGAGTTGATGAAGGCCTCTTCGATGCCCGTGACCAGGGAGGACGTGGCCCGGAGCTCCCAGTAGGGCAGGGTCTCGGGGGTCAGGTCGATCACGGCCTGCGGTACGAGGCGGTTGTCGGCCATGGCGCGCAGGTACTCGCGGCGGGAGTGGATGTTGCACTCGAAGTGCGCGTTGATCTGGGAGACCCACTTGGAGGGCTGGCCGTACCGCGGGTTCCAGCAGCCGGTGATGGTCACGTAGCGGCCGCCGACCGCGAGGACCCGGGAGTGCTCGGCGAAGAGGTCGTCGAGGTCGACGTACATGCTCGACTCGTTGTTCCACGAGGCGGCGGCCTGGCCGGTCTCGAAGGGGGTGCTGAGCATGTTGCAGACGCGGGCGCGGACGGAGTCCTCGATGCCGAGTTCACGGGCCCGGTTGTTGGCGAAGTCGGCCTGCTTGGCCGACAGGGTGACGCCCTCGACCGTGCATCCGAAGCGCTGGTGGGCCATGACCATCGAACCGCCGCGGCCGCAGCCGGCGTCGACGAGGGTGTCCTCGCGGCCGATGGGCCCGAGGTGGTCCAGGAGCAGTTCGGCCTGGGCCGACTCCAGCCGGTGCAGCTCGGCGATCAGCTTCTTCTCGTATGCGCTGTCCGAGGTGTCACCGAGGGCGGCGTGGTCGACGTCGCCGATGCCGTAGTGGTGGTGGTAAAGGCCGTCGACGTCCCCCAGGCGCAGGTTGACGGGGCGGGCCTCGTTGTTCCAGTAACGGGCGATGTCCCCCTGGTAGGCCGTCGCCGGGGCGGGAATGAAGGCGGAGAGATCAGTGCTGGTCATGAAAAGGTCCCATTCCTTACCAGAAGTCGGGCAGGCTGTATCGGTAGGTGTTCGTCTGGTGCCAGTAGTGGTTGCCGTCGACCCATACGGCCACTCCCCGCAGGAAGCGCAGCACGCTGGGGGCGGGGCAGGCCGCGGCCAGGGCGGCGGCTTCGGATTCGAAGTCGTGCATGAGGTCGTTGTGGACCTCGACCGCCTTGAGGTACGCCTCCCGGTCGGAGAGGCCCTCACGCTCGGCGATGACCACCGGCAGGTTCAGGTGCTTGCCGGGAGAGGCCAGTTCCTTGGTGTAGGAGTAGAGGTCGTTCACGATCGTCGTGGCGTTCCCGGCGAGCGCGAGCACCCGCTGCATGGCGGGCTGGGCGTGCAGGTCCGCCGGCAGTTCGTAGCCGCCGACGGTGTCCGTGATGGTGGGGCAGGGGCGGAAGTTGTTGAACTGGCGCATCGCCAGGTACTCCCACACCTCGGGCACGTGGTCCGTCTGGGCCCAGGCGGCCTCGGCGAGGTATCCCATGTGCAGCCGGGCCATGTCGTGCCGGAACCGGTCGGCCTGGGACGGGGTGGACTGCCGGACGAAGTACTCCATGGCGGAGCGGTAGGCGCGCCGCGGGGCGTCCGCGTGCAGCGACTCCTCCCAGTGCGGGTGGTACTCCTTCGTCGTGTGCAGGTGGTCGAGGGCGGTGTGGGCCAGCAGGAGGCGTCCGCCGAGACCGATCGGCGAGCCCCCGTGGTCCTCGCAGTAGCAGTCGTCGACCGCGTTCTCGGCGACCATCAGCCGGGTGGCGATCATCAGGTGCTCGATGCTGGGGGCGTCCGGGTGGCAGGCGACCATGTAGCGCCCGACGGAGAAGCCGTCGAACTGGTCCTCCCAGTCCTCGGGGTACAGCTCGACCTCGTCCAGCGCCCAGGCCTTGATCCGGCGGCTGACCTCCTCCACCCGGAGCGGGTCGGGCTCCGGGACCGGGTGGTGGTACAGGCCGGGGATCGGGCGGCCCACCGCCGGTCCCGGCGGCTCCGGTGCTTGCGGGGCCGGCGGTGCCGGTGGTTCGGCGCGCCGGGCCAGGCTCAGCGCCGCCGTTCCGAGACCGCTGGGGCCGCGCAGGATCCGTTCCATGGCCGGGGTCGGCCCCCCGTCCGGGGCGGGGACGTCGGCGGGAACCGCCTCCGCGCCGGGGGCGCGGCCGAAGGGCAGGACCGGCGGCAGCGGCAGGGCCGCCGCCGCGGGGGCGGCGGTGTCCTGCGCCGCGTCCCGGCCGTGGGCCAGGGCCTCGGCCAGGACGTGGACCCCGAAGCGGGCCGCGGCGGCGGGCAGGCTCGACTGCAGGGGGGAAGGCCCGGGATCGGGCATCCGTGGCTCCTTGGTGAAGTGGAAGGGCTGTCCCGGATCCCGGGCGTGCTGGGCGTACTGGGCATGGAGGCGGCGGGCCGGGGAGCCCCCGGGCCGCCGCGGGAGTGGTGACGGCCGCCGGGGCCGCCGGGCGGGACTAGTCCCGCCTGCGGGCGATCTGCACGTTCTCCAGCACACCGAGCGCGTCGGGCACCAGGATGGCGGCGGAGTAGTAGGTGGTGACCAGGTAGGAGATGATCGCCTGCTCGTTGATGCCCATGAACCGCACCGACAGGCCCGGCTCGTACTCCTCCGGCAGACCGGTCTGGCGCAGGCCGATCACGCCCTGGTTGTCCTCGCCGGTTCGCATGGCGATGATCGAGCTGGTGTTCTCCTTGCTGATCGGGATCTTGTTGCAGGGCAGGATCGGGACCCCGCGCCAGGCCGGGACCGACTGCCCGCCGACATCGACGTGGTCCGGGTAGAGACCGCGGGCGTTGAGCTCGCGGCCGATCGCCGCGATCGTCCTGGGGTGGGCCAGGAAGAGCTTGGTGCCGCGACGGCGGCAGAGCAGCTCGTCGAGGTCGTCCGGGGTGGGCGGGCCGGAGTGGGTCTGGATCCGCTGCTTGAAGTCGGCGTTGTGGAGGAGACCGAACTCCCGGTTGTTGACGAGCTCGTGCTCCTGGCGCTCCCGCAGGGCCTCGATGGTCAGCCGGAGCTGCTCCTCGGTCTGGTTCATCGGCCCGTTGTAGAGGTCGGCGACCCTGGTGTGGACCCGCAGGACGGTCTGCGCGATGGAGAGTTCGTACTCGCGCGGCTTCAGTTCGTAGTCGACGAAGGCGCCGGGGAGTTCGGCCTCGCCGGTGTGGCCGGCCGACATGGCGATCTCGGCCTCGCCGTGCTTGTTCTGCCGCTGCTGGGGCAGCGAGCTGAACCGGTGGATGTGGCTCTGGAGGCTCGGCGCCGACGAGAGCACGGAGGCGAAGTCGGCGCGGGAGAGGGTGAGCAGCGTACCGGGGGTCTCGGCGGTGGCCGTGTAGTCCCAGCCGGCGTCGCCGTCCAGCAGGGCGTTCTCGCCGAACCGGTCGCCGTCGGCGAGGACGGCGACGGACACCTCGTCGCCGTACTTGCCGACGGTGGTCTGGCTGATCCGGCCGTGGGCGATCAGGTGGATGTGCTCGGCGGGGGCGCCTCGCTGGACCAGCACTTCACCGGCCCGGAACTCGCGCTGGACGCACCGGCCGGCGAGCTCGTTGAGCACGTCCACGTCGTCGAAGCCGCGCAGCAGGGCCAGTTCGCCGAGTTCCCGGGGGATCACGCGGACGTTGGCGCCGTCCTGGACGAAGTCGATGCGCCCGTCGCCGACGGTGTAGCTGAGGCGGCGGTTGACCCGGTAGGCGCCGCCCTTGGTCTCCACCCAGGGGAGCATCCTGAGCAGCCAGCGGGAGGTGATCTCCTGCATCTGCGGGGCGGACTTGGTGGTGGTGGCAAGGTTGCGGGCGGCAGCCGTGCTCAGGCTGGACTGCGGGGGTTGGTCCAGCTGCGCTTCCGGGCTGGCGTCAACGGTCATCGGACGAGCTCTCTTTCTCAGGGGCGGCGATCGGCGCATGGCGCGCATCACCGGTGCAAAGAGGAAAAAGGGGGGTGAATATCTGGGAATCCGTCCAGATCCGTGGGAACACTAGCGGCCCGTACGGCCGGATGACCTTGAAGAGCCGTCTGCATTACCTCGATGCAGTGATCTCGTCAGGCGCGGGGTTTGGCTCGCATTTCGAAAGCTTTCGGACACCGGCGAGCGGTCGTACGGGCCCGGGCCGGCGCGGAGGCCCACTCGGTCGAGCGCTGACCTGTGGGTTCGTGTGACCGCGCCAAGGCCCCCGGGAGCCCTTGGCGGGGTGGGAGCCGGATCCCGCCAAGTGGATTCCTGCGCGGGGGTGATGGGGCGGGGTGATGGCGCTAGCGGGGTGGCGCAGGCGTTGTGGCGCAGGGGTGGTGGCGCAGGGGTGGTGGCGGCCTGGGATCAGCCCTGGTCGACGACGAGGTCGGCGCGGTGGCGGCCCCGGGCGACGAGTCGGGCGTTCGGCTCGTCCGAGCGGGCCACCCAGGCTCGGGCGTACTCCGGATCCTTGCCGTGGCGCACGTGCCGGTCGACCAGGCGCCGGACCCGCAGGTCCTCTTCCGGGGCGAGGTACCAGGCCTCGTCGAGCAACTCCCGGACCGAGGCCCACTCCCCCGCGTCGTGCAGCAGGTAGTTCCCCTCGGTGATCACCAGCGGTACGTCCGGACCGACGGGGATGCTGCCCGCGACCGGTTCCTCGAGGGAGCGGTCGAAGGCGGGCGCGTAGACCGTGGCCGCGCCGGATGAGCGCAGCCGGTGCAGCAGGGCCGCGTATCCGGCGGCGTCGAAGGTGTCCGGGGCGCCCTTGCGGTCCGCCCGTCCGAGCCGGGCCAGTTCGGCCTGGGCGAGGTGGAACCCGTCCATCGGGACCACCACCGCCGTGTCCGGTCCGAGTGCCTCGGCGAGCCGGGCGGCCAGCGTCGACTTCCCGGCCCCCGGCGGCCCGGCGATGCCGAGGATCCGCCGGCCGCCGCGGCCGCCCCGGGCGGCCAGCGCGGCCGCCCTCGTCACCAGTTCGCTCGTCGTCGGCACCCGCACATCCTGCCGCACTGGGACCCCGCCGGGCACTGTCGGTGCGGCGTGCGACGATCCGGAGCATGATCGCCTCGCTCGAAGCCCTGTTGCCCGCGGCCGGCCCGCACGCCTCGACCACCTACGCCGACTGGGTCGCCGCGTACGATCCGGCCGCCGGACCGATCGCGCGCGACCTGATCGACGACATGCGCTCCGAGCTGGGCCGCCGCCGGACCAGGCCCGGAGGGTTCGTCGACGCGATGGCCGTGCGGGCGCGGCGGCTGCCGCCCGCCCATCTGCCGTGGTTCTGGGACACCGTGGGGCACCGGCTGATCGGTTACGGGAGCAAGCCGGGCGGGCGTGCCTACGCGGCGGCCCGTGCCGCCGAGGCGGAGCACGGGCTGCCGGTGGATCCCGGCTACCGGCGGGCCAACGCGCTGCTGTTCGCCAGGGGCGGGGCGATGCCGGCCAAGGAGTTCGGGGCCCATCAGCGGTACCTCGCCGAGGTGCTGGAACCGGCCGCGGCGCACGAGGCGCTGGACGCGTTCCTGACCGCGTGGGCGGCCTCGTCCGCCGACCTGCCGGCGGACCTGGTGCGCCGGGTGAGGGCCTCCGCCAAGGCGGCCGGGCACGGGGAGGAGGAGGTCGCCCGGCTGGTGGGCGCGATCCTGTCGGTCACCCGGCGGAAGTCGGTGCCGGACGCACTGCTGACCGCGGCGGCCCCGGTCCTGACGGCCCATCCGCCGCAGCAGGAGGTCGCTGCCGGGCTGGTGGAGGTCTTCCCGGACGGGGCCACCGACGGCGGGGCGTGGCTCCGGCTGCTGATCGGCTGCGGCGCGGCCCGGGCCATGGAGTCGGGCCGACTGGTGCCGGAGGGCGGACTGCACCGCTGGGTGGGCGAGTTCGTGCGGATGTACCAGTACGCGGTCCGGTCCGGCGGCGGCGTCGGACGCCAGCCCCTGCCGGAGGAATTCCTCGGCCTGGTCGCCCGGCTGGGGCCCCGGCTGCGGGCGGCGGGTGCCGCGGTGACGTTGCACCCGACCCGGCACCACTACCAGGGCTTCGACGCGGACGTCCTGGACGCCTGCCTGGCGGCCGGGATCCCGGTGGTCGACCCGGGCCCCGAGGTCGGCATGCGCTTCTGGGGGGAGCGTTCCCGGCGCGACATGGCCGCGCTGGCCGCCGACCCGGTGTTCGGCCCCCGCCTGGAGGGGACGGTGCACGCGGGTCTGCTGCCGAACCGGACGGCGGCCGGCGTGCGCCGGGCCGGGTCGGCGGTGACGCTGCTGCCGGGCAACGAGGGGATCGCGAACGAGGTGGCCGTACGGGTCGGCAAGCTCGTCGACACGGTCGCGGGCGGCGGTATGGCCGGGGCCGAGGAGGCCGTCACCGAGCTGGAGACCCTGCTGGACCGGCCGACGGTGTCGGCGCTCGGCGGCATCGGCGACGCCCTCGCCGGAGCCTGTGCGGCGGGCGCGCTGCGGCGCTCGCTGGCGGCGGGGCTGCCGGAGGAACTGGCATGGCCTGCGCTGGAGTCGGTGTACGCGGAGTTCGCGGCCGACGCCCTGCCCGGGGAGGCGGACCACACGCTGCCGGGCGTGGCGGGGGTGACGTCCACCTGGCCGGTGCTGACGGTGTTCGGGCGCGGGCGGGCGGTCGCCGTCGCCCCCGACGGGGTGCGCGGCTCCTGCCGGTTCACGGTGCCCGAGGGGGCCACCATGTACGCCGTCCACTACGCCGGCGGCTCCTTCCTGGTGAGCTGGACCCTGAAGCCGAACCCCTACTTCTGCGACACGGCCGTCTGGGCCGACCGGCCCGGGGAGCCCTTCACCCCGGACGAGTCGCGCGGGCTGGTGCCCTTCGGCGGGAGTCTGGACGGGGCGTACGGCTTCCAGTTCGAGAGCGCCGACGGCGGCGGGCGCCACGGCGGCCTGCGGGTGCTGCGCCCGGGCGGCACCGGGGGCATCGACGGTGACGAACTGCAGCTCGGTGACGGCTCGCGGATCTGGACCAACGGCGTCTTCAACCGCACGCCGTGGGAGGTCGTGGACCCCGTCACCGGGGAGCGGCGGGGTGCGACGGCCCTGCCGGACTTCCCGGGCCGCCCCGCGAACCCCGACCCGGCCGCGGAACCGTCCGAGGCCGGTATGGCCCTGGCCGCGGAGGCCCTGCAGCTGGCGCCGCTGCCCGCCGGGCTGGACGGCTCCCCGCTGGGCAGCCGCGACGGCCTGGTCGGGACCCGGGTGCTGTTCCGCACCGGGCACCGCGACCCGGCGCCCGGCCACTACCTGGTGGAGAGCATCGACGGGCGCTCCGCCCGCTTCGACATCGACCGGGCGGGACAGGAGCCGTGGGGGCTGTGGTCCCCGCCGGAGGGTGCGCCGCAGGACGTCGTGCTCGCCGAGGCGCAGACCCGTACCGGAGTGCGCGCGTACGCCGCCGACGGCGTCCTGCTGTGGGAGCTGGACGGGCACCACTCGCCCCGGCACCCGCGGGTGAAGCCGGTCCGGCGGGTCACCGCGTCGGGCGGTGTGGCCCTGCCGCCGGCCTTCTGGTACCTGCTGCGGACGCGGGACGCGGCCGGATCGCGGGCGCTGCGGGGCGTGCGGCGGCAGACGGCGGACGTCCTGCTGGCGGCCGCGCTCGAGGACGCGGCTGCCGCCGGGGGCACGGCGGACCCCGGCGGCACGGCGGACCCCGGCGGCACGGCGGACCCCGGCGGCACGGCGGACCCCGGCGGCACGGCGGACCCCGGTGGCACGGCGGCCCTTCGCGCGGCCGTGGCGCGGGAGTTGCCCGAGGTCGGCGACCCGGTCCTGGTCGAGGCGGTCGTGGCGGTGGCCGTGCGGGCCGCCCGGGTGGAGGAACGACGGCGGGCGCTGCACCGGCGCGTCGCCCTGCTCTCCGAGGCCCCGCCCGTCCTGCCGCGCCGGTCCGCGCCGGACACCGAGCTGCTGCCCGCGCTGTTCGGGCTGCTCCCGGACGGCCGGCCCGATCCGCGGCTCCCCCTGCCCGCGACGCTGGCCGCGCTGGCCGCCGACGGTGCCGCTCTGGCCGGGAGCATCGCGGAGGAGGTACGGCGGGTCTCGCCGCCCGCGCCGCCGCAGGACTGGTCGCAGCTGCTCGGCTCGATCGACTCCGCGGCCTGGCGGGCGGCCGTGGCGCCGACCCCGGACCCGGAGCGGGCGGCGCTGCTGGCGCTCCTGGACACCTGGGCCGACCAGCCGTTCGCTCGTGCGGGCAGCACCTGGTGGGCGGGCCGCGCCGACGGCTCCGACCTGGACGCGCTGCGGGCCGGGGGCACCGCCGTGGCGTCCGCCGCCGTGCGGGAGGGGAGCGCGCAGCACTGGTTCGTGGCTGCCGCCGACGGCACGGACGGCGACCCGGTGCCGGCCGCGGCCGCAGGGGCCCGGCTGGTACGGGTGGAGCGGGACGACGCGGCCCGGCTGCGGGCGCTGGTGGCGGCGGTCGAGGAGCACGGGCCCGTCCCGGTACCGGAGTCCGCGGCCGCGCGCTTCGCCGAACTCACCGGCGTACGCAGGCCCGTGGCGCGGCTCGTGGTGGCCGGTCTGGTCGGCCGGCCCGGCCGGGAGGAGGCCCGCTCCCTGGCCTGCAAGGCCCCGTACAGGGCGACCCCGATGACGGCGGAGTCGTACGAGAAGCTGCGCGCCCGGCTCGGAGCCGCCGGCCGGCGCGCCCTGCTGGCCGCGGCCCTGCCCGAGGACCCGGTCGAGCTGTGGCGGCCGGGCGGGGTCGTGGCGGCCGTGGAACGCATGGCGGCGGAGTGGCAGGAGCGCCTCGGAACCCTCCCGGCCGTGCACGACGAGGCGGCCGACGCCCTGGAGGCCGATCTGGGCCTGTCGGAGGTGTGGGCGCGTCGGCTGGCGGGCGGCTACGACGCGGCCGCGGACACGACGGTGCCCGCCGCGGGCTGGGAGCTGGCGGCGGCCCGCTACGGCACCGGGGTGGAGGTCAGGGCCGTGCCCGCGGCCGGGTCGGAGCCGGCGTACGGCACTCCGGTGGGACTGCAGCTCGGCCGGATCGCGAGCGCACTGGTGTGGGCGTGGACGGACCGGCCGGTCGGAGATCCCGCCGTGGCCGGCGCGACGGCGCTGTACGAGCGGCTCCGGGCGGAGCTGGAGCGCCCGGAGCTGCTGCTGGCCCTGCCCGGCGGCCGGGTCGCCGACTCCTCCACGCCGCTCGCCGAGCAGTTCGGACCCCGGCGTCTGCCCGTGGCGACGGACCGCCGCAAGGAGGGGGACACGGCTCCGTTGACGGCGTACGACTCCGGGGCCCTGGTGGTGTGCGTGCCGGGAGGCGCCGCCGTGCTGCGGCCCTCGGCGGTCGCCGGCCCCCAGGAATGGCGACGGCTGCGCGGGATCACCGGTCTCGCGGAGGCCCTGGACCGGGTGGCGCCGCTGCTGCCCGGCGGCGCGCTGGAGCGGATGATGCTCCGGGCCGCCTCGGGAGCGGTGCCGGCCGGCGCGTACGAGGCGGATCCGCGGCAGTCCTGCCCGGAGCTGGTCGCCCGGGTGGCGGCGGAGCTCGGCACGGGGGCGGACGCGGCGGCGCTGTACCTCCAGCTGGCGACCCTGGCCGCACCCACGGACCGCAACGTCCGCCGGTGGAACGGCTGGACGGCCAAGCGGCACACCGAGGTCCGGGCTGAGCTGCTGGCCACGGGCGCGGTCGTGGAGGCCAAGCGGGCACGGGCGGGCCGGAGCCTGTTCCTGCCCGGGGAGTGGACCGAGCTGAAGGCGCCGCACCTGCCGCTGGAGAGCGTGAAGCTGGAGAGCCACCGGGTGCGCCCGCTGTGGCGGGGCCGGATCGAGGCGCCGTTCGACCGGGTGCTGCCGACGGCGCCGCTGCACGAGATGTTCGCGGAGGCCTGGGCCCGCGGGACCGCCGGCTGCGGCGGGTGACGTCTCCCGGGCACGCGCCGGACAATCCACCCTTATCCCACCGAACCGCATGTACGGTCACACTACGACCAGGAGCAATACCGGAAGCACGGTACGAGCGGGACGAGAGGAGGCTGCCATGGTGCTGGTGGCAGCGGATGTGCCGGGTGCGCCGTGCTGGCTGAGCCTGATGGCACGCGACCTTCAGGCTGCGGAGCGCTTCTACGGCGCCGTCCTGGGCTGGACCTTCAGGCGGGGTGTCTTCGGGCGGGCGTCCTCGGTGGCCGAGCGGGACGGCGTGGCCGTGGCGGGCATCGGGGCGACGGCCGGGGAACGGACCGCGCCGGTGGCGTGGACGGTGTACTTCGCGGTCAACGACGCCGACGCCGCCGTGGCCGGGATCCGCGAGCGCGGGGGCACGGTCGGGGTGGGGCCCGTGTCCTATCCGCCGCGCGGCAGGGCGGCCCTGGCCACGGATCCCGAGGGTGCGGCGTTCGGCGTCTGGGAGGGCGAGCCCCTGTCCGAGTGGCGCGCCGGTGAGGGCGGGGCACCCGCGTGGGTGGAACTGCACACCCGCAACGCGTTCGACGCGGCGGTCTTCTACGGCGAGATCCTGGAGTGGGTCGCCCACGAGGACGGGGACGAGGACGACGGGGAGAACGAGCACGCGGACTGCTGCGAGGTCTCCTACGAGGAGGACCAGGTGGTCCTGCGGCGCTCGGGCCAGGTGGTCACCCGTCTGAACAGCGGCCCGGTGGAGGCGTCCGCCGACAAGCCGCTGCTGCGGCCCCGCTGGCTGGTCCACTTCAAGGTGCCGGACCTTCAGGAGGCGCAGCGGGCCGTCGTCGAGAACGGCGGCACCATCGTCCCGGACCCCGCCGGGTGGGCGGGCGGTGAGCGCGTGACGGTGTGCGATCCGGACGGCGGTCTCTTCACCCTCGACGAGTCGCCGGCCGCCTCGGGATCCCGCTCCACCTCCGGGTCCGCGTCCGGGTCCCGGACCGCGTCCGGGACCCGCCGCACGTCCGGCTGACGCGGCCGGTCACCGGCGCCGGCCGCCGACCGGCTGCCGGGATTCGACTCCCATGACGAAGCCGCTGCGGGGCCGGGTGGGGATCCGGCTCAGCGGGATGGACAGGTCCTGCTGCGGTACGGCGAGGTCCAGGCGGGCCAGCGCCGGCGAGAGCGTGCAGAGCAGGGCCAGGGTGATGTCCTCGCCGGGGCACCGGTGGCCGGTCCGGGCGTCGCCGCCGCCCTGCGGGATGAGTTCGCCGCGGCCGGGGGTGTGGCCCAGGAAGCGTGCGGGGTCGAAGTGGTACGGGCGGTCCCACAGCTCGGGGTCGTGGTGCTGCCCGTACACGTCGAGGAGGACGAGGGTCCCGGCGGGGATGCGCTCACTCGCGTAGGAGAGGTCCTGGGCGGCCACACCGCCGATGAAGGGCACGAAGGGGTAGAAGCGGCGCACCTCCTGGGCGAACGCGAGGGCGTAGCCGGGGCCGTCCGTGCGCAGGTGGTCACGCTGGGCGGGGTGGCGGTGGAGCGCGTGTGCGGCGAAGGTGACGAACCAGGTGACGGCGACGGTCGGGCGGATGATGTTGAGGAGCTCGCCGGCCGCCGTACAGGGGTCGAGGAGGGTGCCGTCCGGCTCGCGGTGCAGGGCGACTGCCTCGGCGACGGTGCCGCCGGCTGGTCCGGGGTGCTCCGCCCGTGCGCGGATGCGGTCGACGGCGGCCATGAGGCCCTGTTCCTGACGCTGCCGGGCGCGGCGGGCCCGGGCGTGGCGGGGGCCGGCGGCGGCGAACCCGTCCACCATGGCGACGCAGTCCTCGGCGATCTCCCGGGCCGCGTCGTCCGGGACGGGCAGCCCCACCCAGTCGCAGACCGCTCCGGCGAGGAGGGCGGCCACCTCGTCGAAGAGCACGATCCGGCGGTCCTCCCAGCCGGTCACCGCATCGCGCCAGCCGTTCTCGACGCGTGCGGTGAGGCGGCCGACGCCGTTCGGGTCCATGAGCAGTGAGGCCATCATCCGCTTGCGGTCCCGGTGCCGTGCTCCGTCGAGGGTGTGCACCGCTCCCCTGCCGAAGAGGGTGTCGGCCACCTGGGCGGGCAGGGCGTCGTGCCGCCGGATGCGGCTCTCGTCGTAGAAGAGGCCGACCGCCTCGGTCCCGTGCAGGAGCGCCGCGTGCCGCCCCATGAGCCGGGCGTGCACCAGCGGCGCCCCGCCGTGGGCCCGGCGCAGGTCGGGGGCCCATACGTAGCCGTGGGCGAGCAGGGAGACCGTGCTGTCGACGAGGTGGCTGTGACCGGACATACCCGGCCCCTACCCGGGGGACGCCCTCCCATGCCGTGTCCCCGCGGGGCTCGGCGGTACGGGGACGGTTCCCCGCGGGCCGGGTGCGGGAGCCTGCCTCGGCGGGGCCGGCCCCTCCGGGGGAGACGGGCCGTGGCAGGGTCAGGGGTGGGTGCGGGGGGTGGGGCGTACCTCGAAGCCCGGGGGGCACGGTGGGGCCGGCGGGGGGTCGTGGATCTCCACCGCGCGGACCACCGCCGCCGGTGGTCCCGTACGCGCCCACCGCACCATCGCCGCCACCGCGTCCTCGTCGCCCTCGAACAGGGCCTCGACGTCCCCGCCGGGAAGGTTCCGCACCCATCCGGACACCCCGTGGGCCAGCGCCTCGCCGCGGCAGGTGTCCCGGAAGAACACCCCCTGCACGGTCCCCGACACGATCACGCGCTTGCGTACCATGCTCCGACCATACGGCCGGATCGAGCCGTTCTCCGGGCGCCTGCGGGTCACCGGAGCGGCGCGGCGGCAGACTGGAGGGGCCACGAGCCGACCGGAAGGAGCAGCGTGCCCGTTCCGATCATCATCGACTGCGATCCCGGACACGACGACGCCCTCGCGATCATGCTGGCGGCCGGCGACCCGGCGGTCGAGCTGCTGGCCGTCACCACGGTCGCCGGCAACCAGACGCTGGAGAAGACCACCCTCAACGCGCGGCGCGTCTGCACGGTCGCCGGGATCACCGGGGTGCCCATCGCGGCCGGATGCGGCCGCCCGCTCGTCCAGCCGCTCGGCGTCGCCGCCGATGTGCACGGGGCCTCCGGTCTGGATGGGCCGCGGTTCCCCGAGCCCACCGTGGACGTCGTCCCGGAGCACGCCGTGGACCTCGTCCACCGGATCCTGGCCCGGCACCCCGAGCCGGTGACCCTGGTGCCCACGGCCCCGCTCACCAACATCGCGCTCCTGCTGACCCGCTATCCGCAGGACGCCGCCCTCATCCGCGAGATCGTCCTGATGGGCGGCTCGACGCAGGGCGGCAACCGCACGCCGGCCGCCGAGTTCAACGTCCTCACCGATCCGGAGGCCGCGGACATCGTCTTCCGCAGTGGTGTGCCCGTCACGATGTGCGGTCTCAACGTGACCCACCAGGCGCTGGCCACGCCCGAGGTGGTGGCCCGCTTCGAGGGGCTCGGTACGCCCCTCGGGCAGGTCTGCGCCGAGCTGCTGACCTTCTTCGGGTCCACGTACCGCAGGCTGTGGGGGTTCCCGCACCCGCCGTTGCACGACCCGGTCGCCGTGGCCCGCGTCATCGATCCCGGTCTCGTGGACTGCGTGGACGCCAACGTCGTCGTGGAGCTGCACGGCCGGTACACGCGGGGCGCCACCGTGGTGGACCTCCACCAGTACGTAGACCGGCCGGTCAACGCCCGGGTCGCCGTGCGGCTGGACGCCGACGGCTTCTGGGACCGGATGGTGGGGGCCGTGGCCGCCCTCGGATAATGGGGTGATGACACTCAAGGAAGGCCAGCGGGTGGAGCTGGTGGCGGAGCTCGTGCTGGCCGGGTCGGTCGTGGTGGCGGGAGCGGACCCGGCACTGACGGCTCCCGTCGCCGGTTCCCTGTCCCTCGCCCCGGGCACCGGCGGAACCGTGGAGCGGGTGTACGGGGAACAGCAGGAGCAGCAGAGCCCCGAGGTCCGCGAGTACCTGCGCCTCAAGTCGCTCATGGACGACTTCGGCCACCACATGCCGCCGGCGAGCAGGGCGCAACTAGAGGAGAACGTGGCCTCGTTGGAGGCCGAGTGGATCGCCCACCGGGCACAGGGGCTCGGTGTGACGGTGCGGGTCCGGCTCGACAACGGTTTCGTCCTGGACGGGGCCCGGCAGGACCTCTTCGCCGGCGCGTGACGGGCCTCCCCTGCCGCCCGGCACCGGCCCCGGGGGCGGGTGAGACGGGCGGGGCTGGAGGACGGCGGGCTTGTCGGCGAAGATGGCAGCGTCACCCGGACCCGTCACACATCACCCCGCCCGGACCGACACCCGTCAACCGTCACCCGTCGAACGGCGCGCGAGCCGTCGACCGATCGAGGAGCGTCCTGCCGATGTCCAGCCCCGGATCCGGATCCGGTTCCCGCAGGCGGCCGCCGACGATCGCCGATGTCGCCCTGGCCGCCTCGGTGTCGCGGACGACCGTGTCCCATGCCCTCAACGGGCTGGGCAAGGTCGACCCCCGGACCCGCGAACGCATCAAGCAGGTGGCCGCCGAGCTCGGTTACCGGCCCAACCTCCGTGCGCAGCGCCTGCGCCAGGGGCAGGCGAAGGCCATCGCGCTGGCCTCCTCGATGCCCTTCGCGGTGGCCGGCGGCCCCTCCCGGCTGGGGTTCTACATGGAGGTCGCCGCAGCCGCGGCCGAGCGCGCCCTGCTCCACGGGTACGCGCTCGTCCTGGTGCCTCCCGTCCAGTCCGGGTCGGCGCTGCACTCCCTCGACATCGACGGCGCGATCGTCGTCGAGCCCGGCGAGGACGACGCGGCCGTGGCGCAGTTGCGCGAGCGGGGCCTGCCGTACGTGGCGCTCGGCCGCGAGATGCCGTCGGGCACGGACGCGCCGTACGTGGACCTGCGCGGTGGCCTGGTCGCCGAACTGCTCCTGGAACACCTGCGGGCCCAGGGCGCCCGCCATCCGGCGCTCATCATCGGCGCCGGCACCCGCCATTCGGCCGTCGACGCCCGCGCCGCGTACGAACACGCGGCCGCCGAGCAGGGCTGGACGCCGGTCGTCGCCACCGCTCCGGAGGAGGGCGGGGAGGAGGCCGGGTACGAGCGCTGCGCGGCCCTGCTGGCCGAGCACCCGCAGACCGACGCCGTCTGCGCACTGGTGGACGCCTTCGCGGTGGGCGCCGTCCGGGCGATCCAGGACAGCGGCCGCCGGGTCCCGGAGGACGTCATGGTGGTCACCCGGTACGACGGTCCGCGGGCCCGCACCTGTGAGCCCCCGCTGACGGCGGTCGACCTCCAGCTGGACCGGGCGGCCTCCGAGGCGGTGGAGCTGCTCCTGGCCCGGCTGCGCGAGGACGCCGCAGCCGGTACGGAGGCCACCGCCGCCGGGGCGGCCCCCGCGGCGGCGGTTCCGGCGCCCGAGCCCCGCGTGATCGTGCGGGCCTCGTCCCTGCGGGTCACGGCGCGAGGATGAGCACGGCCCCGGAGACGAGGGCGAAGCCGAGGACGAGGGGCCGCATCCTCGCCGCGTCGACGCGGTGGTGCGCCAGCCGGCTCAGCCACGCCCCGACGGCCAGGGCGGGCAGCAGCAGCGCGGCCCAGCCCAGTTGCTCCGGGCTGCCCTGGCCGGTGGCGAGCAGCAGGGCGAGGGAGACGACCTCGCCCACGAGGAAGCACACCGCGACCGTGGACCGCAGCTCCGCCGGCGGGCGGTGCTGGTAGACGAGCGCCAGCGGCGGCCCGCCCACCCCGGTCGCGGTCTCGGTGAGCCCCGTGACCAGCCCCGCGCCGAGGTAGGCGGCGCGGCCCGGCACGAAGGCCGGTGCGGCCAGGCTCACCACCGCGGCCAGCACGGTCGCCACGCCGACGACCAGCCCGAGCCGCTGCTCCGGCACCGCCCAGAGCAGTACGAGTCCCCCCGGGGTCGCCGCCAGCCGGGCCGCCGTGATCCAGCCGGCGCCCCGCAGGTCCAGGGAATGCCGCTCGCGCCAGGCCACGTACACGTTCAACGGGATCATCGACGCGAGGACGAACACCGGGAGCAGGGCGGGCGCGAGCAGTCCGGCGACCGGCGCGACGACGAGCGCGAAGCCGAGCCCGCTGGTCCCCTGGACGAACGCGGCGGCGGCCACCACCAGGGCGAGGACCGCCAGGGTCGAGGCGCTCACGGCGCGGTGCTCCTCTCCCGTGCGTCCGTGGACGTGCGGTGCACGCGTTCGACCCCGGCCCGCCCGACCACCTGCTTCGCCAGCCCGGCCGCCCGGCGTACGAGGGCGGGGCCGTCCCAGCCGACGGGCCGGCCCTGGAACATGCGGAGCCGTCCGGCGACGAACACGGCGGTGATCTGGTCGCGGTTGCCGCGCCGCACCAGTTCCCACGGCAGGTCCCAGGAGGCGCGCATCTCCGGGCCGCTCGCGTCGACGAGCAGGAAGTCGGCCGCGGCGCCCGCTTCGATCCGGCCGGTGAGCGCTCCGAGGCCGACCGCGTCCGCTCCGCCCGGGCCGGCGTGTTCGAGCCAGGTCCAGCCGGCACCGCAGGAGGAGTCCCCGGTGGCCAGGCCGTAGGTGAGGCGCTGGGCGAATTCCGCGGCCTCCACCAGGCGGAAGCCGTCGCCGCGGGTGCCGTCGGTGCCCAGTCCGAAGCGGATCCCGCGTTCGGCCATGGTGGTCGCGGGCGCCACGGCGTTGCCCTTCCAGGCGCTGGCGACGGGGTTGTAGCTGACGGCGGCGCCGGTGTCGGCGAGCAGGGTCAGCTCGGTGGGTGTGACGAGGGTGGCGTGGGCGGCCAGCAACTGCGGTCCCAGGGCGCCGACTTCCCTCAGGTACTCCAGGGGGCGCAGGCCGTGCCGGACCAGGGAGCGCTCCACGCCCGCGAGGTGCTCGTTGACGTGCATCTGGACGACGGTGCCCGCTTCCGCGGCGAGCCGGGCGGTGGCCCGCAGGGTGTGCGCCGTGGCGGCCTCCGGGACGGCGACCGCCAGCGACGGGTGGATGAGTTCCTCCCCCTCGTAGCGGGCGAGGTGCTTCTCGGCGCGGGCCAGGACGTCGGCCGTAGGGGTGGGGCCGCCGGGGTCGCCGGCGTCCTCGGTGTCGTGGCAGACGAGTCCCAGCACGCAGCGGATCCCGGCGTCTCGCGCGGCCGAGGCCACGACGTCGACGTCCACGGAGGCCCGGGTTCCGGCATCCGCGACGGTGGTGAATCCTCCGCGCAGCGATTCGAGCGCCGCCAGTTTCGCCGCCACGTAGGCGGACTCCTCGTCCAGGGCCCCCTCCAGCGGGACCCAGACCCGGCGGAAGATCTCGGAGGGCTCTCCGAAGGCGAGGGCGGAGCCGAAGCTCTGCGTCAGGTGGTGGTGCGCGTCGACGAAGCCGGGCATCAGCACGTGTCCGGGGAGTGCGAGGGGGGCGAGGTGAGGGTGTTCGCGTTCCAGCAGGGCGGCCGGTCCGACCGCGAGGAAGGAGCCGTCGGCCACGACGACCGCGTGGCGCTCCTTCGGGCCGCCGGGGGTCATGACGACGGCGGGTTCCAGGAGCCGGACCTCGCCGGTGAGCTGGTCGGGGCGCAGGGCCTCCGGGCCCGGGCCGCCGCCGGCGTGCGCGTCGTACTGCGTCAGGTCGGTCATCTCATTCTTTCCGTACGGGGTCATGCGTGGGGTACGGCGCGGGACTCGCCCGCGTCGACGAGGGAGGTGAGGGGCTCGCCGGCGCGCGTCCGGGCGAGCCGGGGCCGTACGTGGTGGAAGAGGACGTTGAGGATGGCGGCGGTGAACGCGCCGACGGCGACGCCGCTTTCGAGCAGGATCCGGGCGCCGGACGGCAGGCCCGCGTACACGCCGGGGACCAGGATCGGGAGCAGGCCCAGGGCGATGGCGACGGCGCAGACGAACCCGTTGGAGTGCCGTTCCAGGCCGGCCTTCCCTAGCATCTGGACGCCGAGGACGGTGATCACCGCGAAGACCACCATCGCGGTGCCGCCGACGACGGCGGACGGGATGACGCTGATGGCCCGGATGACGGGGGCGAGGAAGCCGGTGACGATGAGCACGACGCCGGCGGCGGCGGTGACGAAGCGGCTGCGTACGCCCGTGACGCGGACGATCCCGATGTTCTCGCCGCTGGTCACCATCAGCGGAAGTCCCAGGAATCCGCCGAGGAGGGAGACGAGGGCGTCGCCCCGGATCGTGCGGGGGACGGCCGTCCGCTTGTCGATCTCCTTGCCGACCGTCTCCGCGTTGATGACGGTCTGCCCGGTGGCCTCCGCCATGGAGGCCAGTCCGTACAGCATCAGCGGCAGCGCGGCGACCAGGTTGAACTCGGGCGAGCCGAAGGGCATCAGCTGCGGCGCGCTCAGGATCCCGCCGTCGGCGACGCCGGCGAAGTCGAAGCGGCCGAGCGCGAAGGCCAGCGCGGCGCCGGCGATCAGGCCGAGCATGACGGCGAGTTGCCGGACGACGCCGGTGAACAGCCAGTAGAGGGCGACGGTGAAGCCGATGGTGGCCATGCCGAGGCCGAGGTCCACGGGATTCGCGAAGCCCGGGGTGCCCGGGCGGCCGGTGACGAGGAGCGCGCCGACCTTCACCAGGTTGACCCCGACGATGACGATCATCGTGCCGATGACCAGGGTCGGGAAGAACTTCAGCAGGCGGGAGAAGACGGGCAGGACGACGAAGTAGAAGGCGGCGCTGATGATCACCGCCCCGGTGGCGGTGCGTACGCCGTGCTGTTCGGCGATGGCGAGGAAGAGGATCAGCGGCGCCCCGCCGGGCAGCATGACGAACGGCAGCCTGGGCCCGAATTTCCAGGGGCCCAGGGACTGGATGAGGGAACCGACCCCGGAGAGCACGAAGGCCGCCGAGAGCAGGTTCACGGTGAGGCGGGGGTCGAGGTGGAGGGTGGCGCTCATCAGGAAGATCGCCGAGACGGGGGTCGCCGCCATGACGAGGACGTGCTGGATGCCGAACAGCAGGATCCTGCTCAGCGGTCGGGACTGGTCCACGGGGTGGGGGAGAGTGCTGGGACTGGACACGTTCGAGCTCCGTTCGGCTCGCTCCGGCTTCGGCCGCGATCCGGCCCCGGGCAGGGGCCAAATCGATTTGGCCAAATCGATTTGGCCGCCAGTATGTGAGGGCTCCGGAGGCCCGTCAAGGGTTGCGGACGCACTGGTTCCAGGGAGTTTCCGGCGAACGCGCGACGGGCAGGCCGCCGGCGAAGTCACCCCGTCAGGCCGATTCGGGACCGGGCGGAGACCCGGACGACCTCCGGGACGGGGCGGCCGGGCCGTCCCGGAGGTCGTCCGGGTCGATCCGGTCGACGACCACGACCGCCACGTCGTCCGCGAGGGCCCCCTGCGTGTGCCTGATCAGCGCCTGGCGCAGGCCCTCCAGGAACGCGGACCTGCTGTGGTCGCGCATCGACGCCAGGGCCACGGGCAGGTCGAAGAAGGAGTTGGAGTGGTCGCGGGCCTCGATGACGCCGTCGGTGTGCAGCAGCAGCCTGTCCCCCCGCACGAACGGATAGCCGTCCGTCCGCCCCGGCGGGCCGACGATGAACTCCTCCAGACCGAGCGGCGGCAGCGGGGCCGTGGGCACCAGGGGCCGGACCTTGCCGTCGCTCAGCAGCAGCGGCGCCGGATGGCCCCGGTTGACCAGCTCGATGACGGGGGCATCCGGGATCTGGGCCACGACCGCGGTGACGAAGCCCTCCAGCAGGGCTTCCCCGTCGTCCGCCACGGCCGCGCCGACGCCCGCGCCCGCCAGGGCGGCGTCCCGCCGCAGGGCCGCTCCGCAGTGGTTGACCACCTCGACCAGGTCGTCCTCGTAGTGCACGGACTCGCGGAACGCGCCGAGCACGACGGCGGCGGCCCGGACGGCGGGCAGCCCCTTGCCCCGCACGTCGCCGACGATCATCCTGACCCCGTACCGGGTCTGGACCGCGTCGTAGAGGTCGCCGCCGATCTGCGCGCCCGTCTCGGCCGCCAGGTACATGCTGGCCGCCCGCACGGGGCCCAGCCGGTCCGGCACGGGTCTGAGCAGGACCTCCTGGGCGGCCTCCGCGATCCGGCGGACCTGGTTGAGCTCGTTCTCCCGGCGCGTGCGGACGGCGCTGCTCGTGATGAAGCTCGCGACCGTCACCAGGGACAGGGCGACCAGGTTCGTGTAGACCTGCTGACCGCCCCATGCCTGGTTGTGGGTCACGGTGATCACGCTGACCACCAGCGCCACCCCGGCCGCCGTGAGGGTCCCCATGGGGCCCATCGTCACGGCGGCCAGCGCGGGCGTCGCGACCAGCAGCGGACCCGTGTAGACGAAGTGCAGGGGCGTGAGCTCGATGACGAGCACCAGCAGCGCGATCACGAAGGGCACGCACTCCGCGAACGCGAAGAGGACCTGATGACCGCCGGCTCCCGGTTCCGGGGGCGAGCGCAGGGGCGCTCTCATGCCTCCAGCCTGCCCCGCCGGGCCGCACGGCCGCCACTCTCGGGCCCGGCGGGCGGCGGCCGGCGGGCTGTGGGGCTGGCAGGCGGCGGGCTGTGGGGCTGGCGGGCGGCGGGCCGGCGGGCGGCCCCATAGGCGACCCCCACGTGCGGGTCCGGATCGCGACCGGAACGGGGACGGCGCGGTCCCATCATTCGAACCGATCATCGACGGTTCCGCCGTGATGTGTCTAAGCTTCGAACCCGCCCGCCAACCGGCCTGCGGCAGACCGCCGTTCAGAGAGGGAGCACCCCGTGAGGTTAATACGAAACCGGCTGCTCCCCTACCGGAACCGCGTCGTTCCCCACATGGAGAACTACTACTTCCCGGTGCCCGAACAGCCCTATCTGCTGTGGTTCCAGAAGCCCGGTGAGACCAACGAGGCCTTCAGCAACGACCACCTCGGCTTCCGCTTCACCGTCTCGGGCGACCGGCGGACCTCCCCCGGTACGTACCGGGGCGACGGGCCGGTCCGGCTGATCGCGGGCAGCTCCTGCACCTACGGGGTCGGGGCCAGCACGGACGCCGCCACGATCACCTCGCGCCTGTGGAGCTCGTACGCACCGGCCGAACCGTGGTTCAACTTCGGCGGCCAGGCGTTCAACTCCGCCCAGGAGCTGCTCCTCCTCACCCTCTTCCACCACATGCTGCCGCCCGTCTCGGAGATCGTGCTGCTCTCGGGCGTGAACAACCTGGTGGTGAGCCGCCTGCCCGAGGAGTCGCAGGGCGTGCACGGCGCGCACTACATGGGTGAGCCGCCGGCGGAGGACGCCCCGGTGCCCGGGCCCGCCGAGCGGGTACGACGCGCCGCGGACCGCACCGCGGACCACCTGCGGACCTGGCGTGCGCTGGCCGGGGCGATGGGCGCCCGGCTGGTCTTCGCCAACCAGCCCCTGGCGCCGTGGGTGCGCGAGGAGCCGGCCAAGCAGGAGAAGAAGCTCTTCGCGGAGCTGGACAAGGCGTCGAACTTCTCCGGGGTGCACGCCGACATCGTCTCCCCCGAGGTGGGCCGGGAGTACGCCGCCGCGCTGGAGAAGCGGTGCGAGGCGATCGGCGTGCCGTTCCTGGACCTCAACCAGGAGCTCGGCAGGCGGGCGACCCCGCAGGACTGGCTGTTCGTCGACCGGGCGCACATGACCGACGCGGGGTACGACCTGGTGGCCCGGATCCTGGCCGAGGAGCTGGGGCTGCGCTGACGGGGGGTCCCGCGCCGCACACGCGGGACCGCCGCCACCCGTAGCAGTCCTTCACAAGTTTGAGGCGTACCGGTGTGGACGTCCCGGTGAACGGATCCGATCCGGCCATCTGCGCAGCCCCGCGGCGGCGCCACGTCGGCCGCAGCCGCCCCGACCGCCTCCGCGAACGCCGAAAGCCCAGGTCAAGGGGGGTGAGCGGGGCCGGCGGCACCTGGAGGGAGAGCCCTGGGGCGGCGGCCCGGAACCGAGGAATCCGGTCCCCCGTTCGAGGCGCAAGACAGTGAATCCACGGAACGCGGCCAACCGGATTGGGCGGTCATACAAATACCCACGGCACAGGGCTGTTTGCCTTCAGGGAATCAACCGGCACACGCTTGACCGATGGACCCGCGTGCACGTACTTTCGACCGTACCTACTCGTGACGTACCTACTCGTGAGCTGCTGGAAGGAGGCGAAGCCGGATGTCGACCATCTCCGGACTTCTTCGTCTCGCTCACCAGATCGCCTGGGCTCCGGGCCGAGTAGCACACGGCGCTTAGCAGCCGCTTGTCCGGCGTGCCCGTTCCAGGGCCCCGGGACGTTTCCATCTCTGTCACCACCTGCGGCGCGTCCTGCGTGCCGATTCGGCGCTCTCCTGGTTCTGGGGCTGCGCCAACGAAAAAGAAAGCTCCTAAAATGGCGACTAGGGTAGTCCGATCGATCGCGCCCCGAAATGAGGACGTGCCATGGTAGAGGCGCGCATCACGGTTAATGGGAAAGAAACCCCGATTTCCCCTTCCGCACCCCACACCACGGTGCTCGATTTCCTGCGCGAGCGCGGCCTGACCGGTACCAAGGAGGGATGCGCCGAGGGTGAATGCGGTGCGTGTTCCATCCTGGTCGCCCGTCCCGGCGTGGACAAGCCCACCGACTGGGTCGCGGTCAACGCCTGCCTGGTCCCGGCCGCGGCTCTCGACGGCCAGGAGGTCATCACCTCCGAGGGTCTCGCCACCCCCGGCGAGGCCGGCGAGGCCCCCACGCTGCACCCGGTGCAGCAGGAGATGGCCGTCCGCGGTGGCTCGCAGTGCGGTTACTGCACCCCGGGCTTCATCTGCAGCATGGCCTCCGAGTACTACCGTCCGGGCCGCTGCGCCCAGACGTGCGGAGAGCCGGGCGACGACGCGCACGCCGAGGGCGACGCCGAGCACGGTCCGAACGGCTTCGACCTGCACTCGCTGAGCGGAAACCTGTGCCGTTGCACGGGCTACCGCCCGATCCGCGACGCCGCGTACGCCGTCGGTGAGCCGGCCGAGGACGACCCGCTGGCCCGGCGCCGCGAGCAGCCGGCCCCCGCGCCCGCCGTCACCGAGTACACCCAGGACGGCCGCACCTTCGTGCGCCCGGGCACCCTGGCCGAGGTGACCCGGCTGCTGCGTGAGCAGCCGAAGGCGGTCCTCGTCGCCGGCAGCACCGACTACGGCGTCGAGATCAACATCCGCTCCCGCCGGGACGACCTCGTGGTCGCCATCGACCGCCTGCCCGAGCTGCGCGAGCTGAAGTTCGAGTCCGACTACCTCGAGATCGGCGCGGCGGTCACGCTCACCGAGATCGAGCGGCGCCTCGACGGCAGCGTCCCGCTGCTGGCCGAGCTCTTCCCGCAGTTCGCTTCCCGCCTCATCCGCAACAGCGGCACCCTCGGCGGCAACCTCGGTACCGGCTCCCCGATCGGTGACAGCCCGCCGGTGCTCCTCGCGCTGGAGGCGTCGCTGGTCCTCGCCGACGCCGACGGCGAGCGCGTGGTCCCGCTGGCCGAGTACTTCACCGGTTACCGGCAGACCGTGCGCCGTCCCGACGAGCTGATCCGCGCGGTGCGCATCCCGCTCCCGCTGTCGCCCGTCACCGCGTTCCACAAGATCGCCAAGCGCCGCTTCGACGACATCTCCAGCGTCGCCGTGGGCTTCGCGCTCGAGATCCAGGACGGCATCGTCACCAAGGCCCGCATCGGCCTCGGCGGCGTCGCCGCCACGCCGATCCGCGCTCTCACCACCGAGGCCGCCCTGGAGGGCAAGCCGTGGACGGCGGAGACCGTGGAGGCCGCGGCCCAGCTGCTGCAGGCCGAGGGCACCCCGATGAACGACCACCGCGCCAGCGCCGAATACCGCTCCGCGATGCTCGGTCAGAGCCTGTTGAAGCTGTTCGCAGAGACCCCTGAGGCGGTGTCGTCATGAGCCATCTGTCCGAGATCCCCGAGAAGCCCGTCGTCGGCGTATCCATGCCGCACGAGAGCGCCAACCTGCACGTCACCGGTGCCGCGCTCTACACGGACGACCTCGTGTACCGCACCAAGGACGTCCTGCACGCCTACCCGGTCCAGGTCATGAAGGCCCGCGCCAAGGTGACGGCGCTGCGCACCGAGGCCGCGCTCGCGGTGCCCGGTGTGGTCCGTGTGCTGACCGTCGCCGACGTGCCCGGTGTCAACGACGCCGGCATGAAGCACGACGAGCCGCTCTTCCCGGACGAGGTCCAGTACTACGGCCACTCCGTGGCCTGGGTGCTCGGCGAGACCCTGGAGGCCGCCCGTCTCGGTGCCGCCGCCGTCGAGGTCGAGCTCGAGGAGCTGCCCTCGATCATGACGCTCAAGGAAGCCATCGCGGCGGAGGCCTTCCACGGCGCCCGCCCCCTGATGGTGACCGGCGACATCGACGCCGGCTTCGAGGAGTCCGCCCACGTCTTCGAGGGCGAGTTCCAGTTCCAGGACCAGGAGCACTTCTACCTCGAGACGCACGCGGCGCTCGCGCAGATCGACGAGAACGGTCAGCTGTTCATCCAGAGCAGCACCCAGCACCCCTCGGAGACGCAGGAGATCGTCGCGCACGTGCTCGGCATCCACAGCCACGAAGTGACGGTGCAGTGCCTGCGCATGGGTGGCGGCTTCGGCGGCAAGGAGATGCAGCCGCACGGGTTCGCGGCCATCGCCGCGCTCGGCGCCAAGCTCACCGGCCGTCCGGTCCGCCTGCGGCTCAACCGCACCCAGGACCTGACCATGTCGGGCAAGCGCCACGGCTTCCACGCCAAGTGGAAGATCGGCTTCGACGCCCAGGGCCGCATCCAGGCCCTGGACGCCACGCTGACCTCCGACGGCGGCTGGAGCCTGGACCTGTCCGAGCCCGTCACGGCCCGCGCGCTGTGCCACATCGACAACACGTACTGGATCCCCAACGCGCGTGTCGCCGGTCGCATCGCCAAGACCAACAAGGTCTCCAACACCGCCTTCCGCGGCTTCGGCGGCCCCCAGGGCATGCTGGTGATGGAGGACATCCTCGGCCGCGTCGCGCCCCAGCTCGGCCTGGACCCGATGGAGCTGCGCGAGCGCAACTTCTACCAGCCGGGCCAGGGCCAGACGACGCCGTACGGTCAGCCGGTCACGCAGGCCGAGCGGATCTCCCTCATCTGGGACCAGATCCAGCAGAACGCCGGCATCGCCGACCGCAAGCGCGAGATCGCGGCCTTCAACGCGGCGCACCCGCACACCAAGCGGGCGCTGGCGATCACCAACATCAAGTTCGGCATCTCGTTCAACCTCACCGCCTTCAACCAGGGCGGCGCTCTCGTGCTGATCTACAAGGACGGCTCCGTCCTGATCAACCACGGTGGCACCGAGATGGGCCAGGGCCTGCACACCAAGATGATGCAGGTGGCCGCGACCACGCTGGGCATCCCGCTGCACAAGGTGCGCCTCGCCCCGACGCGGACCGACAAGGTGCCCAACACCTCCGCCACCGCGGCCAGCTCCGGCGCGGACCTCAACGGTGGTGCGATCAAGAACGCCTGCGAGCAGCTGCGTGAGCGGCTGGTGCAGGTGGCCGCCGGCCAGCTGGGCGGCAACGCCTCGGACGTGCGCATCGTCGAGGGCGTCGCCCGCGTCCTCGGCAGCGACAAGGAACTGGCCTGGGACGACCTGGTCCACACCGCCTACTTCCAGCGCGTCCAGCTCTCGGCGGCGGGTTACTACCGCACCGAGGGTCTGCACTGGAACGCCCAGACGTTCCGCGGCTCCCCGTTCAAGTACTTCTCCTACGGCGCCGCGGCGGCCGAGGTCGAGGTGGACGGCTTCACCGGCAAGTACAAGCTCCGTCGCGTGGACATCATCCACGACGTCGGCGACAGCCTCTCCCCGCTGATCGACATCGGTCAGGTCGAGGGCGGCTTCGTGCAGGGTGCGGGCTGGCTGACGCTGGAGGACATGCGCTGGGACACCAGCGAGGGTCCGAACCGCGGTCGTCTGCTGACGCAGGCGGCGAGCACCTACAAGCTGCCGAGCTTCTCGGAGATGCCCGAGGAGTTCAACGTCTCGCTGCTGCAGAACGCCTCCGAAGAGGGTGCGGTCTACGGCTCCAAGGCGGTCGGTGAGCCCCCGCTGATGCTGGCGTTCTCGGTCCGCGAGGCGCTGCGGCAGGCCGCCGCGGCGTTCGGGCCGAGCGGTCTCAGCCTGGAGCTCGGTGCCCCCGCGACGCCCGAGGCGGTGTTCTGGGCGATCCAGAACGCCCGTGCGGCCGAAGCGAAGCTGGACGTCAGCGAGATCTCCGCTGACACGGCCGCTTTGAGCAATGTCTGACATGACGTGGGTGGCCGCGGTCGCGCGGTTGCGGGCGAACCGGGAACCCGGTGCGCTCGTGACCGTCGCGACCGTGCGCGGCCACGCGCCCCGCAGGGCCGGTGCCAAGCTCGTCGTGGGTCGCACCGAGACCTGGGGTTCGATCGGGGGCGGCAACATCGAGGCCGTCGCCATCGACCGCGCCCGGGAGCTGATCGGTACGCCCGGTGCGGAACCGGAACTCATGGAGTTCGCCCTCAACGACAAGGTGACCAGCCGGCACGGCGTCCAGTGCTGCGGTGGTGCCGTGAGCGTGCTCGTCGAGCCGCTCCCGGTGGTCGAGGCGGTCGCGATCTTCGGCGTGGGGCATGTGGGGTTGGAGCTGGCCCGTATCCTGGCCCGCCACAACCTCGACCTGCACTTGATCGACACCCGCCCCGAGATGCTCGCCGACGAACGGCTCGGCGTGCTTTCGGACGCGGTGGCGGAAGTCAGCGTGCACCACACCCTGCTGCTTCCCGAGGAGGTGCTGTCCGAGCTGCCGCCCGGCACGCACGTCCTGATCATGACGCACGACCACGCCGAGGACGCCGCGCTGTGCGACGCCGCTCTGCGCACCAGTGGCCTCGGTTCGGTCGGCCTGATCGGGTCCTCGGCCAAATGGGCGCGGTTCCGGCAGCGTCTGGCGAACGAGGGCGGCCACGACGCGGCCACCATCGACCGGATCAAGACGCCCATCGGGCTCACCGAGATCACCGGCAAGGAACCCGCCGTGATCGCGGTCAGTGTCGCGGCGGACCTGCTGCGGACCTTCGAGCAGGACCGGCAGTGGGCGGTCTCGAACGCGGCTCCCTCCGCGGTGCCGCAGGATCCGGTCGCCAACAGCGTGTGAGGCGGCGCGTGCCGGGCCCGGTCGTCCGGCCCGGCACGCCTCCTGGCGGCCCCTGGGTGACGACGGCCCGCCCGCGCGAGACCGCGCGGGCGGGCCGTCGTGTTCTCCCGGGCAGGACGGCGGCGGAGCGCGCCCGCGGACATGCGAACTCCTCGGCCCGGTGTTGCAATGGCCTGGCGGGCTGACCCGCGCCGTGTGTCGTGGCTCGTGAGGAGTGGTTGCGGTTGTCCGGAACCGAGACGGGGCCGTCCGGAGCGAAACAGCCCGAAGAGGCGAACCTGCTGGGTGAACTGCTGCGCAGTCCCGGCTATTTGAAGACCCTCGTGTTCTGCGCCCTCATCGGCGTCCCGGTGTCGCTGGTGGCGTTCTGGTTCCTGGTCGGGCTCCACGAGCTGGAGAAGCTCATGTGGGACGTCCTGCCGGAGTCCCTCGGCTGGGACGTCCCCCCGTGGTGGTGGCCGTTGCCGCTGCTGCTCGTGGCCGGCGTGACCGTCGGGCTCGTGGTCACCCATATGCCGGGCGGGGGCGGCCACGTCCCCGCAGGGGGGCTGCACACGGGCGGTGCCTCGCCCGTCGCCCTGCCAGGTGTGGTGCTCGCCGCCGTGCTCAGCCTTCCCCTCGGTGCCACCCTCGGTCCCGAGGCCCCTCTGATCGCCCTGGGCGGCGGCCTGGCCCTCCTCTTCAGGGACCTGTCGCGGATCCCTGCGAACCCCCAGAGCACGGCACTGCTGGGCGCGGCGGGAGCGGCGGCTGCGATCGCGGTGATCTTCGGGAGCCCGCTGGTCGCCGCGGTGCTGCTCATCGAGGTGGCCGGGGTCGGCGGGCCACAGCTCTTCGCGGTCATGCTGCCCGCACTGCTGTCGAGCGGCGTGGGCGCACTCGTGTTCACCGGCTTCGGCCGCTGGACGGGCCTCGACGCGCCCAGCCTCACCATGAAGGTGGGCGCGCCCGCCCCGCACCTCGACGCCGGGGACGTGGTCTGGGCGGTCCTGATGGCCGTGGCGATCGGCGCCGCCATCCATCTGATCATGCAAGGGGGGCAGCTGACGGCGCGGTTCGTCACGCAGCGCACCGTCCTGCGCACCACCCTGTGCGCCCTGGGGGCCGGTGTCTGCGGCGCCGTGTACGCGCTCACCACCGGCCGGAACCCCGCCGACGTGGCGTCCTCCGGGCAGGCGACGCTGGGCCGGCTGGCCGCCGATCCGCACAGCTGGGGCGTCGGAGCCCTGATCGCCGTACTGCTGTGCGGCGGCGCCGCCTACGCACTGTGCCTGGGCAGCCTGCGCGGCGGTCCCGTGTTCCCGTCGCTGTTCCTGGGCGGTGCGGTGGGCGTGCTGCTCGCTCCCCTGCCCGGCCTGGGGGTCGTACCGGGCATGGCCGCGGGGATGGCGGCCGCGTCCGTCAGCGCCCTGCGGCTGCCCGTCAGCAGCATCGTGCTCGTCGTCCTGGTGTTGGACAGCGCCGACATGACCCCGGTGATCGTCCTGGCCGCCGTGGTGGCCTTCGTGACCACCCAGCTGCTGATGCGCCGCTCCGCGCACCGGGCCGCGGGCGCACCCGCCCGGCCGGCGGCCGCCCCTCCCCCGGCCCCCGGCGCCAAGGGGGCTCCCGGTCCCGCCTGAGCACCCCGCCGTACCTCCGTCGCACACCGAGGAGCCGCCCATGCCCCCGACGGCATCGGGAGAACAGTGGCCGCTGCGCCGGGGCGCGCAGTCCGCGGTGGTGGTGGAGCTGGGCGGCGCCCTGCGCGCGTACGCGGTGGCGGGGCGCCCGCTGCTCGACGGTTTCGCCGCCGACGAGCCGGTCACCGGTGGCCGCGGACAGCTCCTCGCGCCGTGGCCGAACCGGGTGGCCGGCGGGCGCTACCGGTTCGGCGGCACGGAGCTGCAACTGCCGCTGGCCGAGCCGGAGAACGGCAATGCCATCCACGGCCTGCTGAGGTGGGTCCCCTGGCGGCTGCTGGCCCGCGAACAGGACGCCGTCACGGTGGGCACCACCCTCTTCCCGCAGCCCGGTTACCCGTTCCGGCTGGAGGTCCGCGCCGAGTACCGGCTGGGCCCGGACGGGCTGGAGACCACGGTCACCGCCACCAACCCGGGGAACACGGCCGCGCCGTACGGGGTGGGCCAGCACCCCTATCTGACCGTGGGCACCGAACGGGTGGACGCGGCGCTGCTGACCGTGCCGGCCCGCCTGCGCCTGCGCACCGACGAGCACGGCGTGCCGGCCGGTGAGGAGCCGGTCGCGGGCACGGCGTACGACTTCCGCACGGCCCGGCGCATCGGCGAGCAGCGCCTGGACACCGCGTTCACGGGGCTGGAGCGGGATGCCGCCGGCCACTGCGCGGTGCGCCTGGCGCACCCCTCGGGGGACCGGGGTGTGGACGTACGGCTCCTCCGGGGCGTGGAGTACGTGCAGGTGTACACCGGGGACACCCTCCCGGACCCCGGGCGGCGGCGCCGCGGTGTCGCGGTCGAGCCGATGTCCTGCCCCGCGGACGCCTTCCGCAGCGGCACGGCGCTCACGGTCCTGCGGCCGGGCGACAGCCATGTCCTGCGGTGGGGCCTGTCCCCGTGGGGATCCTGGTGACCGCGGACGACGGGCCGCCGGCGCCGGGGCCGATGACGGCCGAGGCGTTCCGCGCGCTGTACGAGGAGTTGCGCGGGCGCAGTCCGCGCGCGCCGGGCGACCGGCGCGGTGCGCTGCGCCACCTGACGCCCGGCCGCGTCGTGGCCGCCGCCGCGGAGGTCCGCTCCGGACGTACGGTGTCCCTCGCCGCGCCCATCGAGACCCGGGCCGGTCCGGACGATCCCGAGCCCGCACGGCATCGGATGATCGAGCCCGCCGAGGGCGAGACCGGTGCGGCGGGCGGCGACGGGCTGCACTTCGCGCTCGACCGGTTCGCGATGAACGTGCACGGGGACGCGGACAGCCATCTCGACGCGCTGTGCCACGTGCTGTTCGACGGGACGCTCTACAACGGCGTGCCGGCGAGCAGCGTCACCTCCGAGGGAGCCGGCGCGCTCTCCGTGGAGGTCGTCCGGGACGGCATCGTCGGCCGTGGCGTGCTCCTGGACGTGCCGCGGCTGCGGGGCGTGCGGTGGCTGGAGCCCGGGGAGCACGTGAGCGCCGCCGACCTGACCGCGGCGGAGGCGGCCCAGGGGGTGCGGGTCGGGCCGGGGGACGTGCTGTTCGTACGGGTGGGGCATCGCCCGCGGCGCCGGGAGCTCGGCGCGTGGGACGCGGCGCGGGCCCGGGCGGGCCTGCATCCCACGGCCGTACGGTTCCTGGCCGAACGGGAGGTCGCCGCACTGGGCTCGGACGGCAACAACGACACCGCCCCCAGTGCGGTGGCCGGCGTGGATTTTCCCGTGCACGTGCTGGCGGTGCACGCCATGGGGGTGCACCTGATGGACTACCTGCAGTTCGAGGAACTGGCGGTGGCCTGCGCCGGCGCGGGGCGGTGGTCCTTCCTGTGCGTGGTGGCGCCGCTCAGGCTCGCGTCGGGCACCGGCTCGCCCGTGAACCCGATCGCGGTCCTCTGACAGCACGGTCCGCTGGCGGCGCGGCCGCCGCCCGGTCGCCGTGCCCGGGGAGGAGGGATACGTTCGAATGAGGGGTGGCTGCCGTGTCCCGGCAGCGGGCAGCGGGCAGCGGGCAGCGGGCAGCGAGAGGGCCGGTGACAGGGCGGGCCCACGAGCGCAAGGACGGTGGTCGCCGTGGGCGACTCCCCGCACTACGACGTCGTCATCATCGGTTCGGGCGCCGGCGGCGGTACGCTCGCCCACCGGCTGGCCCCGTCCGGCAAACGGGTGCTGATCCTGGAGCGCGGTGACTACCTGCCCCGCGAGCGGGACAACTGGGACTCCACCGCCGTGTTCGTGAAGGGCAAGTACCGTGCGCCGGAGTTCTGGCTGGACAAGCACGGCAACGAGTTCCCGCCCGAGGTCAACTACTACGTCGGGGGGAACACGAAGTTCTACGGCGCCGCCCTCTTCCGGCTGCGGCCCGAGGACTTCGGGGAGCTGCGCCACCACGACGGCGTCTCCCCGGCCTGGCCGATCCGGTACGAGGACCTCGAGCCGTACTACACGCAGGCCGAGCACCTCTACCTGGTCCACGGGCGCCACGGCGAGGATCCGTGGGAGGGGCCGTGCAGTGCCCAGTACGCCCATCCCCCGGTCGAACACGAGCCGCGGATACAGCAGTTGAGCGACGACCTGGAGAAGCGGGGCCTGCACCCCTTCCACCTGCCCATCGGCGTGAACCTGGTACAGGACGAGAACGGGCGCGCGGCCCGGTCCAGCGTGTGCATCCGCTGCGACCGCGTGGACGGCTTCCCCTGCCTGGTGCGCGGCAAGTCGGACGCCCAGGTGATCTGCGTGGAGCCGGCCCTGCGGCACCCGAACGTCGAACTGGTGACCAACGCACGGGTGGTGCGGCTTCGGACCGACCCCACCGGACGTACCGTCAGCAGTGTGGTGACCCGGGGCGAGGACGGGGCGGAGACCTCCTACACGGCGGACATCGTGGTCGTGGCCTGCGGAGCGGTCAACTCGGCGGTGCTGCTGCTGGCTTCGGCCTGCGACCGTCACCCGGACGGGCTGGCGAACAGCTCGGGAGTGGTCGGCCGGCACTACATGCGGCACAACAACCTGGCGCTGATGGCCATTTCGAGGGAGCCCAACGACACGAAGTTCCAGAAGACCCTGGCCCTGCACGACTGGTACCTGGGCGCCGACGACTGGGACTACCCGCTGGGCGGGATCCAGATGCTCGGCAAGTCGGACGCCGACCAGATCCACGGCGAGGCTCCGCGCTGGGCGGGCGCCGTGACCCCCGACATGCCCTTCGAGGTCATGGCCCACCACGCGGTGGACTTCTGGCTGTGCGGCGAGGACCTCCCCCGCCCCGGCAACCGGGTCACGGTCGACGGTGACGGCACCATCCGTCTCGTGCTGGACGAGAAGAACAACATCGCCGGTCTGACGCGGCTGCGGCACAAGCTCCAGGGCATGCTCGGTCAGCTGGGGATGCACGAGCACCGGCTGCTGTCGCGCAGCATCTACCTCCACAAGGGCATGCCGATCGGCGCCACGGCGCACCAGGCCGGCACCGTGCGGTTCGGCGACGACCCGGCCGCGTCCGCCCTGGACGTGAACTGCAAGGCGCACGACCTCGACAACCTGTACGTGGTCGACACGAGCTTCTTCCCGAGCATCGGCGCGGTCAATCCGTCGCTGACGGCGATCGCGAACGCCCTGCGGGTGGGCGACCACCTGCTGGAGCGGCTGGGCTGACAACCGGCGCCGTCCTCCGACCGGGCGGCGGTGCTCCGCCGCGTGGCCCAAGAACGCCTCGCCCGGGGCGCGGGTGGGCGGAGGCGGTGCTTGGGTGGCGGTCGGACGCTGCCGTGCCGCGGTCCGGCGGCCCGGGCCGGGCATTCGAGGAGGCGGTCCACGTTGAGTTCGCACCGGAGCGGTCCCCGGGGAGTGATCCCCGCTCACCTGCTCAAGGGCCAGAAGGCGCTGGTCACCGGCGCCAACAGCGGGATCGGCAAGGCCACTGCCATCGGCCTGGGCCGGGCCGGGGCCGATGTGGTGGTGAACTACGTGTCCGGCGCGGAGGAGGCCGAGAAGGTGGTCGAGGAGATCACCTCGTTCGGCGTGCGCGCGGCCGCGTACGAGGCGGACGTGTCCCAGGAGGACCAGGTCGTCGCCATGATGGACCGCATGGTCGAGGAGTTCGGCACGATCGACATCCTGGTCGCCAACGCCGGACTGCAGCGCGACGCCCCCTTCACGGAGATGACGCTCGCCCAGTGGCAGAAGGTGATCGACGTCAACCTCACGGGCCAGTTCCTCTGCGCGCGGGAGGCGACGAAGGAGTTCCTGCGGCGCGGCGTGGTCCCGGAGGTGTCCCAGGCGGCGGGGAAGATCATCTGCATGAGCTCCGTGCACCAGGTCATCCCGTGGGCGGGGCACGTGAACTACGCCTCCTCCAAGGGCGGCGTGCAGATGCTGATGGAGACGCTGGCCCAGGAGCTCGCGCCCCAGAGGATCCGCGTCAACGCGATCGCCCCGGGTGCCATCAGGACGCCGATCAACCGGAGCGCGTGGGAGACCGAGGAGGCCCGGGAGGACCTGCTCCGGCTGATCCCGTACGGCCGGATCGGCGACCCCGAGGACATCGCCCACGCCGCCGTGGGCCTCGCCTCCGACCTCATGGACTACGTCGTCGGCGCCACGCTCTACGTGGACGGCGGGATGACCCTCTTCCCCGGCTTCGCCACCGGCGGCTGAGCCCGGGGGCCTTCCCCCGTCCGGTCCGTGATCCCGAGCGGCAAAGGAACGCATGCACACCACGGTCCACCTGCTGGCGTCGGACAGCCCCGCCCAGCTGCTCCCGGCCAGGGAACTCATGGCGTTCACCCTCGCCTCCCACATCGTCCTGGTGCCGATGGGAGTGGCGCTGCCGCTCATCACCCTGGTCATGCACTACCGCGGCCTGCGCCGCAACGACCCCGCGGCCCTGCTGCTGGCCCGGCGCTGGTCGGCCGTGATGGCGGTGCAGTTCGCGATCGGCGTCGTCACGGGCACCGTGCTGTCGTTCGAGTTCGGCCTGCTCTGGCCCGGGCTGATGGGCCGGTGGGGTGATGTCTTCGGCATCGGTTTCGGCGTCGAGGCCTGGGCGTTCTTCCTCGAAGCGGTGCTCATCGCCATCTACCTGTACGGCTGGCGCAGGCTGAAGCCGCGCACCCACTTCCTGCTCGGGCTGCCCCTGCCGGCCACGGCGCTGCTGGGGGCCTTCGGCATCCTGGCCGCCAACTCGTGGATGAACACCCCGCGGGGGTTCACCCTCGACTCCGCCGGCAACCCGGTCGACGTGGACGTCCGGAAGGCGGTCTTCACCCCCATGTTCGGGCCCGAGTACTGGCATTTCGTGGTGGCGATGCTGGTCACCGCGGGCTACGTGGTGGCGGGCGTGTACGCCGTGGGGTGGCTGCGCGGGCGCCGGGACCACTACCACCGGCTCGGATTCGCGGTCCCCTTCACCCTCGCCGCGGCGGCCACCCCCGTGCAGTTCGTCCTGGGTGACTCGCTCGCCCGGCAGGTGTTCCACAAGCAGCCCGTGAAGTTCGCGGCGACGGAGCTGGTCTGGCGGACCGGCACCCACGTACCGGAGTACCTCTACGGCCGGCTCCAGCCGGACGGGACCGTCTCCGGCGGCATCAGGATCCCCCAGCTGGACTCCATCCTGGCCGGGTTCACACCGGACACGGAGGTGACCGGGCTGAGCTCCGTCCCGGCGGGCGACCGGCCGAACGCCACCCAGGCCACGATCGCCCACTGGGCCTTCGACACCATGGTCGGGATCGGCAGCGCGCTCCTGCTCCTCGCCCTCGTCTACGGCTTCGTCCGGCTGCGCCACCGGCGGCTGCCCCGGTCGCCGTGGTTCTACCGCGGCGCCGCCTGCGCCGGCGTGGCCTCCGTCATCGCCGTCGAGTGTGGCTGGATCACCACCGAGGTGGGGCGCCAGCCCTGGATCGTCTACCAGAACATGCGCGTCGCGGAGGCCGTGACCCCGACCCGGTCCACCACCCTGTGGGTCATGTTCGGTCTGGTGATCGTGGTGTACGTGTGCGTCTTCGGGGTGTTCCTCGCGATCCTGCTGAAGATGCGCGACGGCTGGCGCCTGGCCGACGAACAGGCGGCCGGGCGGACGGCGGGCGGACCGGCCGTGGAGGAGCCCGAGGCGGTCAGCCCCTACGGTCCGCGGCCTCCGGCGGGAGGCGGCGGCTGATGGCCGGGCTCGTCGCCTTCGTGCTGCTGCTCGCGGTCGCCGCGTACGCCTGCGGCGGCGGCACCGACTACGGGGCGGGCTTCTGGGACCTGACGGCCGGGGGGACCGGGCGCGGCAGGCGCCCGCGGTGGCTGATCGATCACGCGATGGCGCCCGTGTGGGAGGTCAACAACGTCTGGCTGGTCTTCGTCCTGGTCCTGATGTGGACCGGGTTCCCCGTCATGTTCCAAACGGTGTTCACGGCCCTGTGGGCGCCCCTGGCGCTCGCCGCCCTGGGCATGGTGCTGCGCGGCGCCGGGTTCGCCCTGCGCAAGCCCGCCCGGCGGCTGGCCCGGCGCCGCCTCTACGGTGCCGTCTTCGCCGTCTCCTCCCTGCTCACCCCGTTCTTCCTCGGGGCGGCGGTCGGTTCCATCGCGACCGGCCGGATCGCGCCGGGCGTCGTGGCCTCGGCCGACGCGTGGGCCAACCACGCCTCCCTCGCGTTCGGGGTGCTCACCGTCGCCGCGACCGCCCTGCTGGGCGCCGTGTTCCTGACCGCCGACGCCGCGCGCTTCGACGCTCCCGACCTGGTCGGCTACTTCCGGCTGCGCGCCCTCGCCGCCCTCGCCGCGGTCGCCCCTGCGGCGGTGTGGGTGCTCCTGGTGACCCGGGGCGACTCCCCCCACGTCTGGCACGGGCTGACCCACGGCGTGGGGCTCGCCCTCGCGATCGTGTCCCTGGTGTGCTGCGCCGCGACGGGACTGTCCGTGGTGCGGCGGCGGACGCACCTGGCCCGCTTCGGCGCCGTCGGCACCGTCGTCGCGGCCGTCCTCGCCTGGGGGTTCGCCCAGCGCCCCTACCTCATCCCCACCTCCCTGTCCGTGGCGCAGGCCGCGGGGGATTCCGAGACGCTGGTCTGGCTGACGGTGGTCAGTCTCGTCTCCCTGCTGCTCGTCGCCCCGGCCGTCTTCTTCCTGTACTGGCTGGACACCCACGGGGAGCTGGAGCCGCTCACCGATGCCGATCTGCGCCGGTCCGGCCCCGTGCGGGGGGACGAGTAGCCGGGTGGGCGGCATCCGCGCCTGCGCGCCCGCCCGGCCCGTCGCCGCTACGACGCCGTGACCGGCATGGCGTAGCCGAGCAGACCCTCGCGGGTGTAAGGCCCCTCGCAGTCGGCCCTGCTCGTGACGAAGTGGTCGAACACCGAGGGGATGTAGCACCGGTAGAGGGGCACGGAGCCCGGCACCGGCCCGGTGTACACGTATCCGACCGCGCCGAGGGGCTGCTGGCCCTCGCACCCCGGGTCGCGGGTCAGCAGCGAGTGCCCGGCCGCCTTGCACTCGTAGAGCCGGACGGTGCCCGCCGCCGGGTCCCGGAGCACCTTCCAGATCCCCTCGTGGGTGAACCCGGCGGGCAGGGGGCGTGTGGAAGCCAGGTGCCCTGCATGCGGGCGGTAGCCGCGGACCAGGGGCGTGTAGGGGGTGGTGTGGCCGCGGCTGCGCTCCCAGGTGCGCAGGTAGCCCTCGGCGCCCCGCATGAGTTCGTCCACCACGTCCTGGCCTCCGGTGACGCGGATGTCCTCGATCCAGTCCGGTACGAGGCCGTAGTGGGTGCCGCCGCCGTCGGTGTTGACGTCCCAGACGCGGGAGCCGGTGACCTGCCGGTCGAGGACGGAGCCGCCGTCGGGGCTGCGGAAGGGGTAGCGGACGGGGTTCCCGGCCGCGGGCCGGGGGCCGGGGAGCCAGGCGAAGCCGTTCATGTCGGTGCCGATCCCGTACCCGGCTCCGTACCGGGCCCGCAGGTCCGCGTGCCGGCGCGCCTCGGCGGTGAAGGCGGTGGCCTCGTACATGTGGCCGGTGATGAAGCCGCCCAGGCGGTAGACGCGTTCGGTCCAGTTGTCGTCCATCCAGCCGTGCGTGGACAGGGCGCCGGAGTACTGCTCGGCTTCGAGCACGCGCAGCGCCTGGTTCGCCGCCTTGACGCTCATGTGGTCGAGTTCCAGCATCATGTTGCGTTTCGTCATGCCCAGCACCGCGTACTCGCCGAGCGCGGTCAGGCCCCGGCGGTTGCACTGCGCCGCCTGCAGGGAGGCGCCGCCGTACCGGGGCAGTTCGACCCCTTCGGGCAGCGCGGCGCGGATCCTGGCCTCGGCCTCGGCGGGCGAGGTGCCGGGCTCCTCGGCCGACAGGCCTGCGGCGAGTCCGAAGCCGATCGGGTTGTCGTGCTCGGGGCCGGTGCAGGGCTCCGTGCTCCAGAAGGTGCCGGTCGACAGGAACTGGCCGGCGTTGACGGCCATGCCCGTGGTCCCCGTGTCGAACCGGACGCCGCACAGGGCGTTGTCGAACTTGTGGCACAGGAACATGCTGCGCACGCCGAGGCCGTGCAGTTCGTCGAGGCCCCGGTCGATGTCGGCCATGGTGCAACGGGCGCCGTCCAGCACCTGCTTGCAGCCGAACGGTTCGGAGGTCTCCACGCCGAGGACGACGGCGAGCTTGCCCTCCTGGATGACCTCACGGGCCTGGTCGGGTTCGGTGACGACCCGGAACCAGCCCTTGCCGGGGCCGCCGTACATGGCGTCGACGTAGTCCTGGAGTTCGTACGTCCTGCGGATCTGGAGGCGGATCGAGGTCATCTCGTCGCAGCCGCGGTCCTTGAAGAAGTACAGCGAGCAGATGACCCCGTTGGTGACCATGTCGTTGACCAGGACGCGCTGGCCGCCGCGCCAGGCACGCTCGACCCAGGCGTAGTAGGTCTGCTGGTGGGTGGCGGAGTCGTGGGCCGGCCAGTCGCGGAACGTCGGCCAGCCGGTGGGGTCGTGCCGGCCGTCACCGCCCTTGGTGATCATGTCGAAGAGGGCGAGGACGCCGTTCGGGTAGTGCTCGGGGCAGTCCTTGAGGGCGTCCGCCACGCCGGCCGGGGAGAAGACCTTGCCGCAGACCAGCCGCCCGCCGAAGCCCTCGTCGGACATCAGGTGGACGTGCGCGTCCACCCAGCCCCGGACCCGGCCCCGGGCGTCGGTCCCGGTGAACGGCTCCCCCGTGACGCCGACCTGGGAGTCCGGCACCGGGCGCGCCACGGGCTCCCACCACGGCGGGCCCGCCGAGGCGCCGGCGGCCGCCGGGCCGAGCACCAGGGTGACCATCGCGAGGACCAGGCCCGGCAGCAGGTACCGGCGTCGTCCGAAGAGTCTTGGTCGATTCATCCCGAGCCCTTTCACGATGCGTTGCATGACGACGGCGCGGAGGTGTCCAGGGCGACCATAGGAGCGCCCCCGCGGCGTCGTCATTCACCGCGGCGGCCAACCCGTTGACTCCCGGGGCCGCCGGCCGGGCCGGCCGTGGCGCCCGTGCCGCCCGTGCCGCAGGCGGTGTTGACGCGGGTGGTGCTCCGTCATTGACTGGCGGCCGTGTCCGCCACCGAGCCGCCCGCCGTCCCCTCGTGCCACGCCCTCACGGTGCTGAGCGCCGCGGTGGAGGGCGCGGGCCCGCACGCCGGACTCCTCCTGGGTGACCGCATCCGGCCCACGGGGCTGCACATCCTGGGCCACCTCGTGCTCACGAGCGCCAGCCTCGCGGACGCCGCGCTGGCGGTGGAGCGCTACCACCCCCTGATGAGCCGGGCGGGCAGGGTGAGCGTGGACCGCCGCGGGGACGCCGGCCGGGTCCGCTACCGGCCGGCCGCCGATCCGGCGGCCGCGCATCCCCAGCAGGTCGAGGCGGTCGTCAGCGGCCTGGTGCGGGCGGGCCGCTGGATCGCCGGCGACGGCTGGGCGCCGCTGTCCGTGTCGTTCGCGCACCCGCGTGCGGGCTCGGCCGAGCCGTACGCCCGCGTCCTCGGCTGCCCGGTGGTCTTCGACGCCCCGGAGAACGTGATCACGGTCGCCGACGAGGACCTCGACCGGCGCCGGCCGTTCCACGATCCCGCGCTGAGCTCCCTGCACCGGGCCTACGCCGACCGGCTCCTGCACCAGGTCAGCGCTCCCCCGGCCGTGTCCGAGCGCGTACGGCAGTGGCTGGAGCACGCCGCGCTCGGGGACGCGGGCCCGGAGGGTCCCGCCCGCGAGCTCAGCCTGAGCGTGCGGACGCTGCGCAGGGCCCTGCAGGCGGAGGGCACCTCGTGGCGGGCGCTCCTCGACACGGCCCGCCACGGGCGGGCCAGGCGGCTGCTGGAGACCACGGCCCTGCCCCTCGACCGGATCGCGCCGCTCGTGGGTCTGAGCGGGGCGACGGCCCTGGTCCGCGCCTTCACCCGCTGGGAGGGCATGCCTCCGGGGGCGTACCGCGCCCGCGGGCACCGGCCCGGGCCGGCGGCGGCCGGGCACGGGTGAGGAAGGTCACCGCCCAGCGGGTCCCCGGACGGCCCGCTCCGTTGCTAACTTGTCCGGCGGCCTCACGGGGCCCCGGACGAGATGCGCCGTACCCGGTTACGCACGACGACGCGCGAGGTGCCGCGGGAGCGGCGCCGACCGCTGTCCGCGCCCGCGGCAGCGTCCTCGTCGAGCAAGATGGGCCGTACGCCATGACCGTGCCACTCACCCGCAGCCTGTACCGGACGACCGCGCACGCCGCCGGGGGCCGCACCGGATCCGTCCGCACGGACGACGGGCGCCTGGACGTCCGCCTCGCCCCGCCGCGCAAGAAGGTGCCCGGCACCACCAATCCCGAGCAGCTGTTCGCGGCCGGTTTCGCGGCCTGCTTCACCTCCGCGCTCGCGGAGGTCGCCGCCGACTTCGGGGCGGACGCCTCGGCCGCGCGCGTGGCCTGCGAGGTGCAGCTCGGCACCACGGACACCCCGGCGGGCTACGGCCTCGCGGTGGCCCTGACGGTCAGCCTGCCGGGGTGGCGCGCGGCGGACCTCCAGCCCCTGCTGCACCGTGCGGACGCGGTCTGCCCGTACTCGCAGGCGGTACGCGGCAACGTCCCGCTGACCCTGCTGGCCGTGGACGGTGCCGCCGTGTCGTGACGGCAGGTCATCGTCCCCTTCCCGGAGGGGCGTTGTCAGTGGTGGCGGCTAGGTTCGAGGTGTTGCAAGGGCCGTTTCCCGACAGGAGTGGACGATGACCGAGAGCAGTGTTCAGCCCGCGCTCAGGGTTGTACTGACAGACGTCAACGAGCGTGTGGTGGAGGCGTGGCGGGCGGCTTTCGCGGACACTTTGGGCATCGAGATCCGCCGGGGTTCGATCCTCGACGAGGACGTCGACGCCTGGGTCACCCCGACGAACTCCCGGGGCCGGATGGACGGCGGGGTCGACGCCGTCATCAAGCGCCACCTCGGACCGGGCATCCAGCTGCGGGTGCAGCGCGCGATCCGCGACCGGTTCGGCGGGACGCTGCCGGTGGGCAGCGCGGTGTGCGTCCCGTCGGGGGCGGCCGTCCCGCGGTTCCTGATATCGACACCGACGATGGTGCGGTCCTCGCAGAACGTGAGTGCCACGCTGAACGTGGCCCTGGCCTGCGCCGCCGCGTTCCAGGCCGTCCACCGGCAGAACAGGAAGGAGCCCGGCAGCATCCGCTCCGTGGCGCTGGTCGGGATGGGCGCGCAGACCGGCCGGGTCCCGGCCCGGCTGTGCGCGAACCTGATGTGGACCGGCTACACGCTCTTCCACGACCACTGGTTCGAGGACGACGACGAGCTGCGCGCCACGATCGTCTCGCAGCTGGACGGCATCGAGAAGGCCCCAGTGGAGCAGCGGGTGCGCATCGTGCCGCCGCAGGCCGTCGCCCCTGGACCGGTCCCTGAACCGGCCCCCGGACCGGAGCCGGCCCCCGCGACGGCCGCGGCGCCGGCGCCGGTCCTCGCGACGGCCGCCGTGCCGGAGCCGGCGCAGACCGCCGCGGACGACCCGCTGGCCCTCGCCGAGCTCTTCGACGGGGGCGGTGAGCCCTGGCTCCCGCTCCTCAAGCCCGTGATCGAGGCGCAGCCGGACGCCGCCCGGTTCATCGGGAAGGGCCGCAGCCACGAGGTCGTCCCGGTCCGCGAGCTGACCTTCCAGGCGCTCAAGCCGAACCCGCCGCACAAGTGGAAGGTCGTCGTATTCGGCCAGAACCCGTACCCGCGCCCGGAGAGCGCGACCGGCATCGCCATGTTCGACAACACCTTCAACGACTGGAAGGACAGCCAGTTCGGCCGGGTCGTCAGCATTCGCTGCATCATCAAGGCGGCGGCGATGTGGAAGTACGGCATAGCCAAGAAGACGCCGATCGCCGACGTCCGCGCGCTGCTGAAGGAGCGGGAGACGGTCCAGCCTCCCGAGTGGTTCCAGGCGATGCTGACCCAGGGCGTGCTGCTGCTGAACGCCTCGCTCACGGCCAGTGGCGACGGAGCGATGGGCGCCGACCAGCACACGGGCTTCTGGCGGCCCGTCGCCGAGAGGATCGTCGAGGAGATCCTCAAGGCCAAGCAGGAGGCCGGCGAGGAGGACCGCGGGGTCGTCTTCGCCTGGTGGGGAGCGCACGCCCGCAGCCTCAAGAAGGTCGTCCTGCGGCTCCAGCAGAAGTACCCGGACGTCGAGGTCCGGCACATCGACCACGCGAACCCGGCGGCGCAGGGCGACATCTTCTGCGAGGGCGACCACTTCGCCCTGGTCAACGAGGCACTCGCCTCGCTGGGCGCCGAGGGCGTCGACTGGCTGCCGAGCAGGGGGTGGAACGAGGGGGCGGCCGGTCCGGGCGGCGGGGAGGGGGGTGTCGCGGCACGCATGGGCGCCTTCATCGAGTCGACCATGAACCTGCACCAGCTGTACCTGGAGCGGCTCACCAGCGTCAAGGACGAGGGCCTCGTCCTCCCCGCCATCACCGGTGTGTTCGACACCCCGCTGATGGACTTCCAGGACGCCGTCGCACCGGTCGCCGCGACGCTGTCCGGGATCGCCGGACACGTCGACCGGTCTCGGGAGTTCGGCAAGCGGAGGGCGGACGAGACGGCCACCGGCCTGTCCGCCGACGCGATCGCCGCGCTCTACCTCTACACCTGCGAGTCGGCCTTCTACCGCGAGATCAACGCCGTCCTGCGCTCCCCCGACCGCAGCCGGGTCACCCCCTACCTGCCGTACCTGCGGCTGCTGTTCTCGGCGGTTTCGGGGCTGCCCGCCCACACGCAGCCGCTGTGGCGCGGTGTGTCGCTGGACCTGCGGTCGCAGTACCCGGTGGGCCGCACGGTGACCTGGTGGGGCGTCTCCTCCTGCACCTCGGAGCTGAAGGTGGCCCGGTCCTTCCTGGGCAGCAGGGGCAAGCGGACCCTCTTCGAGGTGACGCCCGCCCAGGCGGTCGGGATCAGGAACTTCTCCGCCTTCACCGGGGAGGAGGAGTACATCCTCGCACCGGGCACGCAGCTCAAGGTGACGGACGTGAGGAGCGAGCGCGGCGGGCTGTGCACGGTCAGGCTGACGGAGGTGGCCGACGCCTCCATGGTGTCCTGACGGTCTGCGCCGTTCGGGCCCCCGCCGTGCGCGATCGCGCGGCGGGGGCCACGGGGTGCGCGGGGGCGTCAGGACGCCGGCACGGGCATCTCCGGCGCCAGGGAGTTCCCGGCGGGGATGCGGCCGCAGTCGGACGGCGCGCTCCTGCCCGCGAAGCGGTCGTTCATCCACCCCATCGCGACGGGCGCCCAGACGACGGGCACGCCGACGTGGCTGAGCAGGTCGAACTGCTGGTACTCGATGGATCCGTTGCCGGTGGAGCAGTACTGCCGGGCCAGTGTCCGGACGTCTCCGGCGACCATGACGCCGTCACCCGTGCCGATCCCCGGGCGGTTGCCGAAGGTCCCCTCCAGTACTCCCCCGTTGCCCTGGGCGATGAATCCCGGGACGGACGGGGTCGGCGCGGAGCCGAGGTTGATCCGGTTCACCGCGTCGACGAACGCGGGCACCGAATTCGGGTCGGCGTACTGCGGCTTGGCCATCTTCTTCCAGGTCAGCCCGGGGTAGCGGCCCAGCGCGTCGACGATCGACCCGCGCTCCAGCTTTCCGTACACCTCTCGCCCGTAGTCGTTCAGGTAGGGCCCCAGGTCGATGCCGTACGAGCGGGAGACGCCGATGAGCGCCATCGGGATGACGCCCGTCCACACGAGGGAGCCGTCGACGTACTTGAGGTTGTGCGCGGGGTCCACGAGCAGGCCGCCCTCGGCGAATCCCACGAGCCGGGCGTTGACCTCGGGCGCGTAGGACGGTGCGAGCGCGGCCGCCCAGTTGGTCGCGATGGCGCCGCCCGAGTACCCCATCAGTCCGAACCTGGTGTCGCCGTTCATGCCGGTCTCCGGGGACCGGGTCGCGGCGCGGATCGAGTCCAGCGTGTTGGTCGCGTACTCGGGGCCGGCCGCGAAGTTCGCCGTCTGTCCCTCGGTGTCGGGGATGACGAGGTTGTAGCCCTGCAGGAGCAGCGGCGCGAGGAAGAGGGACTCGGCGTTCGCGATGGCCCCGCCCAGGGTGAGACCCCCGGCGATGGCCCGGGACGGGCCGTCCTCCGGGTCGAGCGAGTCGTAGAACGATTGGTAGGAGACCGCCTTGCCGCTGTCGCCCGTCAGGCTGCGCACCACGGTGGTCACGTTGGCGGACGGCCGGCCCTGGGCGTCGGTCGTGCGGTAGAGCAGCTGGATCGCCTTGACCGGCGTGGGCAGGCCCACCAGGTGGTACTGGAGCGTCCGCGTCTTCAGCACGGTGCCGGGTGCGAGCGAGGCGAGGGGTTCGCTGCCGGTGTACGTGTAGAAGGGGTCGGCGGCGGTGGCGCTCGGCGTTCTGACCTCGGCGGCCGTGGCCGCCGGTGCCGCGGTCAGGGCCATCGCGGTGACGACGGCGGTAGCCAGGAGACGGACAGCGTTTCTGGGCGCGAGCACGGCGGTCCTCCGCTGCGGGTGGGGGCGTGGGGATCCGGTGGAGGTTGCGGTCGGGGGCCGAACGCGTCTGGCGATCCACCGGGCGGGCGTGTTACCAACTAGTAAGTAACGTCCCGGAAACAAGGATGGGTGCGGTGCGGGGCCGTGTCTCCAGGTCGCACAACAGAGATTCGCGAGGTGGATTGTGACCGCGCCCAAACCCCAGGGAGGCGACGAGGGGCCGCAGTTCGGCGGCGTGCCGGTCCACAAGCGGCTCCTGGCCGCCGCGCCGACCCTCGCCCCGGCCGTCATGGCCCGGCTCGTCGAGCAGCTGCCCGCCTACGGAGCACTGCCCTCGGAACAGCTCCGCGGTGAGATCACCAAGGAAGTGGACCGCGGCATACGGGCCTTCGTCCAGGTGCTGCGCGCCGGCGAGCTTCCGGAGGAGGCCGAGCTGGCGAGGATCAGCGAGTCGTCGGCCCGGCGCGCCGACGAGGGCGTACCGCTGGAAGCCGTCGTCGGCGCCTACCACTACGGGGCGGAGGAGTGCGCGGCCCAGGTCCTCGCGACGGCCGGGCCGGAGGACCTGGCGGACGTGCTGCTGGTCCAGCGCCGGCTGCTCGGCTACCTCCGGCTGGTGAGCTGCGCGGTCGCGGAGGGGTACGTACAGGAGCGGCAGGCGGCCCTCGGCGACGAGCAGGTCGCCCGTCAGTCCCTGCTGTCCCGGCTGCTGGAGGGCGGGAACCCGCGGGCGGCGGCCGACCGGGCGGGCATCCGGCTGCCCCCTTCCTACCTCGTCCTGGGCATCGCCATGGGACCGCACCCGGACGAGCTGCGGCCCGGCGTGAACCATTCCGTCGCCGCGCGCCGCAAACTCCGCCGGCTGCGCAACGAGTTGCAGCGCCAGACCACGGGCGTCCCGCTGTCCGTGCTCTCCGGCGACGGCGGGCTGGTGCTGATCCCGTACGAGAGGCCGGCCCCGGACTTCGCCGCCCCGGACCGGGAGCGGCTCGCCCGCCTGGTCGAGCAGCTCGGTCTGATGTGCGGCGCCGAGCTGCTGGTGGCGGCTGCCGCGGCCGCCCCGGAGGGGGTCGCGGACGCCGCCCGGATGGTCGGCGAGGTGCGCAGGGTCGCGGAGGCGTCCGGCCGGGGGCCCGGCCTGTACCTGCTCGACGACGTGCTGCTGGAGTACCAGCTGAGCCGCCCGAGCCCGGCCCGGGACGGGCTGGCCGCGCTGCTCGGCCCGCTGGCCGGGCGCCCGGAGCTGCTCGACACCCTGCGCACCTTCCTCGCCTGCGGCCTCGACCGGCGCCGGGCCGCCGCCCGGCTCCAGGTGCACCCCAACACGGTGGACTACCGCCTGCGCAGGGCGACGGAGCTGACCGGACTGGACGCGGCCCGGGGTGCCGACCTGCTGACCCTGCACGCCGCGCTGGCCGCCCACGACGCCGTGCGGCGGGCCGAGGCCGACTCCGGCTGACCCGGCGGGCCGCCCTCGCGGCATTCCGAAAAGACGTTCGGCATCCTTCGGAACCGCTCGCGGGTTACCCGGCGGTAAGCAATGATGGCAGCGCGACCATCCACACGGCCGGGGGCTGATCAGCGGTGACGACTTTCGACGAACGGACCACGGTGCACGCCTTCCGGGACGACGCCCTGGGAGAGCACGACGCCGTCGGTCTCGCCGCGGCGATCCGGCGCGGCGAGGTCTCCGCCGCAGAGGTGGCCCGGGACGCGCGGGAACGGGTGCGGGCGGTCGAGGGGCGGCTGGGCGCGGTCCAGACGTACGTCGACACCCCGGTGCCCGCCGGCGCGGCCGGGGGCGCCTTCGCGGGCGTGCCCACCTTCGTCAAGGACAACACGGACTACCAGGGGCTGCCCACGGGCCACGGCAGCGCGGCCTTCCACCCCGGCGCGGCCCGGCGCCACGCACCGTTCGCCCGGCAGTTCCTCAGCACCGGGGTCACGGTGCTCGGCAAGACCCGGCTGCCCGAGTTCGGGTTCAGTCCGACCACCGAGTACGAGGGTGCCGAACCGGTGCGCAACCCGTGGCACACGGGCTTCTCCGCCGGTGGTTCGTCGGGTGGCAGCGCGGCGCTCGTCGCGGCCGGGGCGGTGCCGATCGCGCACGCCAACGACGGCGGCGGGTCGATCCGGATTCCGGCGGCCTGCTGCGGGCTCGTCGGCCTGAAGCCGACCCGCGGCCGGGTCGTGGCGAACGCCCAGAGCCGTCAGCTGCCGCTCGACCTGGTCTCCGACGGGATCGTGAGCCGCTCGGTCCGGGACGCCGCCGCCTTCCTCACCGCTGCCGAGACGTACTGGAGGAACCCCGCGCTGCCGCCGCTGGGCCCGGTCGAAGGACCTTCGGGACAACGGCTGCGCATCGGGTTCCTGCTGGACTCGCCGAACGGCGTCCGCTCCGACGACGATACCCGGGCGGCGGTCACGGAGACGGCGGCGACGCTCGAGCGGCTCGGCCACTCCGTGCGGCCGGTGGAGCTGGGTATCGACCCGAGTTTCACCGACGACTTCCTCACGTACTGGGGCATGCTGTCGTTCCTCCTCGGCGTCACGGGCCGCACCCTCGGAGCGGACTTCGACCGGCGCCGGATGGACGGACTGAGCCGGGGGCTGCGCGAGGAGTACCTGAGGAAGTGGCGCCGGACTCCGGGCGTGCTGCGCCGGCTGAAGCGCACGAGGGAGGCGTACGCGGCGTCCTTCCGCGGCCTCGACCTCGTGCTGTCTCCCGTGCTCGCCCACACCACGCCGCCGCTCGGCCACCTCAGCCCGGCGGTTCCGTACCCGACGCTCATCGAACGGATCCTGGCGTACGTGGCGTTCACCCCGGTCAACAACGTGGTCGGCACGCCCTCGGTCTCGGTGCCGGCGGCGCGTGCGACGGCGGACGGGCTGCCCATCGGCGTCATGTTCTCCGGCCGCCCCGGCGGTGAGCGCAAGCTGCTGGACGTCGCGTTCGAGCTGGAGGCCGACCGCCCGTTCCGGCGCGTCCAGGACCTGTGACCTCCGGCCCACCCGCGGACCTACACACCCCGGAGCCGGTCCCCGGCCCCCGGAGTGCGTACGTCCGCCCGTCCCGGTACCGTCGAAATGCGCGCGTTCCGCCCTCATCGCCGCGGCGTGGCCCGACAGGGCCGCCGCACGACGCCGGCACAGGAACGGAAATCCCATGGCACTGCACCGAGTCAGCGCGGCGGCCACGGCCGCCGCGGCTTGTCTGACGGCGTTCGGCCCGGCACCCGCCGGTGCCGCGCCGTCCCCCACGCCTCCCGCCGCCCCCAGCCCGGCGGCCCCGCCGCGGTTCGTGCCGGGAGCCTGTCCGAAGACACCCGAGCCGATCGAGGCGCTGAGCACGGCACGGTGCGGGTTCCTGGAGGTTCCCGAAAACCGCTCCCGGCCCGGAGGGCGGACCATCAAGCTGGCCGTCGCGGTCATCAAACCCGTCTCGGCCGAGCCCGCTCCGGACCCGGTGGTGTTCATGGCGGGCGGCCCCGGCGCCGACACCTTCGACGACATCCCCTTCCTGGTCTCCTCCGGCCTCAACAAGGACCGCGAGCTGATCGTGATGGCCCAGCGCGGCAACCTCTACGACCGGCCGAACCTCGCCTGTCCGGAGGTCGACCGCTTCAACGAGAAGTCCGTCGGCTTCGGTTGGGACTCGCCGGCGGCGAAGCGGCTGATGCTGAAGGCGTTCCAGGAGTGCCGGACCCGTCTGACGGCCGACGGGACCGACCTGAGCGCCTACAACAGCACGGAGAACGCGGCCGACTTCGCCGACCTGCGCACGGCGCTCGGCATCCCCCGGTGGAACGTCTACGGCTACTCGTACGGCACCAACCTGGGCCTCGCCTACCTGCGCCTCCACCCCGAGGGCATCCGCTCACTGGCGATCGACTCGGTCAGCCCGCCGCAGGTCACGAAGCTGCCGTGGGGCTGGAGCAGCGCCAGGGAGGGCATCGACAACACCTTCGACGCGTGTGCGGCCCAACCCGCCTGCAAGAGCCGCTACCCGGACCTCCGCAAGACCCTGGACGAGCAGGTACGCAGGCTGGAGGCACGGCCCCTGACGCTGAACGCCACGCCGCCGGGCGGCGGGAAACCGGTGAAGGTCGTCCTCGACGGCGGCACCCTGCTGAACCTGATGGTCGGCTTCAACGTGAAGCCGAAGGACCTCCCCGCGGCACTCGACGAGCTCGGCCGCGGCAATCCGGAGCGCTTCGCCCAGGGCCGCGCGAAGGACTCGGTCCAGCCCGTCGGCATGACGGCGCACGGCCTGACGCAGTCGGTGGCCTGCGGCGAGTGGGTACCGGGGACCTCCGAGGCCGGCGTCCTGGCAGCGGGCCGCGACGCCTTCCCCACCTGGCCCGCATCGGTCCTGGCGCAGACACCGCAACTCCCCTTCGAGTACGACGTGTGCGGGAGCTGGAACGTCGCGAGCAACGCGGCCCGGCACCGCGTGGCCACGGTCAGCTCCGTCCCCGCGCTGGTCATCTCCGGTTCCTTCGACATGAAGACCGGGTCGAGCTACGCGAGGGACGCGGCCCGCACCCTGTCCCGGTCCACCTCCGTGCTGATTCCCGGGATCGGGCACTGGGTCGTACCGCAGTCGCCGTGCGCGCAGCGCGTACTGGCGTCGTTCCTGGCCGATCCGACCGCTCCGGACACGAGGTGCGTGGCCGGACTCCGGCCCGCACCGTTCACGATCACCCCGAAGTGACCGGGAGGACAGATGGCTTCCCACCCCACGCCCCGCGGCCGGCGCAGCGCACGGCGCATCCGCGCCACCGCGGCCGGAGCGGCGACCGGACTCCTCATCACCGGCCTGCTCGCCGCGCCCGCAGAGGCGAAGGACGACGGCGGGACGCCGATCGGTACGGCCGCCGGGAAGGCGGGCGACTCGGCCTACGAGCCGGGCCCGTGCCCCAAGACGGCCGACCCGGTCCCCGAGCTCAAGGGGGCCCGCTGCGGGACGCTGACCGTGCCCGAGAACCGCGCCAGGCCGAACGGCCGGACCATCAGGCTCGGCGTCGCGATCGTGCCGGCACGGGCCGCCCAGCCCGAGCCCGACCCGATCGTCTGGCTGGCCGGCGGCCCCGGCGACGACGCCGTGGGCGAGGCTAAGATGGCCGTCGACGGCGGTCTCAACCGCGACCGCGACCTCATCCTGATGTCCCAGCGGGGCACCTACTCGGCCGAGCCGAACGTCCTCTGCCCCAACATCGACGAGTTCAACGCCCGTGCGGTCGGCCTCGCTTCCAACGCGCCGTCCACCGAGCGGCTGCACGTCGCCGCCACGAAGGCCTGCCGCGACGAGCTGGCGGCCCGCGGGATCGACCTCAGCGCCTACAACGACACCGAGAGCGCCGCCGACTACGCGGACCTCCGGACCGCGCTGGGCGTGAAGAACTGGAACGTGTACGGCATCTCCTACGGCACCCACCTGGCGCTCGTCTACATGCGCCGGCACCCGGAAGGACTCCGGTCGGTCGGCATCGACGGCATCCTGCCGCCCTCCAGAGCGGGTTCGGCCGCGACCTGGAGCAGCGCCAGGCAGGGTTTCGACGGCCTGTTCAAGGCTTGCGCCGAGCAGCCCGCGTGCAACCGCCGCTACCCGAACCTGTCGGCCACCTTCGACCGCCTCGTACGCGAGCTGGAGGCCAGGCCGATCACGACCACCGTCACCGTCCCCGGGCAGCCGAAGCCGGTGAAGGTCGTACTCGACGGCAGCGCGCTGGTCACCTGGATGACCTCCGCCACGCACATCGCACCCCAGGTGCCCGCGGAGATCGACGAACTGGCCCACGGCAAGCCGCAGCGGATCGCCGAGCAGTACGCGGGCGGCAAGCTCAGCCCCCAGGCCATGGGACGCGTGGCCCACGGGCTGGTCTACGGCGTCTTCTGCAGCGAGTGGACGCCGTACGAGGACCGGGGTGCGGCGCTCCGGGGCGGTCAGAAGGCCTTCCCGTCCTACCCCCGCCCGGTACAGGCCCAGGCCCCGCAGCTCGCCTTCCTCCGCGAGGACTGTGCCGCCTGGAACGTGCCGGCGGCGGCGCGCTCGATCCGGGACGTCACCCGGAGCGACATCCCCACGCTCGCCATCTCGGGCGGGTTCGACTCCCAGACCGGCGCGGACAACGGCCCCTACGTCGCCCGCACGCTGGGCAACGCCACCGTCGTCACGGTCCCCTACGAACCCCACGTGGTCTTCGCGACGTCGAAGTGCGCCCAGGAGATCACCGTCTCCTTCTTCGACGACCCGTCCGCACCGGACACCGCGTGCCTGAAGGGGCTGAAGCCCCCCGCCTTCGAGATCGCCCCCTGAACCCCGCGGTCCCTCAGTCGAGACAGAACTCGTTGCCCTCGACGTCCTGCATCGCGAGGCACGACTCGTCGAAACCGTCGGCGCGCAGCAACTGGACGCGCACCGCACCGAGCGCGACCAGCCGCGCGCACTCGGCCTCCAGGGCCGCGACGCGCTCCTCACCCACGAGCCCGGTGCCGACCCGTACGTCGATGTGCACCCGGTTCTTGACGACCTTGCCCTCGGGAACGCGCTGGAAGTACATGCGCGGGCGCACACCCGTCGGATCCGTGCATACGAAGCCCGCTCCCTGACGCTCGGGCGGCAGGGACCGGTCGTAGTCGTCCCACGTTGCGAACCCCTCCGGCGGCGGCGGTACGACGTACCCGAGCACCTCGCACCAGAAGCGGGCGACGCGCTCGGGATCCGCGCAGTCGAAGGTGATCTGGAAGTTCCTGATCGTCGGCATCGGGTCATCGTAGAGCGGGGTGCGGCTCATGGGCGGGGCATTTTCCCGGCTGCCGACGTGCCGGGGTGACCGTCGGGCCGACGGCTCGTTGGACGTCGTAAACGATCACGCCGGGAGGCCTGAATGAGTGCACGAGCCGAGGTCGCCGGGCCGTTGTTCCTGGGCAACGCCGAGGATGTGACGCGCACTTCGCAGGACCTGGCCCGGGGCCGGGCGGTGGCCCACGGGTTCGGCAACCTCTACGCCCTCACGGCGCGGCCCGACCGCGGCACCGTCGAGCGCGTGAACCTGCTGAAGGGCCGCCCCGCGGACCAGGTCGGCAGCGTCACCACCGTCGCCGCGCACGTGCCGTCCCTGTTCGACTGGTGCAGGCTGCCGGCGGAGTTCCGGCGGCGGCAGATCCAGGACCTGGTGGAGGAACTCTTCGCCCTCGGCCCGTTCGGATTCCGCGGGCCCGCCGCCCCGCACGTCCCGGCGCACCTGACGGCGGTCCAGGACGGGATCACGACCGTGCAGCTCATCGGCCCCGGCTACCGCTGCCCCTCCAACGCCTTCCTGGCCGCGGCGCTGGAGGCGACGGCCACGGACTTCCTGTCCATCACCTCGCTGAACCGCTCCCGTCACCGGACCGGGGCGGACCACGAACCCGCCCACTGGCGGGCCGCCGGTGTGCTCGCCGACTTCGGCCACGAGCCCGGTGTCAACGCGCTGATCCACGACGACGAGGTCGCGGCGCGCCGCCGGCACCCCCACCACGAGCCCATGTCGACCACGGTGCTGTCCTTCCACCGCGCCGCGGGCCACGACCGCTCGGCCCTGCCCGCCCTGACCCTCGAACGGCACGGTTCCCTCTCCGCCGACCACACCCGGGCCATCGCCGCCAACCACGGCTTCGCCCTGGTGGTCGCGCCCAGGGCCGAGCGCAGGCTGACCGCGCGCACGTACGCAGACGCCGGCTGACGGGCGGCGGCGCGGTGCCCGCCCCGGATCCGCCGGTCAGCCCTTGCGGGTCAGCGGCTGCGCGGTGAAGCTCACCCCTGCCAGGCCATGGGCGATGAGGTTGCGGATGTTGCCGTGGTCCGTGCCGTCCGGCGTCGCGAGCACACTGCGGTAGTGCTCACCGAAGGCCAGCAGGGCCTCCTGGTCGCTCAGTCCTTCCAGCAGGGCCAGTCCCAGCGTCTTGCAGGAACCCTCGTTCTCCCCGGCGGCGTTGTCCGCCTCCCCGTTGCGGAACGCCTGCGGCTGGTAGTCGTAGTGCGCGGCGACGAAGGCCAAGGTGTCGGCGAACTCGTGCTCGCCCGACGCCAGGCTCGCCCGCAGCGGGTTCAGATCAGTCATGTCGCTTCCCCTGGGGTTGAACGGACGGCCGTCTGCCGTCCGCGACCGGACGACAATAGCCCCCTCCCGACCGGCCGTCTTCGCAGGTCACGATGTGGGACGGCACGCGTCACCGGGCGCGCGCCCGGGCCCTGCGCGCCTCCCTGCCCCCGTTCCACAGCTTCGCGGCCAGGACGGCCGCCGAGGCGGCGAACAGACAGGCGGTGATCAGGAGCCACCGCCCCAGGAACACGTCGGCGGGCAGGCCGGTGGTGACCGTGTAGTGACCGACCCGGCCGAGTACCAGCGGCCAGTACACGAGCAGCAGGACGCCGGAGACGAAGGCGGGCACCCGGACGTGGTTGACGCCGATCGGCGGCCCGCCCGTGCCCTCCCGGGCACCGCGTCCGAGGAGCCTCTGGACGGCCAGGTCGGTGACCGCGTACAGCGGCAGCAGGACGAGGTCGTGCAGGAGCGCGGCCCCGACGAACCACACGGCCACGCCGACGGCGTCCCCGTGGAGCAGGCGCAGGCCCGCGTAGCAGGCCAGGGCGAAGGAGGCGAGGACGAGGAGCAGGTGGAGCGGGGAGGCTCCGTAGCGGCGCCGGAAGGCGGCCGTGACGGAGCCGGTGGCCGGCGGCTTCAAGCGCGGCTTCAGGCGCGGCTTCATGAGGGCTCCCCGAAGGTGAGGCGGGTGACCCATTTGGTGTTGTGGACGCCGGGGGCACCGGGGACGATCACCCGGGCCGGGTAGCCGTGGTCGAGGGAGAGGACGGCACCGTTGACCCGGACGGCCAGCAGCGAGCGCGCGTCCCGGACCTGGCCCTCGCTCAGGACGACCGAACTGAACGAACCGCCCCGCTGCAGGGACTCGACCAGGACCTGCGGGGTGCCCGTGCCCAGGCCGACGAGCGCCGCCAGGTCGGTGAGGCGGACGCCTCTCCAGCGCTGGTCGGCGGTGGACCAGCCCTCCACGCAGGCGATGGGCAGCAGTGCCTCGCTCTGCGGCAGAGCGAGGAGCCGGTCGTAGGTGAGGTCGGTCTGGCGGCCCCCGCCGCGCACGGTCAGCCGCCAGGCCGGGCCGGTGTCGCTGGGGCGGATGCCGACCGAGGCGGCCGTCTTGTTGATCTGGAAGCCGTTCGGTCCGGGGCCGGGGTCCTGTCCGTGCGGTGCCAGGAGTGCCGTCCGGCGGAACCAGCCGCCCACGCTCTGCCCAGCGGTCACGGCGAACAGCGCGAGGGAGCCCAGCCCGACCATGCCCAGCGCGCCCCGCCGGGAGATGGTCGCGGCGGCAGGGCTCGGCGAGACGAGACCGGCCGCCTCCTCGCTGTCCGGGGCCGGCTGCCGCGGCCCGGCGCGCAGGGCCCGTACGGCCCGCTTCAGCCGGAGGACAACATGGAGCACGAAGGCGCCGATGAACACCCAGGCACCGTAGAAGTGCAGGGTGTAGAAGGAGCCCGGGAAGACGTAGTGGAGCTGCACGTTGAGGATGCCGGTCACGAACTCGAAGCCGGCCCCTCCCACCAGCAGGAGCAGCGAGAGCCGCTCGGCGGCCTGGGCGGCCGAGCGCACCGGGGGCCAGGCGAAGAGCTTGGGGATCACGGACCACAGTTTGGCCAGGAGCACGGGCACGAGGACGACGCCGAGCGTGACGTGGACCCCCTGGGTGACGCGGTAGAGCCAGTACGGGGAGGTCGGCCAGGAGAAGAGGTAGAAACCGAGCCACCCCTTGCCCGGGGTCTGGTCGTTGACCGCCGCGAGGTCCGGTTCGTACGCGGCGTACGACAGCAGGCCCGTGACGAACAGGATCGTGATGCCGAGGAGCAGCACGATCCCGAACACCGCGGTCAGCCACGGGCCGCGCAGCGGGCTGCGCCAGAACTCCGGGCGGGACGGGCCGCGCGGCGGGCCTGCCGCCCGGGCGGGCGCCAGGGCCGACCGCAGCCGGGAGAAGGGTGTCGGGGGGCCGTCGTTCGCGTCCATGGGGTGCCTCCGTCGTCGGTGCGTGCGTGGGTTCACCGGGTCTCCCCGGCCGAGGAGCGGATGTCCGGTCCGGGCGTACGGTCCCGGGTGCGGTGGGGTCCGCGGGCCCGCCCGCGCGCCGCCCAGCCGCAGAGGACGGCCAGCGCCGCGACGGCGTACACGGCCGTGCCGGCGTAGGGCAGGACACGACCCGTCAGGTAGGCGGCCACGCCCGCGACCGCGACGCCGAGCCATTCCCAGCGGCCGTCGAGCGCCACCAGGGCGACCAGCAGAAGGGCGTACCAGGAGTAGCCGGGAGTGGTCAGGAGGAACGCGGTACCGGTGACCAGGAGGGCGCCGGTCCAGGGGCGCTCGGGGTCGCCCCGCCGGATCACGTACAGGCTCACGGCGAGCATGCCCGCGACGACGGCCGGCACGGCCCAGGAGTCGGGGAGCGGCAGGCGCAGCAGGGCGTAGCGGTCGCCGGCGGAGGCGTCCTGGTAGCCCTCTTCGTCGGCGTAGCCGCCGAGGTAGCCCAGGACGGAGGAGTGGGAGAGCAGTACGTACGGCAGGTACAGGGCGGCGAGGACCGCGGCCGCCGGGAGCAGGGTGGCGGCGGCGTCCCTGGGGCGCCGTACGCCGGACAGGGCGCCCGGGAGCAGGACGGCGGGCAGGAGTTTCGCGGCGACGGCCAGGCCCAGCACCGCGCCGCCCCAGGCGCGGTGGCGGACCGTCAGGCCCAGGGCGACGACGGACAGCAGGACGGCGAGGACGTCGGCGTGGGCGTTGTTGACGGCTTCGACGGCCACCGCCGGGCACCAGGCCCAGTAGGCGGCGGTGCGGGGGTCGCCGCGGCGGCGCAGGATGCGCAGCAGCACCAGGGTGGTGGTGACGGCGAGGACGGCGCCGCCCGTCTGGAGGGCCTTGTGACGGACTCCGTCGGGTGAGAGGGCGTGGACGAGCAGGAAGTACAGTTCGCCGGCCGGAGGGTAGACCGTGTGGACGCGGGGACGGTTGATGCGGGTGCAGACGCCTTCGGACACCGGGGCGAGGTCCGGGCCGCCGCACGCCTGCCCGGTGGGGAACAGCCAGTCGTCGCGGTACCGCCGCAGGGCGGTGTCGGCCGGGGCGTGGTCGTACGGGGAGATGCCGGCCGCCTGGACGCGGCCGTCCCAGGCGTAGCGGTACGAGTCGGTGCTGGTGCGGGGTGCGGCGGTCAGTCCCGTCAGGGCGACGGCGAGGCCACCGGCGAGGACGAGGGCGCCGACGTGCCGGGCGGGTACCCGGCGCAGGGACCACGCCGCCGCCGTGAACAGCGCCCAGCAGGCGGCGTACAGCCACGACAGGCCGGCCGGGTCCGCGAAGTAGCCGTCCTCGCGGACGGTGAGGACGAGCACCGCGACCAGGGCGGCCACCAGGACCGCGGTGGCGGCGGTGGCCCGGGAGCCGGTGGCGGACGGCCGGATCACGACGCGGCTCCCAGCGCGGGGAGGGCCCCGGCGGCGGAGCGGCGCGGTGCCCCCGGGACGAGTTCGGCGAAGTGCCGGCCGGCCAGCGTCCAGTTGGCGACGGTGCGCCAGCCGGCTGCCTCCGCATGGCGCAGCAGGGCCCGGCGGCCGACCCGGGCCCAGGGGAAGGGGGTGCCGAGCGTGCCGCGGCCGTCGTCGAGGCGCACCTCGCACCGCTCGTCCACCTCGACCGGCGCGGCCTCGGCGAGCAGCCGGCCGCCGGGGGCGAGCAGGTCCGCGGTGCGCCGCAGGAGGACGGCGGGGTCTCCGCCGATGCCGATGTTGCCGTCGATCAGCAGGGCGGTGTCCCAGCGGTGTTCGCCGGGCAGGGGGTCGAAGACGGAGCGGCAGAGGGCCGTTCCGCCGCGGCGCACGGTCCGTGTCACGGCGGCGGGGGTCACGTCGATGCCGAGGGCGCGGTGGCCGCGTCCGGCGAGCGCCGCGACGAGCCTGCCGGGGCCGCAGCCGATGTCCAGGACGGTTCCGCGGCAACGGGAGAGCACGCTCTCGTCGGCCGCGTCCGTTTCCGCGCACCATCGTTCGACGTCCAGGGGCAGCAGCCAGCCGTCCGTGCGCCGCAGGAAGAGGGGGCCCTGTCCCGTGCGGAGGGCCAGGGCGTACGGGTCGGCCCGCCACGCCGGGCCGGTCCTGGCGGCCGCCTGGGAGGCGGCGGGGGCGGCAGGGGCGGCGGGGGCGGCGGGGGCGGCGGGGGCGCTCATCGGGCCACCGCTGTACGGGCGCCGAGCCGCCGGTGGCACGTGGCGAACCGGCCGGAGGGGGCCAGGGCGGCCACCTCGGCGGCGTCGGCGGCGGTGTCCACGTCCCGAAGCCGGGGCAGCGGCCCGGTGCGCAGCCCGGCCCCGCGCAGCCGCTCGTACTGCACCGCCCCGGTCTCGGGTACGGACATGGGTACGCCGAGCAGCAGCGCCGGGTCCGGCGCCGCCAGGCCCAGGGCCCAGAACCCGCCGTCGGCGGCCGGCCCGAACCAGGCGTCGTACGCGTCGAAGGCCAGCGCGGGGGCCAGGAGCTCCGGGGTGACCTGCGGGGTGTCCATGCCGATCAGCAGCGCCGGGCCGGCGCAGGCGGCGAACGCGGCCGCGAGCCGCTCGTCGAGGCCCCCGCCGCTCTGCGGCACGACCTCGAAGCCGGGCGGCAGCCACGGCCCCGGGGCGCCGTCCAGGACCAGTACGTGCCGCTCGGCCGGGGTGGCCGCCACGGCCGCAAGGGTGTCGGCGAGCGCGGCCTCGGCCAGCGCCGCCGCCTGCCGCGGGGTGAACGGCGGGGTGAGCCGGGTCTTGACCCGGCCGGGCACCGGCTCCTTGGCGATCACGAGCAGGGAGGTCACCGTGCACCCCCGGCCCGCCCGGCACGGCCGGGGGCGGCGGGGACGTACAGCGGCTCGGCGAGCACCGCGCGCATGTCGCGGACCGCGTGCCAGGTGCCCCGCCAGGTGCCGGTGACCTTGGACTTTCCGCTGCGCGGCAGGTAGGGCACGTCCTCCTCGCGCACCCGCCAGCCCGCGTCGGCGGCGCGTACGACCATCTGCAGCGGGTAGCCGGAGCGCCGGTCGGTCAGCTCCAGGCGAAGGAGCTCCTCCCGGCGCATGGCGCGCAGCGGGCCGAGGTCGTGCAGGCGCAGGCCGGTGCGGCGGCGCAGCATCCGGGAGAGGGCGAGGTTGCCCGCCCGGGCGTGTGCCGGCCAGGCGCCGCGGCCCCGGGGGCGGCGGCGGCCGAGCACGAGATCGGCCTCGCCCGCGGCCACCGCGCCGACGAAGCCGCTCAGCAGGCCGGGGTCGAGGGAGGCGTCGCAGTCGCAGAAGCAGACGTACTCGGCCTCGGCGGCCAGGAGTCCGGCGTGGCAGGCGGCCCCGAAGCCGCGCCGGGGCTCGGGTACGACGGTGGCGCCCAGGGCGCGGGCGATGTCGGCGGATCCGTCGGTGGACCCGTTGTCCACGACCAGGGCCCGCCAGCCGGCGGGGATGCGGGCGAGGACCCAGGGCAGGGCCTCGGCCTCGTTCAGACAGGGCAGGACGACGTCCACGGAGTTTTCGGTCACGGCTGCCACCGTAGGAATTCCCCGGGGACATAGCGGACATCGACTCCTTACGAAACGCGGACGTCCGCCGTCCGGGGGCGGGACCCCGCAGACGGCGCGGCCCCGGCGGTGCGAGGCTTGGCGTCATGAGCACGGCCACGAGCACCTCCCCGCCCGCACCGCCCTCCCCACCCGCCCGGGTCCTCGTCGTCGACGACGACCCCACCGTCGCCGAGGTCGTCACCGGCTACCTGAGCCGGGCCGGCCACACCGTCGAGCACGCCGCCGACGGACCCGCCGCCCTCGAATCCGCCGCCCGGCACGACCCGGACCTGGTCGTCCTCGACCTGATGCTGCCCGGCATCGACGGGCTGGAGGTGTGCCGCCGGCTGCGCGCCGAACGCCCGGTTCCGGTGATCATGCTGACGGCGCGCGGCGACGAGGACGACCGGATCGCCGGCCTGGAACTCGGCGCGGACGACTACGTCACCAAACCCTTCAGCCCCCGTGAGCTGGTCCTGCGCGTCGAGTCCGTCCTGCGCCGCAGCCGGGCCGCGGCGCCGCGGGACCCCGGCCGGGGGCTGCTGACCGGCGCGGGGATCCAGCTCGATCCGCAGACCCGCCGGGCCGTCCGGAACGGGCGGGAACTCACGCTCACCCTGCGGGAGTTCGACCTCCTCGCACACTTCCTCACCCGTCCCGGCCAGGCCCACGGACGTCAGGAGCTGATGCGGGACGTGTGGGGCTGGGACTTCGGCGACCTGTCCACCGTCACCGTCCACGTGCGCCGCCTGCGCGCCAAGATCGAGGACGACCCGGCCGCTCCCCGGCTCATCCAGACGGTCTGGGGTGTGGGGTACCGCTTCGAGGCGGGCGGAGAGGAGGGCGACGCACGGTGAAGGACCTCCTGCTGATCGCGGCGTTCGCGTTCGGGGGCGCGGCCTGCGCCGGCCTGCTCGGCGCCGTCGCGCTGCGCGTGCTGCGGCACCGGTCCGTCGCCGTCTCCCTGACCGTCGTCGCCGCGGTCGCCGTCACCGCCATGCTCTCCGGCACCCTCGCCGTCGCCTGGGCCATGTTCCTCTCCCCGCACGACCTGAGCGTGGTCACCCTCGTGGTCGCCATGGCCGCGGTCGTCTCCCTGGCCACGGCGGTGCTCCTCGGACGATGGGTCGTGGCGCGCGGCCGCGACCTCGCCCGCGCGGCCCGGGACTTCGGCGAGGACGGCAGCTTCGCCGCGCCGCGGGCCCCGGCCACCGCGGAACTGGCGGCCGTCACCCGCGAACTGGCCGCGACCAGTGCCCGGCTCGCCGCCTCCCGGGAACGCGAGCGCGCCCTGGAGTCCTCCCGCCGCGAGCTCGTCGCCTGGATCTCCCACGACCTGCGCACCCCGCTCGCCGGACTGCGGGCCATGGCCGAGGCCCTGGAGGACGGGGTGGCCGCCGACCCCGCCCGCTACCACCGGCAGATCCGCACCGAGGTCGAACGCCTGGACAGCATGGTCGGCGACCTCTTCGAGCTCTCCCGCATCCACGCGGGGGCCCTCGAACTGACCCCCAGCCGCGTCTCCCTCCAGGACCTGGCGGCCGATGCCCTCCTCGGCGCCGACCCGCTCGCCCGCGAGCGCGGCGTGCGGCTGCGCGGGGACGACATCGCCCATGTCCCGGTCGAGGTGGACGGCAAGGAGATGACCCGGGTCCTGGCCAACCTCCTCGTCAACGCCATCCGCCACACCCCCGCCGACGGCACCGTGGCCGTACGCGTCGACCGGCACCGGGACACCGCCGTACTGTCCGTCACCGACGGCTGCGGCGGCATCCCCGAGGAGGACCTGCCCAAGGTCTTCGACACCGGCTGGCGCGGCAGCCCCGCCCGCACGCCCCCGGCCGGCGCCGGCCTGGGGCTGGCGATCGTGCGCGGCATCGTCGAGGCGCACGCCGGGCGGGCACGGGTGGACAACGTGCCCGGCGGCTGCCGCTTCGAGGTCACCCTGCCACTCGCCGGCGCGAACCCCTGACACAGACGCCCGCGCGCCGCGGCGCCCGCGCACCCACGGCGTCCACGGCGACCCGCAGAGGCGGCCGGGGTCGGGGTCGGCCACCCGACCCAGGCCTCCACGCTGCTGCCCCACCCGGACTCGGCCCGGTCACCCGACCCCGGGCCGGGCCCGGCTGCCCGACTCCCGCCCGGGCCCGACTGCCCGACTCCCGCCCGGGCCCGACTGCCCGACTCCCGCCCGGGCCCGACTGCCCGACTCCCGCCCGGGCCCGGCTACCCGACCCCGGCCGAGGCCCGCTGCCCGGCCCGGGCGAACTCGGCCATCCCCTCGGCGAACCCCACCTCGGGACGCCAGCCCAGCTCTCGCCGCGTCCGGGACGAATCCGCCGTGATGTGCCGGACGTCGCCCAGCCGGAATTCCCCCGTCACCACGGGAGCCGGGCCTCCGTGTTCCGCGGCCAGCGCGGCGGCCATCTCCCCCACCGTGTGCGGGTCACCGCTGCCCACGTTGTACGCGGTGTGGCGGCCGTCCGGCAGATCCCCGAGACCGGCCAGGGCGGCCAGAGCGGCCAGGTTCGCCCGCGCGACATCCCGTACGTGGACGAAGTCCCGGCGCTGCGCACCGTCCTCGAACACCCTTGGGGCCTCGCCCCGGGCCAGCGCCGAGCGGAAGAAGGAGGCGACACCGGCGTACGGGGTGTCGCGCGGCATGCCCGGCCCGTACACGTTGTGGTAGCGCAGCGACACGGCCGTACCGCCGACGGACCGCGCCCAGGCGGCGGCCAGGTGCTCCTGCGCGAGCTTCGTCGTCGCGTACACGTTCCGCGGGTCCACCGGCGCGTCCTCGTCCACCAGGCCGGGGACGAGCTCGGCACCGCAGTTCGGGCAGCGCGGCTCGAACCGGCCCGCCTCCAGGTCGCCGACCGCCCGTGGACCCGGCCGCACGACCCCGTGGTCGCGGCACTCGTACCGCCCCTCGCCGTACACCACCATGGACCCCGCCTGCACGAACCGCCGTACCCCGCTCTCCGCCATGCCGGCCAGCAGCACCGCCGTCCCCAGGTCGTTGCAGGCCACGTACTGCGGCGCGTCCGCGAAGTCCTTCCCCAGACCCACCATCGCGGCCTGGTGGCACACGGCGTCCGCGCCGCGCAGCACCCTCCTGACCGTCTCCGCGTCCCGGACGTCGCCCCGGACGAACTCGGCGTCCGGCACCTCGGGGGCCCGCGGATGAGCGGCCGGCAGCAACGCGTCCAGCACCACCGGCGCGTGTCCCGCGGCGGCCAGCACGGACACCACGTGCGAGCCGATGAACCCGGCTCCTCCTGTTACGAGTACTCGCATACCCGGCACGCTACGGATCCCGGCCCCCCGGCGGCGGGTCCCGCACCGGGCCGTAAGACTTCCGTCACCTCCGTGTCGGCCGCCGGCCCATGCTCCCCCGGAAGGCGTTGCCGACGCCGCCCGGATCCCCGTCGTCAGCGAGGCGTATGGACTGCGCCGGTCGCCGTCAGGGTCCCGTCAAGGGCCTGCCACGGCGGCGCCGGTCCGGGGTTGACTTTCCAGGACCGCCCCGGACCGCCTCCCCGCGCCCGGGGCACCGTCTGACATTCACGGCTCCTCCAGGAGGACCCCATGTGCTTGTTCCAGTACGAAGGCGACCCCGAGCCCGGAAAACGCGTCCCGGCCGGACTCCTCTACGTGCCCGTCCGGCCGGGAACGGCGCAGGTGGTGGTGCGCATGTTCCGCACCCCTCTGGGCGCGCGCACCGCTGTCGGTTTCACCACCCCGGGCGGCCTGGCCGCGGTTCTCGGCGCGCGGCAGCCGTGGATCCGGCTCTCCGAAACGGCCCTGCGGGCCATGTCCGAGCCGCTGGGGGCGCAGCTACTGACCGTCGACCCGGCCCTTTCGGCTCCTGCGGTCTCCGGGTCCGTGCCGGCCGGCGCCCCAGGCTCCCGTAGTGCCCCGGCCGTGCGACCGGCTTCCGCGGCCCCGGCCGCCTGAGTGAGGGGACGTACACCATGACCACTGCGGTCGTACCCGCTCCGGAGTCGGGCACGGAGGACCTCTCCGTCTGGCCGGCCTCCACGAAGGGGCTCGCGCACGGCGGCCTGGCCGTCGGCGGCGTCGGCCTCGCGGACGTGGCACGGCGGTTCGGCACCCCCGTCTACGTCCTGGACGAGGGCGAGGTGCGCGGGCGCTGCCGGGCGTACCGGAACGCGTTTCCCGGGGCCGAGGTCCTGTACGCGGCCAAGGCGTTCCTCTCCCGCGCGATGGTGCGCTGGGTCCACGAGGAGGGACTGGGCCTGGACGTCTGCTCGGCGGGAGAGCTGGAACTGGCGGTGTCGGCGGGGTTCCCGCCCGAGCGGATCGTGCTGCACGGCAATGCCAAGTCGCCGTACGACCTCCGGAGCGCGCTGCGGCTGGGGGTCGGGCGGATCGTCATCGACAGCCCGTCGGAGATCGCCCGGATCGCCGCCGCCGTCGGGCCCGAGGGGCGTCAGAAGGTGATGGTGCGCGTGGTGCCGGGCGTCTGCGCCGGAGGCCACGACAAGATCCGTACGGGTACGCAGGGGCAGAAGTTCGGGCTGTCCGTCCGCGACGGTTCCGCACAGCACGCCGTGGCCCGGATCCTGGCCCAGCCCCGGCTGGAGCTGACCGGGCTGCACTGCCACATCGGCTCCCAGATCACCGAGGTGAAGCCCTACCTCACCGCGCTGCGCCGCATGGTCGGCCTGATGGCCCGCATCCGTGACGCGCACGGCCGCGTCCTGCCCGAGCTCGACCTGGGCGGCGGCCACGGCATCGCCTACCGGCCGGGTGAAGCGTCCCTCGACGTCACCGCGTTCGCCAGGAGGCTGTGCGGCGAGCTCACCGTGAGCTGCGCCGCCGCCGGGATTCCTGTCCCCCGGCTGGCCGTGGAGCCGGGCCGGGCCGTCGTGGGGCCGGCCGGCGTCGCCCTGTACCGGGTCCTGGCCGTCAAGCACTCCGGGGACACGGTGTTCGTCGCCGTCGACGGCGGCATGAGCGACAACCCCCGGCCCGCCCTGTACGGGGCCCGCTACGCGCCCCGGCTGATCGGCCGCGCCCCGGCGGCGGCCCCGCGGGCGGCGACGGTCGTCGGCCGGCACTGCGAGGCCGGGGACGTCCTCGCGGCCGGGGTGGAACTGCCCGGCGACGTCCGGCCCGGGGACCTGATCGCCGTACCGGTGGCCGGGGCCTACCAGCTGTCGATGGCCTCCGGCTACAACCTGGTGGGCCGGCCACCGGTGGTCGCGGTCCACGAGGGCACCGCCCGGCTCCTCGTCCGGCGCGAATCGACGGAAGACCTCCGCAGCAGGGACATCGGCGGCTGAGACCGGCTCGCGGGTACAGCCCGGCGGGGATTCCCGGCGAATCCCCGCCGGGAACCCCGCGCCGCGTCAGCCGGCGTGGACGTGCGGGCGGCGGCTGCGGTCCGGTTCGGCTTCGCGGATGACCTCGCGGGTGACGGGGGCGACCTCGCCCTGGCCGAAGAGGAAGAAGCGGAAGAAGTTGGCCATCGGGTTGCCCTCGGTCCACTCGAAGTAGATGTGGGGGCGCTGGCCGGTCTCGTCGCGGACGTGGAGCAGGAGGGCGGCCAGCGCGTTGGGGATGCTGGAGCTCTCCAGGGTCAGGACGCGGTAGCGGTCGTGCAGCACCTCGCCGCGCACCCTCATGCCGGACTCGAACTCGGACGCGTCCAGGACGGTGACCTCGACGAACATGACGTCGTCCTCGGCCGGGATGTCGTTGTCCGCGCGGATCTGCGCCTTCTTCTGCCGGTACTCCTCGACGTCCCGGTTGTCGGGCTCGTTGGCGATGAAGCGGATCGTCCGGTTGGCGGTGTCCCGGATGAACCGCTCCGCCATGTCGTCGAACTCGATGTGCGTGACGCGCAGCTCGAAGACGCGGGCCAGGCGCGAGAGGAGGGAGAGCGCCATGATGCCGCCGATGAAGCAGGCACCGATCTTCACGCCGTCCGGCCGCTCCACGACGTTGACGGCCGTGGTGTAGATGAAGACGGCCGAGATGATCCCGAAGCCGATGGTCCAGCCGCGCTCCCCGGCCCGGCGGGCCGCGATGGTCACGGCGACGGCCGCCGAGGTGATCAGGACCAGGACGCCGGTGGCGTAGGCGCCGCCCTGGGCGTCGACGTCGGCGTTGAAGAGCCACGTCACGAGGAACGCGATGAGGGTGAACACGATGACCATCGGGCGCAGGGCGCGGGCCCAGTGCGGGGCCATGCCGTAGCGGGGCAGGTAGCGCGGCATCAGGTTGAGCAGGCCGGCCATCGCCGAGGCTCCGGCGAACCACAGGATGAGGATCGTGGAGATGTCGTAGACGGTGCCGAAGGCGGAGCCCAGGTACTCGTGGGCCAGGTACGCGAGGGCGCGGCCGTTGGCCTCGCCGCCGGGCTCGAACTGGGCGGCCGGGATCAGCAGGGTCGTGATCAGGCTGGAGCAGATCAGGAAGACGCTCATGATCACGGCCGCCGTGGTCAGCAGCTTTTTCGCGCCCCGGATCCGGCCGACGGGCTTCTCCTCGCTGTCCGCGGGGTCGCCCTGGACGTGCGGCATGACCGCCACACCGGTCTCGAAGCCGGACAGGCCGAGTGCGAGCTTGGGGAACACGACCAGCGCGATGGCGATCATCATGAAGACGTTGCCGTGCTCGGCGGTCAGGGCGGTCGTCCAGTCGGTGACGACCTGCGGTGCGGTGAACACGTGCCACAGCCCGACCGCCACGACGACGACGTTCAGGCCGAGATAGGTGGCCACCAGGACCACCGCCACACCGATGGCCTCGCTGAAGCCCTTCAGGAACACGCCGCCGAGCAGCGCGATCAGGATCAGGGTGATCAGCACCTCGTGGCCGTGCAGGGTGCTGGTGAGGTGCGGGTTCTCCACCATGTGCGCGGTCGCGTCGGCGGCGGAGAGGGTGATGGTGATCAGGAAGTCGGTCGCCGCGAACCCGAGCAGGGTCAGGACGAACAGCTTCCCCTTCCAGAACGACAGCAGCTTCTCCAGCATGGCGATGGAGCCCTCGCCGTGCGGACTCTCCTCGGCCACGCGCCGGTAGACGGGCAGTGCGCCGAAGAGGGTCAGCAGCACGAGCACGATGGTCGCCAGCGGCGACAGCAGACCGGCCGCCAGGAAGGCGATGCCGGGCTGGTAACCGAGGGTCGAGAAGTAGTCCAGACCCGTCAGGCACATCACCCGCCACCACGGCCGACCGTGCGGCTGGGCCGCCGCCTCCTTGGCTGCGGGCGAACTGGTCTGGGCGGTCAGGCCTTCCAGCATCCACGCGCGCAGGCGCGAGGAGCGGGCAGGGGTGGCCATCGTGGGGGCTCCTGTCGTACGGCAAAGAATCAGCCATCGGCATCGACGGCTGAGCAAGCGTACGTGGACTGATCACTCATGCACGCCAGTGAGCAAATCCTGACGTGTCCTTAACGCGAACAGTGCCATCTGTGGCGTATCGACCGCACAGGACGAAGGAGACGGTCCGGCGCCCTTGGCTGATGTCAGCAGGGCGAGCGGGATGAGGACCCCGAGGATCTGTTTCGGCCACGTCCTTCGGCCGTGGCGGGGCCGCACGCCGTTCGGCATGCGGCCCCGTCCGGGCGTCGGGTCAGGACGGGTCGCCGTACTGGAGGCCGCGTCCGTTGGTGCCGACGTACACGCGCCCGAAGACGTCGGGGTCGCCGGTGATGACGCCGACGCCGCCGATGGCGCCCCACTGGTGGGCGTCGTCGTTGACGCGGAGCCAGGTGGCGCCCTTGTCGGTGGAGCGGAAGACCCCGGTGACGTCCTTGACGGTGCCGATCAGGTACAGGGCCTGGTAGGAGGCGCCCGGTGCGGCCTTGCCGAAGCCTAGGGCGGAGGCCGACTTCACCGTGGTGAGCGGGGTGAAGGTGCGGCCCCCGTCGGTGGAGTGCAGCAGCCCCCGACCACCGTCGGCGATCCACAGGTCTCCGGCGGTGCCGGGGACGGCCGTGAGCCGGCCGGAGGGCAGGCCGGTCGCCCGGGGGCTGAAGGTCGCCCCACCGTCGGTGCTGGCGTACAGCGTGCCGCCGGCCAGGGAGTAGAACGTCCCGGCCGAGGAGCGGTCGGCGACGACCACGGCGTCGGTGCCCAGGCCACTGACCTTCGACCAGCTCGTCCCCTTGTCGGTCGAGCGGTACGGGACCTGGCCGGCCTGGGTCCAGACGATGGTCGAGCCGTCGGCCGCGAGGGCGACGCGGCCGTCCTGGGCACCGGCCACCGGCTCGGCCTTGAAGCCGTTCCAGCTGATGCCGCCGTCGGTGGAGTAGGCGCCGTCCTGCGCGCCGCCGTGGCCGACGCGGACCATCATCGAGGGCATGGACTGGGCGAAGTCGATGTCCGTGCTGTTGGACATCACCGGATTGCCCAGCCGCCCGGCCGGGACCTTGGTCAGGTCGTCGTGGCGGAAACCGCCCTGGTCGCCCATGGCGGTGACGACAGCGGCACCACCGGGCGGGGCGATCGCGTCCATCAGGGCGGTCTCCTCGAGGCCCCGCGCCCCCGCGGTCCAGTGGCTGGTGCCGCCGCTGTCGCTGGCGTTGGCGTCCTTGCTGCGCCAGATGCCGTTGCCGGTGCCGTACAGCACGTGCCCGGAGTCGAAGGGGTCGATGACCAGGGCGGTCATCCAGTGCCCGGTGTGGGTGCCGACGTAGGGAGCGCCGGAGGCGTTCCGCACCGACTTCTCCGCCAGTGCCTTCCAGGTCGCGCCGCCGTCGGTGGTGCGGTAGATCTCGTCCTCGGGCCACCAGCGGTCCAGGGTGGTGACCATCACCGTGGACGGCTGGCGCGGGTCGACGGCCAGGCCGGAGAACCCGTAGCCGCCCTGGGACGGCGAGACGTTCTTCCACGCCCCGCCGGCCGGCGTGTGCTTCCACACCGAACCCGCCGTCACGCCGTTGGGGCCGAGGGCGTTGGTGTACGTCAGGTACAGCGAGCCGTCGCCCGAGACCACGCCGTGCTCCGGCAGCTGGCCGGTGGGCTGCCCGGGGACGGCCTGCCAGGTGCTGCCGCCGTCGGTGGAGCGGTACAGGGAAGTGGACTTGTCGGCGACGCCGACGTAGACCGTCTTGCTGCCGGCCGGGCCGTACGTCACGAAGGAGATGCCCGCGCCGCTGCTCGCCCCGTCCTTGACCGGGAACGAGGAGACCTGGCTCCATGTCGCGCCGTGGTCGGTGCTGCGCCACAGGCCGTTCTTGCGTGTGCCCAGCAGCAGGGTTCCGTTGTCCGCGGGGTTGACCGCCAGCCGTTCCCCCGCCCCGCGGCCGTCCTCGTTGCCGCCCAGCTTGAAGGGCAGGTCAGTGCGCTGGAACGTGCGGCCCCGGTCCTTGGAGCGCAGGATCGCGCCGTTGCCGGCCCAGTTGTTGGTGTAGGTGCCCGTGGCGAGGTATAGCCGGTCCGGGTCGACGGGGTCGGTGGCCAGCGCGTCGATGCCCAGCAGGTTCCAGTCCTTCTCGCCGAGCCAGTCGGTCAGCGGGATCCACTGCTCGGCCGCGGTGTCCCAGCGGTAGGCGCCGCCCATGTCGGTACGCGCGTACAGCAGGCCCTTCTCCCGCGGGTTGAACACCATCCCGGTGACGTAACCACCGCCCACCACCTGGGCGTTGCGCCACGTGTACGGTCCGGATCCGGGCGCCTGGCTCCCGGCCGTCCTCACCAGCTTCCACTGCTGGTTGGCGCCGCCATGGCCGCCGTACTGGATGACTGCCGCGCCGTCGGCCGTGGAGCCTGCGGAGACGTCCAGGACCTGGCCGCTCCTGCGGGAGGTGAGGACGACGGCGTCGGAACCGCTCACGTCGTCGATCCGCCATTCCTGGGAGGTGGAGGAGCTGTCGGTCTGCTGCTCGGCGGCGGCCGCCTGAGCGGTCGAATCGCCGGCTATGCCCAGCACTTTGCCGCTGTTGCGGTTCACCAGCTCGTAGTAGCCGTCCCCGGTGGGCCGCAGCCTCCACTGCTGGTTGGCGGTGTTCTGGTCGGTCCACTGCTGGATGCGGGTGCCGTCGGCGGTGGAGAAGGCGTTGACGTCCAGCACCTTGCCGCTGCGTACGGAAACCAGCCGGTAGTAGGCATCGCCGTCGACCGTGGCGGCCTGCGAGTCCTCCTGCACGAACAGGAGGTACGGCACGAGGACGGCGGGCGCACCGAGCAGCAGACCGGTCGCGGTCCAGCGACGGCGGTGACGCCCGCGGCGCCCGCCGTTCGTGGGGTTCTTCATGGGGGGTGTTCTCCTTGCGTGCCACCAGAGGAAAGGCGGATCCGACTACGGGACGGCCGGATCCGACTCCTTGTGGTCACAGGTCCCGCAAAGGGTTGCCCTGAACCGGGAACTTTTCCGGATCACCTCGGAGTGCGGGTGGGCGCGGATCAGGGGCCGGGTCCGACGGCGGCGCCGCGGCGGGAACGCGGACTCCAACCCCGACCCAGGGCACGGGTTTTGCGCGCATACCCTTGCCGACGTCAAAATGTCGCGCCGTACTCGGCGGATCGCTCCCCTGAGGGAGGCGGGAATGGGTCTCATGGATACGGATCACACGGGGCTGGTCGTCGCGGCGCAGGCCGGTGACGACCGGGCGCGCGAGGAACTGATCGCCGGGTACCTGCCGTTGCTCTACAACATCGTCCGGCGAGCGCTGAACGGCCAGGCCGACGTCGACGACGTCGTCCAGGAAACCCTGCTGCGCGTGGTGCGCGACCTGCCTGCCGTGCGTGCGCCGGAGAGCTTCCGGTCCTGGCTGGTGTCGATCACGCTCCGCCAGATCAACACCCACTGGCGACGCCAGCGCGCCCTCGCCGGCCGGACGGCGGTCATCGACGAGGCACTGCGGATACCGGACGCCGGCGCCGGACTGGAGGACATGACGATCCTGCGCCTGCACGCGTCGGACGAGCGCCGTCAGGTCGTCGAAGCGGGCCGGTGGCTCGACGCGGACCATCAGGTGCTGCTGTCGCTGTGGTGGCAGGAATGCGCCGGACTCCTGAGCCGTGAGGACATCGCCGCCGCTACGGGGCTCACCGTCGCCCACGCCGGAGTACGCCTGCAACGGATGCGCGAGCAGCTGGACCTGAGCCGGACGATCGTCGCCGCGCTGGAGGCCGACCCGCGCTGTCCGCAGTTGGGTGAGACCGTCGCCGGCTGGGACGATCTTCGTACATCGGTGTGGCGGAAGCGGATCGCACGGCACACCCGCGACTGCCAGGTCTGCCTGGCGACGACGAAACGACGGGTCCCCGCTGACCTCCTGCTCCTCAGCCTCGCGCCGCTGACCGTCCCGGCCGGACTCGTCGCCGCCCTGGCCGCCAAGGGCCTGCTGTCGGGTGCGGCCGCGAGCGCCGCCGGGCCGGCCATGGCACCTGTCGCCCTCGGCACGGCAATGGGTGGAGGCAGTCTGCACGGTTCGCTGATCGCCAAGCTCCCGGCGATGACCGCTCATCAGCTCGTGGGTCTCGCCACCGGCGCGGTGCTCATCGCCGGGGCCGCCACCTACGCGGCCTGGCCCGAACCGGCACATCGGGCGCCGGGCATCACGGCCGCTCCCGCGGTCGGCAACCCCGCGCCGGTCCCGTCGAGCACCACCGCGTCGGCCGAACCGTCCCCGGTGAGTCCGTCCGCCGGCGCCGGCACCGTTCCGCTGGGCGCACAGGCACTGGAGTCCGTGGACGAACCCGCCCTGTACCTGGCGTACGCGGGCGACTTCGCGACGCTCGGCCGGGTCTCGGCGTCCAGCAGCGGGCAGACACGGCAGCGGGCGACGTTCACCGTCCTCCGGGGGCTGGCCGACGCGCGGTGCGTCACCTTCCGCGCCGCCGACGGCCGCTTTCTGCGCCATCGTGAACTGCGGCTTCGGCTGAGCACCGACGACGGCAGCCAACTGTTCCGTGAGGACGCCACGTTCTGTCCGCGCGCCGGTTCGGCCGCCGGGTCGGTGACCCTGCACGCGCACAACTATCCCGGATCGGTCATCCGCCACCGCGACGGTGGCATCTGGCTCGATGGCTCCGACGGCACACGGGCCTTCGCCGACCAGGCGTCCTTCATCGTGCGCGGGGGCCTCGGCTGAGAACCGCTCCTCGAACATTCCGGACCGGGTCGCGCATAACACTTTTCGCCTGCGAGATCCGTCACCGGGAAATCCGTCGGGGCGGCGCGACTTTTTCGTTACGCGACCAGGAGTTCGGGGGCCTCCACTTCGTGGGGTGTTCTTCCCGCCGTTCACCACGTGTGCCGGCGTGGGGAGGTTCCCCCCTTTCCCGTTGATGTACCGCTGAAGAAAGCGCCTCCCATGACCCGACACAGATCAGGCCGCACCGGCCGACGCGCCCACGATCACGGCGCCCAGGGCGACCCGCGGTCCCCGAGGAGAATCACGAAAGGCCTGCACCGGCTCAGCCGGCGCGGCCGGACCCTGACGGTAGGGCTGTCGGCCGCGACGCTGCTGGCCGGAGTCCTGACACTTCTCCCCGACTCTGCCGGCGCGGCGAGCCTGGGTACGCAGGCGACCCCCTCGGGCAGGTACTTCGGCACGGCCGTGGCTGCCGGAAGGCTGGGCGACTCGGCGTACACCGAGATCTCGGACCGGGAGTTCAACATGATCACCCCGGAGAACGAGATGAAGTGGGACGCCGTCGAACCGTCCCGCGGCAACTTCACCTTCGGCTCCGCCGACCGGATCGTCGACCGTGCCGCGGCCCACGGCCAGCGCCTGCGCGGCCACACCGCGGTCTGGCACTCGCAGCTCCCGTCCTGGGTCGGCTCCATCGGCGACGCGAACACGCTGCGCAGCGTGATGAACCACCACATCACCACCTTGATGAACCACTACAAAGGCAAGGTCTACGCCTGGGACGTGGTCAACGAGGCGTTCGCCGACGGCTCCACCCAGCACCGCAGCTCGGTGTTCCAGGACGTGCTGGGCAACGGCTTCATCGAGGAGGCATTCCGCACCGCGCGGGCGGCCGATCCCTCGGCCAAGCTCTGCTACAACGACTACAACATCGAGAACTGGTCGGACGCCAAGACCCAGGGCGTCTACAGCATGGTCAAGGACTTCAAGTCCCGCGGCGTGCCGATCGACTGCGTCGGGTTCCAGAGCCACTTCGGCACCGGCGGGCCGCCGTCCGACTTCCGGACCACCCTGTCCAACTTCGCCGCCCTGGGTGTCGACGTCCAGATCACCGAGCTGGACATCGCCCAGGCGTCGCCCACCCACTACGCCGACACGGTCAAGGCCTGTCTGTCCGTCGCCCGGTGCACCGGCATCACGGTATGGGGCGTCCGTGACAGCGACTCCTGGCGCAGAGGCGAAAGCCCCCTGCTGTTCGACAACAACGGCAAGCCCAAGGCCGCCCACACCGCCGTCGTGAACGCCTTCAAGGCCGCCGCCCCCGGCGGGACCGGTACGGGAGTGATCAAGGGCGTCGCCTCCGGTCGCTGCATCGACATCAACGGTTCCACCACCGACAACGGCACCCAGGCGCAGCTGTGGGACTGCCACGGACGGACCAACCAGCGCTGGACCTACACCTCCGGCAAGCAGCTGATGATCTACGGCAACAAGTGCCTGGACGCCAGGGGTACCGGCAACGGCACCGCGGTGGTCATCGAGGACTGCGACGGCGGCGCCGGCCAGCAGTGGAACATCAACACCAACGGCACGATCGCCGGCGTCCAGTCGGGGCTGTGCCTCGACGCCGTCGGCGCGGGCACCGCCAACCGCACCAGGATCCAGCTTTATGCCTGCTGGTCCGGCGGCGGCAACCAGAAGTGGACCGGCCTGTCCGCGATGCCGGCCCCGACGACGCCCGCGCCGACGGGCGGCACGTGTGCTCTTCCGTCGACGTACCGGTGGACGTCGACGGGTGCTCTGGCGCAGCCGGCGAACGGCTGGGCTTCGCTGAAGGACTTCACCACCGTGACGTACAACGGCAAGCACCTGGTCTACGGGTCCGACTTCTCGGGATCGTCGTACGGCTCGATGATGTTCGGTCCCTTCACGAACTGGTCGGACATGGCGTCGGCAGGTCAGACCGGCATGAGCCAGGCCGCGGTGGCGCCGACCCTGTTCTACTTCGCGCCCAAGAAGATCTGGGTGCTGGCGTACCAGTGGGGCCCGTGGCCCTTCATCTACCGGACGTCGAGCGACCCCGCCAACCCCAACGGCTGGTCGGCGCCGCAGCCGCTGTTCACCGGAAGCATCCCCCGCACCGAGTCCCCCACCGGCCCGATCGACCAGACCCTGATCGCCGACGACCAGAACATGTACCTGTTCTTCGCCGGGGACAACGGGAAGATCTACCGGGCGAGCATGCCGATCGGGAACTTCCCGGGCAGCTTCGGCTCCTCGTACACGACGGTCATGAGCGACACGCCGGACAACCTGTTCGAGGCGCCACAGGTCTACAAGGTCAAGGGCCAAAACCAGTACCTCATGATCGTCGAGGCGCGGGGCGCGAACGGGCGCTACTTCCGCTCGTTCACGGCCTCCAGCCTCAGCGGTACGTGGACCCCTCAGGCCGCCGGCGAGAGCAACCCCTTCGCGGGCAGGGCGAACAGCGGTGCCACCTGGACCAACGACATCAGCCACGGTGACCTGGTCCGCGAGAACCCCGACCAGACCATGACCGTCGACCCCTGCAACCTGCAGTTCCTCTACCAGGGCAAGTCCCCCACCGCCGGCGGCCCCTACGACCAGTTGCCGTACCGGCCGGCTGTCCTCACCCTGCAGCGGTGACCTGACCGGTTCACCGTCGCCGAGGAACCCCAGCCGTGCGCCGGCTGGGGTTCCTGTCGGTCCTCAGCGCTGCAGTGTCAGCAGGCCCGGCCGGTAGGGCAGGAGGCCGTAGTCGACGCCGTCGGAGCTGGGGCTGCGTCCCTGGTAGAGCAGCTGAAGATTGCAGGGATCGACGGTCATCGTCTGATCGGCGCTGGTGCGGATCAGTTCGCCATGGCTGATGTCGTTGGTCCAAGCGGCGCCGCTGTTGGCCTTGCCGGCGAAGGGGTTGCTCTCGGTGGCGGCCTGCGGGGTCCACGAACCGTTCAGGCTGGAGGCCGTGAACGAGCGGAAGTAGCGCTGCTCGTTCGCACCCCGCGCCTCGACGATCATGAGGTACTGGTTCTGACCCTTGACCTTGTAGACCTGCGGCGCCTCGAACAGGTTCTTCACCGTGTCAGTCATGACCGTCGTGTACGAGGAGCCGAAGCTGCCCGGGAAGTTCCCGAGCGGCATGCTCGCCCGGTAGATCTTGCCGTTGTCACCGGCGAAGAACAGGTACATGTTCTGGTCGTCACCGATGAGCGTCTGGTCTATGGGTGCTGCTCCGGCGCCGATGCTTCCGGAGAAGAGCTCCTGCGGTGATGACCAGCCGTTGGGGTTGGTGGGGTCGTTCGACGTCCGGTAGGAGAACGCGGTCGCACCCCACTGGTAGGTGAGCACCCAGATGTTCTTCGGCGCGAAGTAGAACAGCGTCGGCGCGACGGTGCCGGTCGACATCGTGTTCTGGCCGGCCGAGGCCATCTCCGACCAGTTGGTGAACGGGCTGAAGTTCATCGAGCCCCAGTTGTTCCCCGTATCGTGGGTCGTGGCGTAGACGAGTTGCCTGCCGTTGTAGGGAACGACGGTGAAGTCCTTGAGCGAGACCCACCCCGGCTTCGGCTGCGCCAGCGCGCCCGTCGAGGTCCAGCGGTATGACGACGGAAGACCGCACGGGCCGGGGTCGGCGGCACCGACCTTGACGAGCCGCCACTGCTGGTTGCTGCCGCCCCAGTCGTCGTACTGGACGATGTTCGCGTTGTCGGCGGTGGAGGCGCCTTGCACTTCGAGGGCCTTGTTGCTGTGGCGCGCGATGAACCGTACGTAGCCGTCCGAGCTGTCGGCCGACCGCCACTGCTGGTTGGTCCCGTTCACGTCGGCCCACTGGACGATCGGGGCGCCGTTGGCGGCGGACCCGTTCTGGACGTCCAGCACCTTGCCGGAGTGGCGGGACTTGATGCGGTAGTAACCGCCGCCGGAGTCCACGAACTGCCACTGCTGCTGGTTCTGGTCGTTCCTGGTCCACTGGGTGATGCGGGCGCCGTCACCGGTCGCCAGGTTGTAGACGTCCAGGGCCTTGCCGCTGTTGCGGTTGACCAGCACGTACGAGGCGTTGGTGTCGATGACCGGCGCCGCGCCGGCCGGCCGGACGTCAAGGAAGGCGGCCAGCAGCAGCAAGGGCGCGAGGACGGCGAGCAGGCGTCGTCTCAGGAGGACCGGGGACGGATGGTGAGACCACATCGGAAGAGCTCCTTCGGGGGGTGGGGGTGAGGTGACCCCGACGGACCGCGGAGCGGCCGCGTCGGGCGGTCGGGGTGCCGTTCTGATCAGCCGCCCGGCGCCTTCCTGATCGAGTGGTAGGCGGGCTTCGGCAGAACGCGGGTTGTTAGCGCTAACAAAATGGGGAATGCCAGTGCGGTCAGGAGTTTCACAATGTCTCCTCGGGGGTGGAGGTCTCGCGGGACGGTCAGCCCTTGGTGGCGCCCGCCGTGAGGCCGCCGATCAGCTGCCGCTCGGCGACGGCGTAGAACGCGAGGGCGGGGACCATGGCGAGCACGATGTAGGCGAGGACGAGCGCGTAGTCGGTCGAGTACTGGCCCTGGAACTGCTGGACCCCGACCGGGATCGTCTGCCATGTCGCGTCGTTGAACACGAGCAGCGGCAGGAAGAAGTTGTTCCAGCTCGCGACGATCGCCAGCACCGACACCGTGCCGAGCGCCGGGCGCGCCATCGGCAGCAAGATCGTCCAGAAGAAGCGGAACTTGCCGCAGCCGTCCATGACGGCCGCCTCCTCGACCTCCGCCGGGATGGTCCGGAAGAATCCCCGCAGAATGATGATCGTCATGGGGAGCCCGAAGGCCGCCTGCGGGAGGATCACTCCGAGCGGGTTGTCGAGCAGGTCGAAATTGCGCAGCAGCAGGAACAACGGCAGGACGGCCACCGCGAACGGGAACATGAGCCCGATCGTGAACAGCGCGTAGAACAGCTCCCTGCCCCGAAAGGCGTAGCGGGCCAGCGCGAACGCCGCCATCGCGGCCGCCGCCACCGTGCAGCACGTCGTGCCGATCGCGATGCCCGCGCTGTTGGCGATCTGCCGCCAGAACACCGTGTCGCCGAGAATGCCGGTGTAGTTGCCGATCTTCCAGTGCTCGGGCAGCCCGAACGGATTGGTCGTCAGCTCGCCGGTGCTCTTGAACCCGGAGATCACCGCGTAGACGAGCGGCACGACGACGAACGCGCCGATCAGCCAGACCACGGCGTGCAGCGACAGGCCTCGCGCCGTCCTGCGGGCGTTCATCGGCCACCTCCCGAGGTGACGGCCCCGACCAGGTCACGGCGGAGCACGTAACGCTGGTAGAGGAGGGAGAAGACCAGGCTGATCATGAACAGCACCACGCTGATCGCACTGGCATAACCGACCTGGTAGCGCTTGAACCCGAACTGGAACATCGAGATCGCCATCGTCTCCGAGGAGTGGTTGGGGCCGCCCGCGGTCATGACCCAGACGAGGTCGAAGAGCTGGATGGCCCCGATGACCGAAAGGAATGCGCTGATCCGGATGGTCGGGCTGAGCAGCGGCAGCGTCACGTGCCGGAAGCGCTGCCAGACGCCGGCGCCGTCGATGGAGGCGGCCTCCAGAATCTCGGCGGGGATGCCCTGCAGTCCGGCGAGGAAGAGCATCATGTGGAAGCCGAAGTACTTCCAGGTCATGACCACGAACAGGGTGGGCATGACCGTCGTGGGATCGGCGAGCCACTTCCCCCGCAGACCCTCCAGGCCGAGGGCGCCGGCGAGATGGTCGGCCATGCCGGCACCAGGAAGGAAGATCATCGTGAAGAGGACCGCCGTGACCACCTCGGACAGGATGTACGGCGCGAAGAACAGCATCCGGTAGACGGCCCGGCCACGCAGCCTCTGGTTCAGCAGGACGGCGGTGAACAGCGCGAACGGCAACTGCACCGTGAGCGACAGGGCGATCAGGTAGAGCCCGTGCCCCAGGTCACCGAGGAAGACCTGATCGTCCAACAGCCTGACGTAGTTCTCGATGCCCACGAAGTCGTCCATGGGGCCGGTCCCGCTCCACTTGAAGAAGCCGGTGTACACGGCGACGGCGATCGGGGCGAGGACGAAGACCAGGAAGAGGACCAGAGCCGGAACGAGGAACCAGGCGACCGACGCCCAGCTGTGCAACCCGCGCAGCACGGGCCGTGCCGGGGCGGGCGGGCCCACCGGCAGGGCGGCGGCCTGCCTCCGCTCCTCGGTCGGCGCGGACATGGAGCTAGGCACCCTTCGCAGCCGCGGTGATCGACTCGGTGACCTGCTCGGGCGTCTTCTTGCCGGCGATGAGGTCGGCGACGCTGTCGTTGATTTCCTGGCCGACCGCCGGCGGATAGGCCTGGTCGAGGTAGAGCTGGAAGCCCGTCGCCCTGACCAGGCTGTCGGCCACCACCCTGCGGTTGGCGTCCGCGAGCTGGCTCTCCGCGCCCTTGACCACCGGCAGGTAGCCGTTGGAGGCCAGCAGCTTGGACTCGTTCTCCAGGACGAAGAACTTCAGGAAGTCCAGCGCCTCCTTCGGCGCGCCCTTGCGCAGCGCGAAGCCACCGCCACCGCCGAACACGTCGGTGGCCCGGCCGACGCCGCCGTCGACCGTCGGGAAGGGGAAGAAACCCAGGTCCGCTCCGAGGTCGGCGCCGGCGTCCTTCTGGACCGAGGGTCCCCACTGCCCCATCAGCTCCATGGCGGCCTTGCCGTTGCCCATGGTCGCGGCCTGGCCGCCGGGGGTGGCGTAGCCGGCGCCGAGGAAGCCCGGCTGGAACGGCTGGAGGTCGACCAGCTCCTTGAGGTGGGTGCCCGCCTGGACGAAGCCGGGGCCCGTGAAGTCCTTGGTGGTCGCGGCCTGCTGCAGCGCGGCGAGACCTGCGACGCGCATCGCGAGGTAGGCCCAGTAGTAGTGGCCCGGCCATTTCTCCTTGCCCGCGAGGGCGATCGGAGTGACGCCCGCCGCCTTGAGCTTCCTGACGTCTTCGAGGAGCTCGGCCCAGGTGGCCGGCGGAGCGGTGATCCCGGCCCGGGCGAAGAGCTTCTTGTTGTACCAGAAGCCGACCATGCCGACGTCGTAGGGCACCCCGTAGGTCCGGCCCTCGAACTGATAGGCCTGCAGCGAGACCGGAGTGAGGTCGGACGCCCAGCCGAACACGTCGGTGAGGTCCTCGACCAGCTCCGCGTCGACCTGCTGCCGCAGAACGCCGCCGCCCCAGGTCTGGAAGACGTCGGGGAGTCTGCCCGACGAAGTGGTGGCCGTGAGCTTGGACTTGAACGCCTCGTTCTCCAACGAGGTCGTCTTGATCGTGATGTTCGGGTGAGCGGCCGTGAACGCAGAGGAGATCTGCGGGAAGAGGGACTTGCCCGGTTCCGTCGTGGCGATGTTCCACCACGCGAAGGTCACCTCGCCGCCGGCCGACGGCCCCGAGCCGGAGTTCCCGCCTCCGCAGGCCGCGGTCAGCGAGACGGACAGAGCGGTCAGGCCCGAGAGCGCCAGGAAGCTTCGTCGACTCGGTGGTGTGCTGGCCATGGGACCTCCGGGGTGAGGAATGCCGGTGCGACGTCGAAAATGTTTCGTAACATCCTCGAATTCGTGCTGCCACAAACTAGGAACGTGGAGCCGACCGGTCAAGCCCTCTCACCGAATTTCCGTGCACAGCAGCCGACTTGCAGGCTTGACAACCACGTCACGCCGACCGGAAACTCTTCGAAAGTTTGCGATATGTGACGCCGGCCCAGGCGTCCGCGCGGAGGAGCGAAGTTGAGCGAGCAGCGTCCGACCCTGGCCGTCATCGCCGCGGAGGCAGGGGTGTCCCAGGCCACCGTGTCCAAGGTGATCAACGGCCGCTCCGATGTGGCACCCGCGACCCGCGAACGGATCGAGAGCCTGCTGCGGTCCCACAACTACCTGCACCCCGGCCGGCAGGGCAGGGCCCGCAGGTCGGGCCTGGTCGACTTGATCATCGGCGGCCTGGACAGCGCGTGGGCGGTGGAGATACTGCGCGGCGTCGAGGCCGAGTGCGCACAGCGGAGCGTCGGCACCGTCGTGTCGCTGGTCCCGCCGGGCGAGGCGACGCCGTCGAGCTGGGCCGCACTGCCGGTCCTTCACCACAGCGACGGCGTCATCCTCGTCACCGCCTCGGTCACCCAGGCCCAGTTCGCCCAGATCGAACAGGCCGGGGTGGCGCTGGTCGTCATCGACCCGATCGACCTCCCGGGCAATGGTGTGCCGAGCATCGGCGCGACCAACTGGGCGGGCGGCCTCGCCGCCACCGAGCACCTGCTGGAGCTGGGGCACCGCCGGATCGCCACGATCGGCGGCCGCAAGGAGATGCTCTGCAGCCAGGCCCGCATCGACGGGTACCGGGCCGCGCTGGAGCGGGCCGGGGTCGAGGTGGACCGCGACCTGATCCGGTTCGGCGACTTCCAGCACGAGGGCGGCTTCCAGCGCGCCCGGGAACTGCTCGCCCTCCCCGAGCCGCCGACCGCCATCTTCGCCGGCAGCGACCAGCAGGCGATGGGCGTTTACGAAGCCGCGAGGCAGGGCGGGCTGAGCATCCCGCACGACCTCAGCGTGGTCGGTTTCGACGACCTGCCGATGTGCGAATGGCTGTCACCGCCGCTGACGACCGTGCGCCAGCCGCTGGAGGAGATGGGCCGGCTCGCCGCCCGCACGCTGTTCCAGCTCCTGGACGGCCAGCCCCTGGTCAGCCCCCGGATGGAGCTCTCGACCGAGCTCAAGGTCCGGCTCTCCACCGCCCCGCCCCGCGATCTAGGGAGAACTCCTTGACCGAGCCCTGGCGTGACCCCCTCCTGCCCGTGTCCGCGCGAGTCGCCGATCTGCTGAAACGTATGACGCTGGAAGAGAAGGCGGGTCAGCTCGCCGGCTTCTGGGCGCTGCCCTCGGATCCGGGGACACCGGTCGCGCCGATGGAGGACGGTTCCGGCGAGTGCGCGCCCGGCCTCGACGACATCGCCGCCCACGGGCTCGGCCAGCTCACCCGGGTGTTCGGCACCGCTCCGATCACCGCAGAGGCGGGGATGGAACGGCTCGCCTCGCTCCAGCGGCAGGTGACGGGATCCGGCCGGTTCGGGATCCCGGCGATCGCGCACGAGGAGTGCCTGACCGGGTTCATGACGTCGGGGGCGACGGTCTTCCCAGGGCCGCCGGCCTGGGGCGCGTCCTTCGATCCCGGGCTCGTGCGCGAGATGGCCGCCGCCATCGGCGCGGGGATGCGGCGCGTCGGCGTCCACCAAGGGCTGGCTCCGGTGCTCGACGTCGTCCGCGACTACCGGTGGGGCAGGACCGAGGAATGCATCGGCGAGGACCCCTACCTCGTCGGGGCGATCGGCACGGCTTACGTGCAGGGCTTGGAGGGCGCCGGGATCGTGGCGACCCTCAAGCACTTCGCCGGGTACTCGGCCTCGCGCGGCGGCCGGAACATGGCCCCCGTCTCCTCGGGGCCGCGCGAATTCAGGGACGTACTGGTCGAGCCTTTCGTACGGGCACTGCGCGAGGGAGGTGCCCGGTCGGTGATGAACAGCTACACCGACGTGGACGGCGTCCCGGTGGCAGCCGACGAACGGCTGCTGACCGAGCTGCTCAGGGGTGAACTCGGTTTCACCGGGGTGGTGGTCGCCGACTACTACGCCGTCTCCTTCCTGGAGACCCGGCACGGGGTCACCGGATCGCCCGGCGCGGCCGGCGCCCTGGCGCTGACCGCCGGAATCGACGTCGAGCTGCCCACGGCCCGCTGCTACGGCGAGCCGCTCACCGAACTCGTGCGGTCGGGAAGCCTGTCCGAGGAGTTCATCGACCGGGCCGCGGAACGGGTCCTGCTGCAGAAGGCCGAGCTCGGCCTGCTCGACCCCGGCTGGGAACCCGTCGAGCCCGAGCCGGTCGACCTCGACCCGCCGGAGAACCGGGCGCTGGCCAGGCTCCTGGCCGAACGGTCCACCGTGCTGCTCGCCAACGACGGCATCCTGCCGCTGCGGCCGTGCCGGGTCGCGATCAGCGGGCCGTACGCCGACGACCCCCGGTCCTTCCTCGGCTGCTACTCCTTCCCCAATCACGTCGCGCTGCCCGGCGACCCCGGGCTGGAGATCCCGACGCTCGGCGAGGCGCTGACCGCTGCCGGGTTCACGGTCACCGAAGAGGATCCGGACGTGAACGTGCTGGTGCTCGGGGACCGGGCCGGCATGTTCGGCCGGGGCACCTCCGGGGAGGGCTGCGACGCCGAGACCCTCGAACTGCCCGGCGACCAGGCCGCACTCGCCTGCGCCGTCCTGGACTCGGGGGTGCCGACCGTCCTGGTCCTCGTCTCCGGACGGCCCTACGCGCTCGGCACCCTGGCGGAGCGCGCCTCGGCCGTGGTGCAGGTCTTCTTCCCCGGCGAGGAGGGCGGGACGGCGCTGGCCCGGGTCATCAGCGGGGCCGCCGAGCCGTCCGGTCGGCTGCCCGTCTCCATCCCCCGCCGGGTCGGCGGGCAGCCGGGCACCTACCTGCACGCCAGGCTCGGCGGGCACACCGACTGGAGCTCGGTGGACCCGACCCCGCTGTTCCCCTTCGGACACGGGCTGAGCTGGACCAGCTTCACCTGCTCGGAACTCTCGGTGGATCCCGTCGCCGCGACGGACGGGGCCGTCGCCGTTTCGGTCACCGTACGCAACGTCGGCGAGGTGGCCGGGACCGAGGTGGTCCAGCTCTACCTCTCCGACCCCGTGGCGTCCGTCGTCCGGCCGCAACGGTGGCTCGCGGGATTCGCCAGGGTCGAGCTGCGGCCGGGAGCGGCCGCCCGGATCACCTTCTCCGTCCACGCCGACCGGACCTCCTTCACCGGGCTCGACCTGCGCAGGAGAGTGGAGCCCGGGGAGATGGGCGTGGCCGTCGGACGGTCCAGCGGCGATCTTCCGCTGCAGGGCTCCTTCACCCTGGAGGGCCCGGTACGTCACCCGGCGGCCGACCGGGTGCTGTCCGTGCCGGTCGAGATCGTGCCGGTTCCATGACCACGTTGTTCGATGATCCCGTCTCCGGTGATCCCGTGCTGCCCGGGTTCCGGCCCGACCCGTCCATCTGCCGCGTGGGGGCGGACTACTACCTGGTGACGTCCAGCTTCGAATGGTTCCCGGGCCTTCCCGTGTTCCACAGCCGCGATCTCGTGAACTGGCGGCGCATCGGCTCCGCCCTCGACCGGGAGTCCCAGCTCGACCTCGACGGGTGCGAGCCGTCACGGGGTCTGTTCGCACCGACGATCCGGTACCACGACGGGGTCTTCCATCTCGTCTGCACGCTGATGGACGGCCCCGGCCATTTCGTCGTCACGGCGACCGATCCGGCGGGGCCGTGGTCGGAGCCGCAGTGGCTGGACGGCGAGGGTTTCGACCCGTCGCTGTTCTTCGACGACCAGCCGGACGGCAACGGCGGCGACGGCGACGGCCGGGCCTGGTTCACCGCCGCCCGCGTGGTGGACGAGGGCGCAGGCCGCACCGAGATCTGGATGCGCGAATACCTTCCCAGCGAACGACGGCTCACGGGACCGGAGCACGTCCTGTGGTCGGGAAGCCACCCCGGCGCGCGGTGGTCGGAAGCCCCGCACCTCTACAGGATCGACGGCACCTGTCTCCTGCTCACCGCCGAGGGCGGCACCGATGTGGACCACAGTGTGGTGGCCGCCCGCGCCGGCCACGTGACCGGCCCGTACGAGGGCGCCCCCGGCAACCCGGTGCTAGCGCCCGCCCAGGGCCCCGTCACCTGTACCGGTCACGCCGACCTCGTCCAGACCCCGGACGGCGAATGGCGGGCCGTCCTCCTGGGCGTCCGCCCGGGCTCCGCCCTCGGCCGCGAGACCTTCCTCAGCCGGATCACCTGGGAGGAGGGCTGGCCGGTCTTCGCCCCCGTCGTCCACACCGGCCTCCGCCGCCCGCTCCACGACGGCTTCGCCACCCTCTCCGCCGAGTGGAGCACCCTGCGCACCCCGCGCGCGCGGTTCTGGACCACCGGCGACGGACTGCGCCTCCGGCTCCGCCCCGAACGCCTCGGCGAACGCACCACCCCGTCCCTCCTGGCCCGCCCCCAGGAACAGCCCGACTGCGACGTCTCCACCGAACTGCACTTCACCCCCGCCGCACCGAACGAAGAGGCGGGCCTCGCCGTGGTCCTCGACGACGACACCCATCTCCTCTTCCTCCGTACGACGGAAGGACTCAGCCTCCGCCGCGGGCCCGAGGTCCTGGCCCGAACTCCCGTCCCCCCGGGTCCCCTTCGCCTGGGGGTCCGCATCCGGGGCTTCAGCCACACCTTCGCCCACGCGGCACCCGGCGGCACCTGGCAGGACCTGACAACCGTCGAAGCCACTTTCCTCGTCCCGCTGTTCACCAGCGTCCAGCTCGGCCTCTACGCCAGCTCCAACGGCCGCCCCTCCGCCGGCCAGGCGCACTTCACGTGGTTCGAAATCACTTACCCGAGCCGCCGGGAACCGCCGGGACGCCGGTGTCGGTGATCGGGCGGCCAGGCCGCCGGTCCCGCCCGCCGGTCAGGTCGGCACGGGCGGATCAGGGGCGGACCCGCGGACGGTCAGGCGGGTCGGGAGGATCAGCGGGCTGGGGCGGTGTCCTTCGATGGCGCGGATAAGCATCCTGGCCATCTCCTGTCCCAGAGCCCGCACCGGCTGGTGGACCGTGGTCAGCGGCGGGCTGGTGTGCCGGGCGCTCGCGAGGTCGTCGAAGCCGATCACCGCGACGTCCTCGGGCACCCGCAGCCCCCGTTCCCGCAGGGTGCGCAGGGCGCCGATGGCCATCGCGTCGGAGGCCGCGAACACCGCGTCGGGTTCGGGGTGCGCCCGGAGCAGTCGCTCCATCGCCCCGGCGCCGCCGTCCTCGGTGAACTGTCCGGGCTCGACCCCGAGCAGCGGCAGGCCCGAGAGGGTCAGACCGTCGGTGAACCCTTGCTCCCGCGCGACGGAGGCCCTGGCGTCCACCTGCCCGGTGATCATGACGGGCCGTCGGCGGCCCGTGCGCGCGAAGTGCTCGGCGGCCAGCCGGGCACCACCCCGGTTGTCGGCGTCGACGTACCACGTGGGCTCCCCGGTGAGCGGGAGTCCGCCGAAGACGACGGGGAGGCCGGCCTCCTCGCACAGCCGTCCCAGGGGATCGTCGCCGCGCAGCGCCATCAGCATGACGCCGTCGGCCCGACGGGAGCGCAGCAACCGCTCGAACCTCTCCCGTCCGCGAGGGGTGTTGGCCAGTACCAGGACCAGTTCGAGGTCGGTCTGCTCCAGCGCCGCGCTGACGCCGACGACGACCTCCGCGAAGAACGGGTCGGCGAACAGGCCCGGCTCGTCGCTGGAGACTGCCAGCACCACCGCTCCGACCTTGCGGGTCGCCAGCGCCTGCGCGGTCGGATTGGGCACGAAGCCCAGCTCGCGCACGGCCCGTTGGACCGCCTCCCGCTTGGCGCGGCTCACGTGCGGGGCGTTGTTGATCACACGGGAGGCCGCCGTGCGCGAAACACCGGCTCGCGCGGCCACCTCGTCGAGGGTCGGCATGCGCTTGGGTGACGGTTCCATGGGAGAACTGCTCCTCGTGCTCACGCGGACGGCGAACAGCGGCCATGATTCCACGCACGGCTCCGGCTCAGGGCCTGCGTACGGGTCCCGCACTCGGTCTCGATTCGGTAGCGCTTCCAACCAATCACGCCATGACGGCGACGGCAGCAGTTTCGCGTTCAACCTCTTGACACGCCTTGACGACGAACCCAATCATCCCAACAGGCGCGGTCCTTGCCGGTCCCAAAACTGGAAGCGCTTCCACACCTTCCCCACCTCTCGGAGGAAGCATCATGCGCAAGTCCGTCCGAGCCGCATCGGCCCTGCTGGCCGGTGTCCTCACCGCCGGTTTCGCCCTGATCGAGGCCGGCCCGGCGTACGCCGCCGACCCGACCACCATGACCAGCGGCTTCTACGCCGACCCCGACAACTCCGCCCTGCGGTGGGCCAACGCGAACCCCGGCGACGGGCGGGCGCCGGCGATCCGGACGTCCATCGCCGGCACCCCGGCGGCCCGCTGGTTCGGCAACTGGAGCGGTGACATCGGCACGGCCGCCGGCGCCTACGTCGGCCGCGCGGATTCCTACGACAAGCTGCCGATCCTGGTCGCGTACAACATCCCCAACCGGGACATCTGCGCCGGCCACTCCGGCGGCGGCGCCGGGAGCCGCGCCGCGTACGACGCCTGGATCGCCGCCTTCGCCAGTGGCATCGGCAACCGCCCGGCCGTCGTCGTCCTCGAACCCGACGCGCTCGGCCACGAGAGCTGCATGACGCCCGATCAGATCGCCGAGCGCAACGCGATGCTGAAGAACGCCATCGCCCAGTTCCAGGCCAAGGCACCCAGCACCTGGGTCTACCTCGACGCCGGGAACCCCGGCTGGATCGATGCCTCGACCATGGCGCGCCAGCTCGCCGCCGCCGGTGTCAGCGGGGCACGCGGGTTCGTGCTGAACGTCTCCAACTACTTCACCACCGAGCAGAACACCTCCTACGGCAACGCGGTCAACTCCGCCCTGGGCTCCTACGGCTACACCAAGCCCTTCGTCGTCGACACCAGCCGCAACGGCAACGGCTCCGACGGCCAGTGGTGCAACCCGCCGGGCCGCCGGATCGGTACTCCGAGCCGGCGCGGCGGAGGCGGCGCCGAGATGCTGTTGTGGATCAAGCTCCCCGGCGAGTCCGACGGCAACTGCGGCGTCGGGGCCGGCTCCTCGGCCGGGCAGTTCCTGCCGGAGGTCGCCTACAAGATGATCTACGGCTACTGACCTCCCTCCCCGCTCGCCGCAGGCCGAACCCCTCCGGAGGAATCCCGTGCGCACACCCCTGCACCGATTGGTCCTGGCAGCCGGCGCACTCACGCTGCTCCTCGGCGCCGTCGCCCCGGCCCCCGCCGAGGCGAGCTCCCCGCCGGCCTCCCACACACTCCCCACGAACACCCGCTTCTACGTCGATCCCGACGGTGACGCGGCCCGCCAGGCCGTCACCGATCTGCTCCAGGGGGACTTCGAGGGCGCCGCTTCCATGGCGAAGCTGGCCAGTTGGCCGCAGGCCGCCTGGTTCACCGACGGCACCCCGCAGCAGGTCGAGTCCCGCGTACGCGACCTGGTACGCCGCGCCGAGCGAACCCTGACGGTGCCCGTCCTGGTGGCCTACAACATCCCGCTGCGCGACTGCTCCCAGTACTCCTCCGGCGGTGCGCGGTCGGACGCCGAGTACCAGGCCTGGATCAGTGCCTTCGCCCGGGGGCTCGGCCGCAGCAAGGCCGTCGTCGTCCTCGAACCGGACGGGCTGGCCAACCTCCCCTCCGACTGCGGTCCCGGCAGCGACCCCACCGGCGCGATCACCACCGGACGCCTCGCCGACCTCAACCACGCGATCGACGTCCTGGAGCGGCAGCCGAACAGCGTCGTCTACCTGGACGCCGGCAACAGCCACTGGCGCAGCGTCGGCGACATCGCACAACGCCTCCTCCAGGCCGGTGTCGCCCGCACCCAGGGCTTCTCGCTGAACGTCTCCAACTATCTCGCCACGGACCTGTCCACCCATTACGGCACCTGGGTCTCCCAGTGCCTCTGGTTCGCCACCAAGGGCCCGGACCGGGCCAAGGGGCACCCCGAGTGGTGCGCGAGCCAGTACTACTCCCCTTCAGCACCGAACGACGGGCAGCCGGGGAACTCCGTGAACGTGGACGACCCGTCCACGTGGCACTGGACCGACCGGTGGTTCCAGCAGCACGTCGGCGCGCCGCCCGCGCAGGAGCTCACCCACCTCGTCGTCGACACCAGCCGCAACGGCCGGGGCGCCTGGACCCCGCCCGCAGGCAAGTACAGCGGCGACCCGCAGACCTGGTGCAACGCTCCCGGTCGCGGCATCGGCGCGCGGCCGACCGCGAACACCCGTGTCGCGCTCGTCGACGCCTACCTCTGGACCAAGACCGTCGGCCAGTCCGACGGCCAGTGCAACCGCAGCATCCCGGGCGGCACCATCGACCCGGAGTACGGCGTCGTCGATCCCCCGGCCGGGGTGTGGTGGCCGGAACAGGCCACGTCACTCGTCCGGAACGCCGATCCCGCGCTGGAGTTCAACGGGCTGCTACGAAACCACGGATGATCAATGAGTCATCGCCATCGAAATACTTTCGATGGCGATGACTCATTCGGAAAGCGGAAATCAGGCTGCCGAGAGGCGCGATTCTCGAAACCCTTTCGAAACTCTTGACTTGTTTCGGCAGGGTTTCCAGACTGAGGCCCGAGGTGGTCCGCCTTTCCGTGTCCGGGCACCAGGGTGCCGGCCCTCGACTTTTCCGTCCCGGTGGTGAGCGTCCTTTTTCGCCGGACGCGGGCGTCATTCACGCGGATTCACTCTGCCGCGCTCCAATCCTTTCGTCTTTCTGTCCTGGAGGCTCTTTCATGGGCTCACATGCCGTTCCCCCGCCCACCGGCCGCCGGAAAATCGGCGGTCTTCGTACGGCCCTGGTCGTCGGCGTCCTCGGTTCGGCCGTCGCGCTGGTGGCGCCGCTGACCTCACAGGCCGCCGAGAGCACGCTCGGTGGCGCGGCGGCACAGAGCGGCCGCTACTTCGGCACGGCCATCGCCTCGGGCAGGCTCGGCGACTCGGCGTACACGACGATCGCGGGCCGCGAGTTCAATTCGGTGACGCCCGAGAACGAAATGAAGATCGACGCCACCGAGCCCCAGCAGGGCCAGTTCAACTTCGCCGCCGGTGACCGCGTCCACAACTGGGCGGTGCAGAACGGCAAGCAGGTACGCGGCCACACCCTGGCCTGGCACTCCCAGCAGCCCGGCTGGATGCAGAACCTCGGCGGCGGCGCCCTGCGCCAGGCGATGACCAATCACATCAACGGCGTCATGGCCCACTACAAGGGCAGGATCGCCCAGTGGGACGTGGTGAACGAGGCCTTCGCCGACGGCAGTTCGGGAGCCCGGCGCGACTCCAACCTGCAGCGGACCGGCAATGACTGGATCGAGGTCGCGTTCCGCACCGCGCGCGCCGCCGACCCGGCCGCCAAGCTCTGCTACAACGACTACAACATCGAGAACTGGACCTGGGCCAAGACCCAGGCCGTGTACGCCATGGTCCGCGACTTCAAGCAGCGCGGCGTGCCGATCGACTGCGTGGGCTTCCAGTCGCACTTCAACAACGACAGCCCCTACAACAGCAACTTCCGCACCACCCTGCAGAGCTTCGCCGCCCTCGGCGTCGACGTGGCCGTCACCGAACTCGACATCCAGGGCGCATCGGCCACGACCTACGCCGGCGTGACCAACGACTGCCTGGCCGTCCCGCGCTGTCTCGGCATCACCGTCTGGGGTGTACGCGACACCGACTCCTGGCGATCGGAGCAGTCGCCGCTGCTGTTCGACGGCAACGGCAGCAAGAAGCCCGCCTACACCTCCGTGCTGGGCGCACTCAACGCCGGCTCCTCCACCCCCACTCCGACCCCTTCGCCCGGTTCCGGACAGATCAAGGGCGTCGGGTCGGGACGCTGCCTGGACGTGCCCGGTGCCGGCACCGCCGACGGCACCCAGGTCAACCTGTGGGACTGCAACAACCGCGTCAACCAGCAGTGGTCGTACACCGCCGGAGGCGAGCTCAGGGTCTACGGCAACAAGTGCCTGGACGCCGCCGGCGCCGGCAACGGCGTCAAAGTCCAGATCTACAGCTGCTGGGGCGGTGACAACCAGAAATGGCGCCTGAACTCCGACGGATCCATCGTCGGGGTCCAGTCCGGCCTCTGCCTCGACGCCGCCGGCAACGGCACCGCCAACGGCACCCCGGTCCAGCTCTACTCCTGCTCGAACGGCAGCAACCAGCGCTGGAACCGCACCTGAACCACTGAAGTCCCACCTATCCGTGCGGCCCGGGCCGTCGCCGCTGGTCCCGGGCCGCCGCCGTGGTGCGGCGAGCCCCGGCCGACCCGCCTTCACCGTCCGGCCCCCACCGTGTAGATCCCCTGGGCGCCGCCCCGGCACGACGCGTGTGTCGTCCCGGGGCTGCGCGGCCTCAGTTGCCCGGGGCGTGAGGGACGTTTCCGTAGTAGGCGTCCGGTCCGTGCTTGCGGGTGAAGTGCCGCTCCAGCAGATGCCTCGGCGGCTCGGAGGTGCTCCCGAGGCGGGACCCCAGCGCCAGCGTGTGCAGCGCCATCTCCGCCACGGCCTCGCAGACGATGGCGTTCTCCAGCGCAGCCTTCGCGGTGGCGCCCCAGGTGAAGGGGCCGTGTCGTGAGACGAGCGCTCCGGGGACCTCGTCGGCCCGACGGGGGTCGCCGTCCAGCCGGGCGACGATCACCTGTCCGGTGTTGTACTCGTAGTCCTTGGCGCACTGCTCGGCGGTGAGGTCCGCCGTCACGGGGACGGGCCCGTTGAAGGTGTCGGCGTGTGTCGTGCCGAGGACCGGGATCGGGCGGCGCGCCTGGGCGAAGGCGACCGCATGCGCCGAGTGCGTGTGGGTGACGCCGCCGATGGAGGGGAAGGCCCGGTAGAGGCACCGGTGGGTTTCGGTGTCGGTGGACGGCCTGAGGTGCCCGTCGACGACCCGCCCGTCCTCCAGCGCCACCACCACCAGGTCCTCCTCGGTGAGGTCGGCGTAGGAGACCCCGGACGGCTTGATGACGAAGACGCCGGCGTCCCGATCCACTCCGCTGACGTTTCCCCAGGTGAGGGTGGCCAGCCCGGCCTCCGGGATACGCAGGTTGGCCGCGAGCACCTCGCGACGGAGGTCCTTGAGGCTCGTCTCGCTCACTACACTCTCACCGTCTCTCCGACATGGGCGGCGGTTTCCCTGGACCGGCGTCCGGCAGGCCCCGCAGCCGCCCACGAGTGGGCTGGACCGACAGGGGGCCGCACAGCAGGCATCGCGGTCGCCCTGCCAGGGCGGCAACCCCCCAGAATTGTGAGCGCTAACACCTGCCAAACTCAAGAGATGCGAGAGGATTGCCCCCCGGATCCCACTGGGAACGCTGCATAATGTGAACGCCAACAACGATCGCTGGTCGACAATCTCCGGCCGGTCCGGGACGTGGCGGGCCGCGCCGGGTTCGATACCTTGAGGGGAAGGCCGCTCGATGAGGAAGGGAAGAGAGTTGACCCAGCTCCCAGACGTCTCGCGCGCGCCCACGATGACGGACGTCGCGCGCGTCGCCGGCGTGTCCCATCAGACCGTTTCACGAGTGCTCAGCGACCACCCGAACGTCAGCGCCAAGACCCGGGCCGCGGTGACGCAGGTCATCGAGCAGCTGGGTTACCGCCGCAACTCGGCGGCCCGCGCTCTGGCCACTCGCCGGACCCACACGCTGGGCGTCATCGCGGTGAACACCACTCTGCACGGTCCCGCCAGCACCGTGGCGGGAGTGCAGGAGGCGGCTCGGGACCGGGGCTACCTGACGTCCGCCGTCACGCTTCGTACGGCCACGCAGACGGCCCTCGCCGAAGCCATGCAGCACCTCGCCGGGTGGGGCGTGGAGGGGATCGTCGCCGTCACTCCCCAGCGCGCCGCGGTCAGAGCCCTGGCGGCATTGGAGGCACCGTGCCCGGTGGTCACCGTGGAAGGCGGCCACACGCTGGACCTGCCGGGGGTGTCGCTGGACCAGAACCTCGGCGCCCGCCTGATCACGGAACATCTCCTCGCCTCGGGCCACTCCACCGTGTGGCATGTCGCAGGCCCTCCCGACTGGCTCGAGAGCGAGGCCCGCACGCAGGGGTGGGAGGAGGCGCTGCGCGACGCCGGCGCCGAGGTGCCGCCCCTGCTGCGCGGCGACTGGAGTCCACTGTCGGGATACCACGCCGGCCAGCAGCTCGCGGGCCGGGTACGGGCGACACGAGGGCAGGAAGCGGGTCTCACCGCGGTGTTCGTCGCCAACGACCAGATGGCCCTCGGTGTCCTGAGGGCCTTGCGGGAAGCGGGCCTGCGCACGCCGGAGGACGTGGCGGTGGCCGGCTTCGACGACATCCCCGAGGCGGAGTTCTTCCCGCCTCCGCTGACGACGATCCGTCAGGACTTCGCCTCGCTCGGCCGCGACAGCATCGGCTTGCTCCTGGACCACATCGAAGGCCGGACCGACGAGCCGACGCACCTGGTGGTGGCGCCCGAGCTCATCGTGCGCGCCAGTACGGCCCGCAGGATCGCTCCCCCCGGCGACTGACCCCCACCCGGGAGCGGCGGCGGAACGGGCTGACGGACTGCGGAGCCGGAGTCAGTCGGCGGCGGGCCGGCGGCCGCTCATCAGACGTTGCAGCACGATGAACACGAGCAGCAGGGTCCCGATGACGATCCGGGTCCACCAGGAGCTGAGCGTGCCCTGGAAGTTGACGACCGTCTGGATCATGCCGAGGACGAGCACGCCGAGGGCGGTTCCCAGGACGAAGCCGGAGCCTCCGGTCAGCAGGGTGCCGCCGATCACGGTGGCGGCGATCGCGTCGAGTTCCATGCCCATGGCGTGGAGGGCGTAGCCGGAGAGCATGTAGAAGGTCAGCAGCAGGCCGCCGAGTGCGGAGCACAGGCCGCTGACGGCGTACACGGCGATCTTGGTGGAACCCACGGGAAGACCCATCAGGCGTGCGGATGCCTCATTGCCGCCCAGCGCGTACACGTTGCGGCCGAAGCCCGTGTGGTGCAGTACGACGAAGGCGACCAGCAGCACGGCCAGGGCGATGACCACCGGGATCGAGACGAACAGTCCTCCCGGGCCGTACAGCCGGGTCTGCGCGATTCCCGACGTCGTGGGGTCGTTGATCGTGATGGATTCGGTGCTGATGGTGTAGCAGAGACCGCGGGCGAGGAACATGCCGGCCAGGGTGACGATGAACGGCTGGATCTCGAAGGTGTGGATGATCCAGCCCATGAACGTCCCGCTCACGGCGCCGACCAGCAGGACCAGTGGGATGACGGCGGCCAGGGGCCAGCCGTGCGACTCGACCAGCCAGGCGGTGAGCGTGGTCGACAGGGCCACCATGGAGCCGACGGACAGATCGATGCCGCCGGTGAGGATGACGAAAGTCGCCCCGACCGCGACGACCAGGAGGAATCCGTTGTCGATCAGCAGGTTCAGCACGACCTGCGTGGAGAGGAAGCCGTCGTAGCGCACCGACCCGACGGTGAACATGACGACCAGCAGGACGGCCGTGACGATCAGTGGGATACGGGTGCGGGTGCGCGGGGAAACGGTCGCGAGGGGGCGGGTGAGCCCAGCGGCGGCGTTCGCGATACCGGTACTCATGCGCGTACCTCCTGCTGCTGCGGGGCGGCGCCCGGCGTGGTGTGGGATCGGGGGGTGGTTGCCCTGCGGCGACGCAGGACCTTGGCCCGGAAGACCGGGGACTGGACGAGGCAGACGACGATGACGACGAATGCCTTGAAGACGAGGGTGGTCTCGGGTGGGACGCCGAGGGTGTACACGGTGGTGGACAGGGTCTGGATGATCAGGGCGCCCAGGACGGTGCCGCCGAGGGAGAAGCGTCCTCCGGTCAGGGCGGTGCCGCCGACGACCACGGCGAGGATCGCGTCGAGTTCGATCCACAGGCCGGCGTTGTTGCCGTCGGCGCTGGAGACGTTCGAGCTGATCATCAGCCCCGCGACCGCGGCGCACAGCGCGCTGAAGACGTAGACGAGGGCGAGCAGCCCGCCGGCGCGGATGCCGACCAGGCGGCTGGCGGCGGGGTTGCCGCCCACGGACTCGATCAGCATGCCGAGTGCGCTGCGACGGGTGACGAAACCGGTGAGCGCGACGAGGGCGGTGGCCAGGAGGACGGCGAACGGGAGGGTCAGCCAGTAGCCGCCCCCGATCATCTTGTAGGGGGCGCTGGTCACCGTGATGATCTGGCCGCCGGTGATCAGCTGGGCGACGCCGCGGCCGGCCACCATGAGGATCAAGGTGGCCACGATGGGCTGCACCCCCAGCCCTGACACCAGGAATCCGTTGGCGAGGCCCAGTACCAGGGCGACGCCGAGCGCGAGGGCGACCGCTGCGAGCACGGTGGCGACGCTGCCGGGACGTGCGGCGGTGGAGATGTGCCCGCAGGCGAGGGCGCCGGCGATGGCGACGGTCGAACCCACGGAGAGGTCGATGCCCCGGGTGGCGATGACGAGGGTCATGCCGAGCGCCACGAGGGTGAGGGGCGCGCCGAACTGGAGGATGTCGATGAGGCTGCCGTAGAGGTGGCCGTCGCGTACGCGGACGGAGAAGAAGTCGTGGTGGAACGCGAGGTTGCCGAGGAGCAGCGCGAGCAGGATGAGCGTGGGCCACAGCAGGCGGTGGCCCGCCAGGCGTCTGCCGGTTCCGCCGACCGCCTTGGGCTCGGCAGGCTGGGTGGTCATGAGTCCGCTCCGGTGGCGATGGTCGTGAGGATGCGTTCGGGCGTGACGGTGCCGTCGTTCGTGAGGGTGGCCACCATCCGGTGGTCGCGGAGCACGGCGATGCGGTGGCTCAGGCGCAGGACCTCGTCGAGTTCCGCCGAGATGAACAGCACGGCGGTGCCTTCGCCCGCCTGGCGGGCCACGAGTTTCTGGATCTCCGCCTTGGCCCCGATGTCGATGCCGCGGGTGGGTTCGTCGAGGATCAGGAGCCGGGGTGCGGTCAGCAGCCACCGCGCGAGGAGCACCTTCTGCTGGTTGCCTCCGCTGAGGTGGCGCACCTGCGCTTCGGGGTCGGCGGGGCGGATGTCCAGGGCTCCGATCCAGCGCCGTGCCAGTTCGTCCTGTTTCGCCCGGGTCAGCGGCCTGGTCCAGCCGCGGGCGGCCTGCAGGGCGAGGACGATGTTCTCGCGGACCGTGAGCTCGCCCACCAGTCCTTCGGACTTGCGGTTCTCGGAGCAGAAGGCGATGCCCCGGGCGATGGCGTGGCGCGGGGTGCGCAGGAGTACCGTCCTGCCCTCGATGCTCACCTCACCCGCGTCCGCGCTGTCCGCTCCGAACAGCAGACGCGCCACCTCGGTGCGGCCCGAGCCCAGGAGCCCGGCCAGTCCGATGACCTCACCGGCATGGATGTCGAGGTCGTACGGCTCGATCGAGCCCGCTCGGGTCAGTCGTCGCGCCTGGAGGAACGGCTCACGGGCCGCCCGTTCGGCCGCTTCCTCGCGCGCACGGTCGGACAGCTGGTCGAGGGTGGCCAGCTCTCCGCCGATCATGCGCTGCACCAGCGTCACCGGAGTGAGTTCCCCGATGGGGTACTCGCCTTCCAGCCGGCCGTTGCGCAGGATGGTGACGCGGTCACAGATGTCGAACACCTGGTCGAGGAAGTGCGTGACGAACAGGATGGCCACACCACGGTCACGCAGGCGCCGCACCAGCGCGAAGAGCTGGGCGACCTCCTCGCGGTCCAGGCTGGAGGTGGGTTCGTCCAGCACCAGCACCCTCGCCGAGACGTCCACCGCCCGGACGATGGCGACCAGTTGCTGAACGGCCAGGGAGTGCGAACCGAGCAGACCGGTGACGTCCAGGTCGAGGTCCAGCTCCGTCAGCAGCGCCGCCGCCCGCCGCCGCAGCGCGGACCAGTGGATGAGGCCGAACCGGCGCGGTTCGCGCCCGATGAGGATGTTCTCGGCTACCGAGATGTTCGGGCAGAGGTTGACCTCCTGGTAGACGGTGCTGATCCCGGCCCGCTGGGCCTGGAGGGGGTCCGCGAACGCGTGGGGCCGGCCGTCGACGAGGATGGTGCCGCCGTCGGCGGGGTGGACACCGGTGAGCACCTTGATCAAGGTGGACTTCCCGGCGCCGTTCTCGCCCATCAGGGCGTGCACCTCACCGGGGAAGAGCCGCAGGGCGACTCCGTCGAGGGCGAGCACGCCCGGGAACTGCTTGCGGATGCCCTGGGCTTCCAGGACCGGCCGCGGGTCGCCGGCGTCCGTGGGGCGCGGGGTGGACGGGGATGCCATCCGCCCTCCTCTCGTGGATGGGGTGGTGGAGCGGGCTGGCGGTGCCGGGGATCGCGGGCCCCCGCCGGATCCTGAGGAGGACCCGGGGCGGGCCTCCCGCGGCACCCGCCGGCCGCGTCAGTAGTTTCGGGAAGGCAGTGCGGCCGCGGCCTTGTCCTGCGGGAAGACACCCTCCTGGGTCTCGACCCGGGTCGGCACGCTCTCCCCTGCGACGACCTTCTTGGCCAGCTCCATCAGCTGGTCGCCGAGCAGAGGGTTGCACTCCACCACGACGTTGATCTTGCCCTCGGTCATCGCGACGAAGGCGTCCTTGATTCCGTCCACCGAGATCACCTTGATGTCCGTACCGGGCTTCTTGCCGGACTCCTCGATGGCCTGGATGGCTCCGAGCGCCATGTCGTCGTTGTGGGCGTAGAGGACGTCGATGTCCTTCTGCGACTTCAGGAACGCCTGCATGACCTCCTTGCCCTTGGCCCGGGTGAAGTCGCCCGACTGCGAGGCCACGATCTTGAACTTGCCGTCGCTGCGGATGGCCTCCGCGAAGCCGGCCTTGCGGTCGTTGGCGGGGGCGGAGCCCGTGGTGCCCTGGAGCTCGACGATGTTGACCGGACCCTGCTCGTTGGCGTACGCGCCGGTCAGCCACTCGCCCGCGGACTTGCCCTCCTTGACGAAGTCCGAGCCGAGGAAGGTCTTGTAGAGGGAGGTGTCCTTGGTGTCCACGGCGCGGTCGGTGAGGATGACCGGGATCCCCGCGTCCTTGGCCTCCTTCAGCACCGTGTCCCAGCCGGACTCCACGACCGGCGAGAAGGCGATCACATCCACCCGCTGCTGGATGAAGGTGCGGATCGCCTTGATCTGGTTCTCCTGCTTCTGCTGCGCGTCGGAGAACTTGAGCTCGATCCCGGCCTTCTTCGCCGCCTCCTGGACGGACTTGGTGTTGGCGGTGCGCCAACCGCTCTCGGCGCCGACCTGGGCGAAGCCCATGGTGATCGTGCCGCCGGAGTGCGCCTTGGCCCCGGAAGCCGGGCCGGAGGCGGGGCCCTCGGTCGAGCAGGCGGTCAGCGCCGAGGAGGCGAGGAGGGCGGCGGTGAGGACGAGAGCTGCTCTGCGAGCCATGACGGGTGTCCTTTCGGAGGTACGGAAGAGCTCCGCGCGGCCGGCGCCCGGCTGTGCCGGGGGCAGGGGCGGGGGCGGGGGCGGGGCGGGGTCGGAGCCGAGCTCGGAGCCGGGGTCGACAGGAGGCGGATGCCCTTGGGCGGATGCCCTTGGGCGGATGCCCTCGGGAGGGGGCGCCGTCGCATTGTGAGCGTTAACAAGCCTGGTTCTCAACCCCCTTGTCCGTGTTACCTGTCCGTTACCGCGCCACGTGTGCGGCAACGAGGCCGACTCCACCCGTTCGCGAGAGCGCCGTCTCCGCCTCCCGACGGACGCGTCAACCACCGCCGGTTCGACGCCAGATCGAGTCGGGCCTCCGTATCCCCCGTATACGGAGGCCGCGACGCCGGGGGCGCTCCCCACGTGATCGACGCAGAGCTCTTGCGTATCGACATTGTTAGCGCTCACACTGCGAGGGCAGCGGCCAGTTCCGAGCGCCGGTACTGCCGGGGCGGTATCTCCGGCCGAGCCGGCCGGGCCGCGCCGCCTCCCGCCGCCCCGCCCCGCCCCGCCCGCCCATCAACCCCACGGCTCCTTCGAAAGGCACTCCGTTGACGTCACCCCATCCCCCCGCGCCCACCCCGCCTTCCGGGGAATCGGAGCAGTACACGGTCGGCGTGGACTTCGGCACCCTGTCGGGCCGCGCCGTAGTGGTGCGGGTCCGCGACGGTCAGGAGCTGGCCGCGGCGGTCCACGCCTACCGGCACGGCGTCATCGACCGGCACCTGCCGCACGGCGGTGCGCAACTGCCGCCGGACTGGGCCCTGCAACACCCGCAGGACTGGCGGGACGTACTGCGTCACGCCGTCCCCGAGGCCGTGGCGGCGGCCGGAGTCGATCCTGCCGCCGTGATCGGCATCGCCACCGACTTCACCGCCTGCACCGTCCTGCCCACGCTGGCCGACGGGACTCCCCTCGCCGAGACGGAGCTCGCCGGACGGCCGCACGCGTGGCCCAAACTGTGGAAGCACCACGCGGCCCAGCCCCATGCCGACCGCATCAACGAACTCGCCCACGCCCGCGGGGAACGATGGATCACCCGCTACGGCGGCCGGATCTCCGCGGAATGGCAGTTCGCGAAGGCCCTCCAGGTCCTGGAGGAGGATCCGCTCGTCTACGAAAGCTGCGCGCGGTGGATCGAGGCCGCCGACTGGATCGTGTGGCAGCTCACCGGAGCCGAGTCCCGCAACGCCTGCACCGCCGGATACAAGGGCATCCACCAGGACGGCGCCTACCCGAGCGAGGAGTACCTGGCCGCGCTGAACCCCCGGTTCGCCGACTTCGCACGCACCCGCCTCGAATTCCCCCTCTCCGCGCTGGGCTCACGCGTGGGCTCGCTCAGCACGGAGGCGGCGGCCTGGACGGGGCTGCGCCCCGGCATCGCCGTTGCCGCGGGCAACGTCGACGCCCACGTCACCGCGGCGGCGGCCCAGGCCGTCGAGGACGGTCAACTGCTCGCCATCATGGGCACTTCCACCTGCCACGTCGTGAACGCCTCCGTCCTCGCCGACGTCCCCGGCATCTGCGGTGTCGTCGACGGCGGGATCGTCGAGGGAGCCTACGGATACGAGGCCGGTCAGAGCGCGGTCGGCGACATCTTCGCCTGGGTACTGGACCAGGGCGTCCCGCCGGACTACCTCGCCGAGGCCGCCGACCGCGGCGAGGACCTGCACACCCTGCTGACCCGGAAAGCCGCCCTGCAGCCGGTCGGCGGCCACGGACTGGTCGCCCTCGACTGGCTGAACGGCAACCGCTCCGTCCTCGTCGACCACCACCTCTCCGGAGTCGTCGTCGGGCTCACCCTCGCGACCCGTCCCGAGGACGTCTACCGTGCGCTGCTGGAGGCGACCGCGTTCGGCACCCGCGTCATCGTGGAGGCCCTCGAGAAGGGCGGCGTCCCGGTGCACGAGTTCATCGTCGCCGGCGGACTGGCCAAGAACGAACTGCTGATGCAGATCTACTCCGACGTGCTGCGCCGCCCCGTCTCCCTGGCCGCGTCCGACCAGGGACCCGCCCTCGGGTCGGCCATCCACGCCGCCGTGGCCGCCGGCGCGCACACCGACGTGCGCACGGCCACCGCCGCCATGGGCCGCCGACGGCCTGCCGTCCACACGCCGGACGCCTCCCGGGCCGACGCCTACGACGCCCTCTTCGCCGAGTACCGGCTCCTGCACGACCACTTCGCCGCCGGCGGCCCGCTGCACCGCCTGAGGCGGATCCGCGACACGGCCCGCACGGCGGGCTGACCCCGTCCTTCCTTCCCGCTCACCCGCCCGCCCGCCGCCGCGGGACGTCACCTTCAGGAGTCCATGTGTCCAGCCGAACGTCCCCCGCCCAGGAGATCTGGTTCCTCACCGGCAGCCAGGGCCTGTACGGGGAGGAGACGCTGAAGCAGGTCGCCGAACAGTCGCGGCAGCTCGCCGACGCACTGGCCGACGCCTCCGGCATCCCCGCGCGCGTGGCGTGGAAGCCGGTACTGACCGACGCCGACGCCATCCGCCGGGTGTGCCTCGACGCCAACGCCGACGACCGGTGCATCGGGCTCATCGCCTGGATGCACACGTTCTCGCCGGCCAAGATGTGGATCGCCGGACTGGACGCGCTGCGCAAGCCCTTGCTGCACCTCCACACCCAGTCGAACGTGGCCCTGCCGTGGGACACCATCGACATGGACTTCATGAACCTCAACCAGGCCGCTCACGGGGACCGCGAGTTCGCCCACATCCAGGCCCGTGTCGGCGTCCCCCGCAAGACCGTGGCCGGACACGTCACCGATCCGGGAACGACCGCACGCGTCGAGGTCTGGGCGCGGGCGGCCGCCGCACGCTCCGAACTGGCCACCCTCAAGGTGGCCCGCTTCGGCGACAACATGCGCGACGTCGCCGTCACCGAGGGCGACAAGGTCGAGGCCCAGCTGCGCTTCGGCGTCTCCGTGAACACGTACGGCGTCAACGACCTGGTGCAGGTCGTCGACAGCGCGGACGAGACCGAGGTGGCTTCCGTCATCGAGGCCTACCAGGACCTCTACCACCTGACACCGGAACTGCGACCGGGAGGCGACCGGCACGACGCGCTCCGTTACGCGGCCCGCATCGAAGTGGGCCTGCGGACCTTCCTCGAAGCGGGCGGCTTCGGGGCCTTCACCACCAACTTCGAGGACCTGGGGGGACTGCGCCAGCTGCCCGGCATCGCGGTCCAGCGGCTCATGGCCCAGGGGTACGGCTTCGGAGGAGAGGGCGACTGGAAGACCGCCGTCCTGCTGCGCGCCCTCAAGGTCGCCGCCGCCGGCCTCCCTGGCGGCACCTCCTTCATGGAGGACTACACCTACGACCTGACACCCGGCAACGAGCTCATCCTCGGCGCGCACATGCTCGAAGTCTGTCCCACCATCGCGTCCTCCAGGCCGAGGTGCGAGATCCACCCCCTCGGCATCGGCGGGCGGGAGGACCCGGTGCGCCTGGTGTTCGACGCGGCCCCCGGTCCGGCCGTGGTGGTCGGCCTCGCGGACCTCGGCGACCGCTTCCGCCTGATCGCCAACGACATCGACGTGGTGGCACCCCCCCACCCCCTGCCTGCCCTGCCCGTGGCCCGCGCGGTCTGGCGGCCCCGCCCCGACCTGCGGACCTCCACCGAATCCTGGCTGACGGCCGGAGGACCGCACCACACCGTCCTCAGTACCGCCCTCACCTCCGACCACCTCGACGACCTGGCGGAGATGCTCCGCATGGAACTCGCCCTCATCGACGGGACCACCACCCCGAAGCAGTTCCGGCGCGATCTCCGCTGGAACCAGGCGTACTACCGGCTGGCACTGGGACTTTGAATGCTCCCCTCCCCGAAGGGAGGGGAGGCCAGGGGGTGCAGGCGGCTGGGATCGGCGATGATCTGCCGGACGGTCGACCATGCCGCGCCCAGCACCGGTCCGCGCCGCCCCAGGGCGGAGGGCCGTACCGCCTCCGGGGCCCAGGGCCGGACGGTGACCCGGGCGGCGAGTTCGGCGCGTACCGGCGGGAGGAGCCAGTCGGCGAGCTCGGCGTAGGCGCCACCCAGAACGAGGCCGTCCGGGTCGATGAGGTTCACCGCCGAGGCGAGGGCGAGGCCCAGGGCCCGGCCGGCGCGGTCCAGGGCGTGCAGGGTCGCCGCGTCCCCCGCGGCCGCACGCTCGGCCAGCAGGGCCACCGGGTCGCCGGCGCCCTCCAGCCCGGCCTCGCGCAGTACGGCCGCTTCGCCCGCGTACTGCTCCAGGCAGCCGCGTGCCCCGCAGGGACACGGTGCGCCCTCCGGGTGGACGGGGAGGTGACCCAGTTCGCCCGCGAAACCGCGGGCGCCCCGGAACAGCTGCCCGCCGATGACCAGTGCGGCGCCGATTCCCGCCTCGGCGGAGACGTGGACGAAGGTCTCGGCGGGGTGTCCCTGGTGCCACTGCTCGGCCAGCGCCCCGAGGTTGGCCTCGTTCTCCGGCTCGGGCACGGTGGCGGGGTCGGGCCAGTGGTCTGCGGGTCGGACGGCCCGCCAGCCGAGGTTGGGGGCGTTCTCGACCAGTCCGCCCGGGGCGTTCGGCACCACCCCCGGCACGGCCAGGACGCGGCCTTCGACACGCAGGCCGAGTGCGGCGGCCTCGGACTCCGCGTCGGCGCCCAGCGCGGCGGCCTCCGCCAGTACCTGCCCGGCCGGCCGGCCCGCGTTGGGCCGCTCCACCCGGCGCCACACCCGGGGTTCACCGCTCAGGTCCACGACGCACGCGGCGAGATGGGTGACGCCTATCTCCAGGCCGAGGCCGGCGGGACCCCGGTCGTTCAGGGCCAGGGCCCGCCCGGGGCGGCCCACTCGTCCGCTGGGCGCGGTCTCCGTCTCGGTCAGCGCGCCGCGGCCGATCAGCTCGTCGACCATGGAGGAGACGGCCGGCCTGGTCAGACCCGTGCGCCCGGCCACGTCCGCCCGGGAGAGCGGGCCGTGCGCGGCGACCGCGCCGATCACCACCGCGAGGTTCCGCCGACGCATCCCCTGCTGCGAGGCGGGCGCGTCCTGCCCGCCCCCGCCCGCCCTGTCGATCCCCGCCATCGAAGCCGGCCCTCCTATCGTTCTTCCGGCGACACCTCCTGCAGCGCCCGCGCCCGCCGCAGCGTACTGGTGATCCGTCCGAGCGCGTCGTCGTCCCGGGGTACGGGCTCCAGTACCCGGCCCTCGGCGGTCCGCCAGCGCCGGGCGACGGCGTCGGCCGGCTCACCGGTGAGCAGGGCGGCGGCCTGGGCGGCAGCCCCGAGTGCGACCAGTTCCCGGGCCGCGGGCACCTGGACCGCTCGGCCGGACAGTCGCAGGACGGTCCGCTGCCAGGCCGCGCCGCGGGCCCCGCCGCCGATCAGCAGCAGGGGTTCGTCGGGGGCGGGGTCCTCGCCTCCGGCGAGCAGTACGCCGCCGAGCGCCGTGAGCAGGGCGTGGGCGGCGCCGTCGTAGGCGGCCTGGAGCAGCTGGCCCGGTGTGGTGTCGTGGCGCAGACCGTGGACCAGGCCGGAGGCGCCCGGAAGGTCCGGGGTGCGCTCGCCGTCGAGGTAGGGAAGCACCACCACCGTGCCGCCTTCTTCGACGGCCTCTCGGTCGCGGCCGGTGAGGGCGGCGAAGCGGTCGACGGCGAGGGCGCAATTGAGCGTGCAGGCGAGCGGGAGCCAGCCGCCGAGCGCATCGGCGAAGCCGGCCACGGTTCCGCTCGGGTCGGCGGGCCGCGTCCGGCCGACGGCGTAGACGGTGCCGGAGGTGCCGAGGCTCAGCACCGGACGTCCGGGGGTCAGGCCCAGCCCGAGGGCGGCGGCCATGTTGTCGCCGGTCCCGGTGGCCACCAGCGCGCCCTCGCGCAGGGGCGTCCCGGCGCGGACGAGGCCCGCCCGGGCGCCCGGCGGGAGGACCTCCGGCAGCAGCCCGGGGTCGAGTCCGATCCGGGCCAGGACCTCCTGGTCGTATCCGTCCGGGCCCCACCAGCCGGTTCCCGACGCGTCACCGCGGTCCGTCACCGCCTCGCCGGTCAGCCGCTCCGTCAGGAAGTCGTGGGGAAGCCGCACCGCCGTGACGCGGTCCGCGGCGGAAGGCTCGTTCGCACGCAGCCAGGCCCACTTGGCGGAGGTGAAGGCGGCCGTCGGGACGCTGCCGGTACGGCGGGCGAGCTCCGCCGCGCCGAAGGCGACTGCGAGTCCGGTGGCCTGCGGCGCGGAGCGGACGTCGTTCCACAGCAGCGCCGGGCGCACCGGCCGGCCGGCCGTGTCGAGGGTGACCAGGCCGTGCTGCTGGCCGGCGACCGAGCACGCGGCGACGCGGTCCGCCCAGCCGGTGCCCGCCACGGCCGCGCCCAGCGCCCGCCACCACTCCTCGGGGTCGCTCTCGCGTCCGGCGCCCGCGCTGACGGCGTGCGCGGCGCGGCCCTCGCCCAGCACGGCGCCGGTCTCCAGATCGACGGCGAGGGCCTTGGTGGACTGGGTCGAGCTGTCCACGCCGATCACGACACGCTGAGCAGCCATGCGTTCCTCCGGTGGGGTTCCTTCTGGCGTCTTCGCATACTAATTTGTTTTCCGTCATTACAAATAGCCCTCGGCCCGGATCCGGAGCGCCTCATGACCAGCGACCCGCTCGTCCCCACTCCCGCGCACAGGTTCACCTTCGGCCTGTGGACCGTCGGCTGGCAGGGCCGGGACCCCTTCGGCGACGCCACCCGGCCCGCCCTCGACCCGGTCGAGACCGTGGAGCGGCTGGCCGGGCTCGGCGCCTACGGCGTCACGTTCCACGACGACGACCTGATCCCCTTCGCGGCCGGCGACACCGCGCGCGAGCAGGCGGTCAAGCGCTTCCGGTCCGCACTCGACACGGCCGGGTTGAAGGTGCCGATGGCCACCACCAACCTCTTCACCCACCCGGTCTTCAAGGACGGCGCCTTCACCGCCAACGACCGGGACGTCCGCCGGTACGCGCTGCGCAAGACGATCCGCAACATCGACCTGGCCGCGGAACTCGGCGCCTCGGTCTACGTCGCCTGGGGCGGCCGCGAGGGCGCCGAGTCGGGCGCGGCCAAGGACGTGCGCACCGCCCTCGACCGGCTGAAGGAGGCCTTCGACCTGCTGGGTGAGTACGTCGACAGCCAGGGCTACGACCTGCGCTTCGCGATCGAGCCCAAGCCGAACGAGCCGCGCGGCGACATCCTCCTGCCCACCATCGGCCACGCCCTGGCGTTCATCAACGCGTTGGAGCGGCCCGAGCGGGTCGGCCTCAACCCGGAGGTCGGCCACGAGCAGATGGCCGGGCTGAACTTCCCGCACGGCATCGCCCAGGCCCTGTGGCACGGCAAGCTGTTCCACATCGACCTCAACGGCCAGTCCGGCATCAAGTACGACCAGGACCTGCGCTTCGGCGCGGGCGACCTGCGCCAGGCCTTCTGGCTGGTCGACCTGCTGGAGTCGGCCGGCTACGACGGCCCCCGCCACTTCGACTTCAAGCCGCCGCGCACCGAGGACTCCGCCGGGGTCTGGGCCTCGGCGGCCGCCTGCATGCGCAACTACCTGCTCCTGGCCGAGCGTTCCCGCGCCTTCCGGTCCGATCCGGAGGTCCGGGCCGCGCTCGCCGCCTCCCGGCTGCCCGAACTCGGTCTCCCCACCGCCGAGGACGGCCTGGCCGGTCTCCTCGCCGACCGGTCCGCCTTCGACGACTTCGATGTCGAGGCCGCCGCCCGCCGCGGCATGGCCTTCGAAGAACTCGACCAGCTCGCCCTCGAACACCTCCTCGGCGCCCGCTGAGCCGGGTCCGTTGCAACGCTCTCCGTGACCGTTCGGTGCGGGCCGCAGGTACGGGGACAGGTCCGGGGCGGGGGTGGCGGCCCGCCCCCCGGACGGGCCGCCGGTCTGACCAGCCGCAGGCACTCCAGCGATGCGATCGGGTGACGGTGGCGTCGCCGAAGGCGGGCTGCGCACGCTCCTCCCCGCCTCCCCGTCGCCGGTCGCCGGTCGAGGGCGGCCTTCCCTACTCGGCCGAGAAGCGGTACACCGTCATCGAGCGGTACTCCTCCCCCGGGCGCAGTTGGGCGGAGGGATACTCGGGCCGGTTGGGCGAGTCCGGAAAGCGCTGGGTTTCCAGCGCGATGCCCGCGTACGCGAAATACGGGCGACCGGAGCGGCCGGCCAGCGAGCCGTCGAAGTGGTTCCCGGTGTAGACCTGGAGCCCCGGCTCCGTGGTCATGCATTCGACGCGGCGGCCGCTGGCGGGGTGGCTCAGGACGGCGGCCCGCCTGAGGCCCGTGCCGTCGAGCACCCAGTTGTGGTCGAAGCCATCGCCGGCCCGGCGGATCTGCGGGTGTTCCTCGGTGATGCGGTCACCGATCGTCCGGGCCTCGCGGAGGTCGAACGGCGTGCCGGTGACGGACTCGGCCGGACCGAGCGGTATCAGTTCCGCGTCCACGGGGATGTAACGGGCGGCCTCTACACGCAGCAGGTGGCCGAGGACCGTCCCACAGCCCTCGCCGGCCAGGTTGACGTACATGTGGTTGGTCAGGTTGACGACCGTGGGGGCGTCCGTGGTCGCGCGGTAGGTGAGGGAGACTTCGCCGTCGGGGCCGAGCAGGTAGGTGACCTCGGCCGTGAGGGCGCCCGGGAATCCCTGGTCGCCGTCGGGGCTGTCCATACGGAACCGGACGCCGGCCCGCCTGCCCATGCGGACCGGCACGCCGTCCCAGAGGCGAGTGGCGAAGCCGTCCGGTCCGCCGTGCAGGGTGTGGCCGTCCCGCTGGGTCGCCAGCCGGTGCGTCGTGCCGTCGAGGGGCAGCGTTCCGCCGGCGATCCGATTGGCGTAGCGGCCGACCGTCGCACCGAAGTAGGCGGCCTCCCCCAACAGATCCACTGTGCTCTCGCAGCCCAGGACGACGTTGGCACGCCGCCCGTCCCGGTCCGGCGCGTGCAGGGCCTGCAAGCGGGCTCCCAGACTGAGCACCTCCGCCACCACGCCCTGCGGGGAGCCGAACGTCCAGCGGGTGATACGCCGCCCGTCCGGGAGCTCTGCGGCAGTCTCCTGGGCCACCGTCACTTCACCATGGGATACGAGTGCATCTCGCGACACGCGACTACTCCGTTCGACGCGGCGGGGAGGGGAGCGACGCCCGCCGTACGGGCGGTGGTGGCCGACCAGGGCGGAGCGGTTTCCGTCCATCCGGTCGAGCGCCACCAGGCCGCGCCCGTCGGCGGGCAGGGCGGCGGCCATGCCGCTGAAGGGCTCGGGCGGGTCCTCACCGACCAGTGATTGTTAGCGTTAACAATACGCCCCTGTCAAGAGGCCGAGGAGCTCTCCGGGGAGTGCGTCCGACGCGGCGGTGAGCACGGGCCGCCGGGGCGGCCGCCCTCGGGCAGACGGCGCCGGCTCAACGGCGGGTGGCGGGACCCGCGCTGCGACGCAGCACCATCTCGGGAGGAATCCGCACGTGGGCACCGGTGTGCGCGACGCCCTCCAGTTCCTCGACGAGCAGTTCCAGGGCCCGGCGGCCGAGCTCGCCGAAGTCCTGCCGCACGGTGGTCAGGGGCGGGGTGAAGTAGGCGGCCTCGGGAATGTCGTCGAAGCCGACCACGCTGATGTCGCCCGGGATCGAGCGGCCGGCCTCGTGCAGGGCGCGCAGCAGGCCGAGCGCCATGTGGTCGTTGGCGCAGAAGACGGCGGTGACGTCGCCCGGTTCGGCGATCCGCAAGCCCGCCTGATAGCCGGCGCGCGCGCTCCAGTCGCCGGGCTCGACACGCGGCACGGGGGCTCCGGCGGCCTCCAGCGCACCGCGCCAGCCCTCCTGCCGGTCCCGGCTCTCCAGCCAGCCGGCCGGACCGGCCAGGTGGTGCACGGTGCGGTGGCCCAGATCGAGCAGGTGCCTGGTGGCCGCTTCGGCACCGGACCGGTTGTCCACGGAGACCATCGGAACCCGCGACTGGCTGCCCGGTCCGACCGCGACGACCGGCACGGAGCTGGAGAGCCTGGCCACCGCGCTGACGGCGGAGATCTGGGGCGCGATCACCACGACGCCTTCCACACCCTGGTCGCGCAGGCGGTCGACGGCCTCCTGAACCGAGCGGCCGTCCAGGGAGTGCAGGCTGGTCACGCTGACGAAGTACCCCGCACTGCGCGCGGCCCGCTCGATGCCGTGCAGCATGGAGGCGGGACCGTAGAGGGTCGATTCGAAGCTGACCACGCCGAGAGTCTGCGAGCGGCGGGTGACCAGGGCGCGGGCAGCGGAGTTGGGCCGGTAGTCCAGTTCCCGGATGGCGGCGAGCACCCGCTCCCGGGTCCCGGGCCGCACATGCGGGGCGCCGTTGAGCACCCGGGACACGGTCTGGTGGGACACGCCGGCCAATTTGGCCACGTCCGCCATCACGGGGTGGCGCCGTTCGGTCCCGGCACTGTCGTTTCCCACTCGCACGTCCCTCCTCGACTGCGGCTACGGTACGCCACCGGCCGCTGACGAAGCCCGCGCGGGCAGCGGCGGGCGAGCGGACGCGGCGGTAGTACCGCGCCCCGCCGCCACGGCGGCGGCCGGGCGCCACGGCGTGCGGCTCACGACCGCGATCCGGCGCTCGTGGACCAACCGCCCGGCCCAGGGCGGCAGAAGCCGCTTGCGGTCGGCGCACCCGTTCCGTGCCCGATGCGCCGGCGCCCTGGCCGAGGAGGGCTGATCGCCTGCGCCGCCGTCAACCCGACGGTGATCCGAACAGACCCTTGACGGCGCACTTGTGAGCGTTAACACTCAGGTATCGCCAGGCCGGAGCCGCTGCGACGCCCGACTTCGCACAGCGCGAGAAGACGAATCCCGGGCCGGCCCCGCTCGACCGCTTCCGGTCACCCAACCGGGTCGCACCGTGCCGGTCGCGGAACATCACTGGAGGAACTGTGCGGAAGCTTTCAGCGGGCCTTGTCGCCTTCGGTCTCACGCTGTCGCTGGCAGCCTGCGGCCAGAGCGCCAACGGAGCGGGCGAGGGCGGGGCCGGCGGGGAGGCCAAAGGGGGCCTCATCGGCATCGCGATGCCGACCAAGTCGTCGGAGCGCTGGATCAACGACGGCAACAACATGGTCAAGGAGTTCCAGGCCAAGGGTTACAAGACCGACCTCCAGTACGGCGACAACGTCGTGGAGAACCAGGTCTCACAGGTGGAGAACATGATCACCAAGGGGGCCAGGCTGCTGGTGATCGCCGCCATCGACGGCTCCTCGCTCACCAATGTGCTGCAGAAGGCCGCCGACGCCCACGTGCCCGTCATCTCCTACGACCGGCTGATCCGCGGCACGAAGAACGTCGACTACTACGCGACCTTCGACAACTACAAGGTCGGTGTCCTGCAGGGCAGTTACATCGTCGACAAACTCGGCCTCAAGGACGGCAGGGGCCCCTTCAACATCGAGCTGTTCGCCGGCTCACCGGACGACAACAACGCGGCGTTCTTCTACAACGGCGCGATGAGCGTCCTGAAGCCGTACATCGACGACAAGAAGCTGGTCGTGCAGAGCGGCCAGACCTCCTTGAACCAGATCGCCACTCTGCGCTGGGACGGCGGTCTCGCCCAGTCCCGGATGGACAACCTGCTGAGCAAGTCGTACACCGCCGCCCGCGTCGACGCGGTGCTCTCGCCGTACGACGGCATCTCGATCGGCATCATCTCCTCGCTCAAGGGCGTCGGCTACGGCGCCGGCCAACCACTTCCCGTCGTCACGGGCCAGGACGGCGAGCTGGCCTCGGTGAAGTCGATCATCGCGGGCGAGCAGACCCAGACCGTGTACAAGGACACCCGCCAACTGGCCAAGGCTGCGGTCCAGATGGGTGACGCACTGCTGACCGGCGGCAAGCCCGAGGTCAACGACACCAGCCAGTACGACAACGGCGTCAAGACCGTGCCGGCGCAGCTGCTCCAGCCGGTCAGCGTCGACAAGGAGAACTACCGGAAGGTCCTGGTGGACAGCGGCCAGTACACCGCCGACCAGCTCAAGTAGCGCACGGACCCCGGCCGGCGGGCCGGTGACGCCCAACCGGCGGTGCGGCGCCCGGGAGACCGCCCGGCACCGCACCGCCCCGACGATACGGAAGCACAACCATGGCCCGACCCGTTCTCGAGATGCGGTCGATCAGCAAGACGTTTCCCGGTGTCAAGGCGCTCTCCGAGGTCAACCTGACGGTCGGCACGGGAGAGGTGCACGCCGTCTGCGGTGAGAACGGAGCCGGCAAGTCCACCCTGATGAAGGTACTCAGCGGAGTCCACCCGCACGGCAGCTACGAAGGCGAGATCCGCTTCGAGGGCGAACCCTGCCGGTTCCGGGACATCCGGGCCAGCGAGCAGCGCGGCATCGTCATCATCCACCAGGAACTCGCGCTGGTCCCCTATCTGTCCATCGCCGAGAACATCTTCCTCGGCAACGAGCACGCCACCCGGGGCGTCATCAGCTGGCACCGGACGCTGACGCACGCCGCCGCGCTGATCCGGCAGGTCGGACTCGACGAGAGCCCGCACACCAGGATCGCCGACCTCGGCGTGGGCAAACAGCAGTTGGTCGAGATCGCCAAGGCGCTCGCCAAGAAGGTCAAGCTGCTCATCCTGGACGAGCCGACGGCCGCCCTGAACGACGAGGACAGCCGCAAGCTGCTCGACCTGATCCTCGAACTCAAGGCCCAGGGCATCTCCTGCATCCTCATCTCGCACAAGCTGAACGAGATCGCCCGGGTCGCCGACGCCGTCACCATCCTGCGCGACGGGCGGACCATCGAGACCATCGCGATCGGCTCCGACGGCATCTCCGAGGAGCGGATCATCCGTGGCATGGTCGGCCGCGACCTGGAACACCGCTACCCCGAGCGCGCCCCGCAGATCGGCGAGGTCGCCTTCGAGATCGACGACTGGAGCGTCCAACACCCCATCGACCACCGGCGCAAGGTGGTCGACGGTGCCTCGCTGAACGTCCGTCGCGGCGAGATCGTCGGCGTCGCCGGCCTCATGGGCGCCGGCCGGACCGAGCTGGCCATGAGCGTCTTCGGCCGCTCGTACGGACGGTGGACCGGCGGCCGGGTGCGGCTGTACGGCCGGGAGATCCGCACCCGGACGGTGCCGGAGGCGATCGGGCACGGCATCGCGTACGTGACCGAGGACCGCAAGCAGCTCGGCCTCAACCTGGGCGACGACATCAGCCGGAACATCTCGCTGAGCGCCCTGGGCAAGGTGGCGCGGCGGGGCTGGGTCGACCGGCACGAGGAGGCGCGGATCGCCGAAACGTTCCGCCGGACGATGAACATCAAGGCCCCCTCGGTGTTCGCGGAGACCGGCAAGCTCAGCGGCGGCAACCAGCAGAAGGTCGTCCTCAGCAAGTGGATCTTCGCCGATCCGGAGGTGCTGATCCTCGACGAACCCACCCGGGGCATCGACATCGGCGCCAAGGCGGAGATCTACACCGTCATCGCCGAACTCGCGGCCCAGGGCAAGGCGGTACTCGTCATCTCCTCCGAGCTCCCCGAACTCCTGGGCCTGTGCGACCGGATCTACACCATGGCCGAAGGCCGGATCACCGGTGAGGTGCCGCGTGCCGAGGCCACCCAGGAATCCCTCATGCGGCTCATGACCATGAGCGCGGCATACCCCGACAAGCAGGTGTGAGGCATGGCCCAGATCGAGACCACCCCGAAGACCGCGCCCAATGCCCCCCAGACCGGCCGACGATCGTCGGCCGGTGCCGTGCTGGCCCGGGCGCTGCGCGGCAACCTGCGCCAGTACGGGATGCTGGTCGCGCTGGCGCTGATCGTGCTGCTGTTCCAGTTCTGGACGGACGGCATCCTGCTCCAGCCGCTCAACATCACCAATCTGATCCAGCAGAACGGCTACATCCTCATCCTGGCCATCGGCATGATGATCGTCATCATCGCCGGGCACATCGACCTGTCGGTCGGGTCGCTCGCCGCCTTCGTCGGGGCGGCCGCGGCGGTGATGATGGTCGAGCACGAGATGCCGTGGCCCCTGGCTCTGGTGGTCGCGCTGCTGATCGGGGCCCTCGCCGGTGCCTGGCAGGGGTTCTGGATCGCCTACCTCGGGATCCCCTCGTTCATCGTCACGCTGGCCGGCATGCTGCTGTTCCGTGGTGGGACCCAGATCCTCCTGCAGGGGCAGTCGGTGGCGCCGTTCCCCAAGGGCTTCCAGAACATCAGCAGCGGTTTCCTCCCCGCGGTCGGTCCGCACACCGATTACCACAACCTGACCCTGTTGCTGGGCCTGTCGGTGCTGGCCGTAGCGGTCCTGCAGGAGGTGCGCGGACGGCGGCGGGCCGCCTCGTACGGGCTGGAACCGCTCCCGGCCGGGCTGTTCCTGGTGAAGCTCGGGGCGATCACCGCGGCCGTGGTGACCTTCACGCTGCTGCTGGCCAGCTACCACGGGGCGCCGATCGTCCTGCTGATCCTCGGCGTCCTGCTGGTCGGCTTCGGATACGTGATGCGCAACTCGGTCCTCGGCCGGCACACCTACGCCATCGGCGGCAACGAGGCGGCGGCGAGGCTGTCCGGGGTGAAGAGCAAGCGGGTCGTCTTCCTCGCCTTCGTGAACATGGGCGTCCTGGCGGCCCTGGCCGGGCTGGTCTTCGCCGCGCGGCTCAACGCCGGTACGCCGCAGGCCGGCATCAACTTCGAGCTGGAGGCGATCGCCGCCGCGTTCATCGGCGGCGCCTCCGCGAGCGGCGGTGTGGGTACCGTCCTCGGTGCGCTCACCGGCGGTCTGGTGCTGGGCGTACTGAACAACGGCATGTCGCTGGTCGGTGTGGGTACCGACTACCAGCAGGTGATCAAGGGCCTGGTACTGCTGGCGGCCGTCGGCTTCGACGTCTACAACAAGCGCAAGGCCGGAGCCTGACCCCGCCCCCCTGCGGCTCCGCCCGCACGCCGACGAGACGCCGACCTGACGGTACACGGCACGACGGTACATGGCACGGGGTACGCGGGCCGCTGCCGAGCGGTGGGCCGCTCGGCGGCGGATCCGGCGGCAACCTTTTCGCGTCCTGCGGCGACCGGGCAGTGCACCTCGACTCGGATCTTCGGACGGACGGACATGCAGACTGCACGGCAGGCGGCGCGGCAGCGCAGGCGTAGACACAGGCTGATGAGGGGAACGGCGGTGATGCTGACCGCCGCGGGCGCCCTCTTCTGCCTGGTGACGGCCATGGTGCCCGGCCCCGAGGCCGGGGCCCGGGGCCGGGCCGGCGTGGCGGCCCCTGCCGCCACCCTGGCGGAAGGCACGCCCTCGGCCCCGGCGAGCCCCGCGCCCCCGGCGGGCGGCACGCCCGGCGCGGCGATCCCGACGGCGGCCGTCGGGGCCACCACCGCGGCGACGCCGCGGCCTTCGGCGAAGGAGACCCCACCGGCGGCGTCCACCCCGGCACCGCCGGCAGGACGCATCCAGCCGGGGACCACGTACAAGGGCGTCGCCACCGCATACGCTGCCGGCGACGGCAACGGCGCCTGTCTGTTCGGCCCGAGTGACGACCTCATGATCGCGGCGATGAACACCACCGACTACGAGTCGTCCCGGGCGTGCGGCGCGTACGTACGCGTACGTGCCGCGAGCGGCGCCTCCATCACGGTCCGGATCACCAACGAATGCCCACTCCCCTGCGCACCCGGTCAACTGGACCTCAGCGAACAGGCCTTCGCGAAGCTGGCCGATCCCGAGCTCGGCCGTGTCCCGATCACCTGGAGCCTGCTGAGCCCCCGCACGTCCGGCACGCTCTCCATCCGGTACAAGACCGGGTCCAGCTCCAACTGGTGCGGCGTCCAGGTGATCGGCCACCGGAATCCGGTCGCACGGCTGGAGGTACGCACCGCCCAGGGCTGGCGGAGACTGCCCCGTACCGACTACAACTACTTCCTCTCCGCCGACGGCAGCGGGTGCGGCAACGCGATGAGGATCACCGACATCTACGGGGAGCAGCTGACGGTCGACGGGACCAGGCTGCTGCCGGACGTCGCACAACCGACCCGGGTCCAGTTCGCCCCGCACTGAACCGCATCGCGGCCGGGGTGGGCGGACCCGGGGTGCGGCGCCCGGGGCGCCGTGGATCGACCGGGCGCTGGTACGCTGCCGACCGGATGTTAACGCACACATTTTCGAAGGGGGCGACCGACGGACATGGTCCTCGATGACGCGTCCGCGGAGTTCCACGACTTCTTCGAACGCCACTACGCCGAACTCGCCCGGTTCGCCCATCTCCTGACGGGCGAGACGGACGGTGCCGACGATCTGGCCGCGGACGCCCTGGTCGCGCTGTGGCAGCGCTGGGACCGGATGCGCCGGGCCGAGCACCCGCTCGCCTACGCGCGTGGCGTGGTCGCCAACCTGGCACGGTCACGGATCCGCAGCGCGGTCCGCGAGCGCCGCCGGATCGCCCTGTTCTGGTCCCGCGGTGCGGAGCCGTCGGGCGGCCCGGACGTGGCCGCCGTGGTGGACGTACGTACGGCTCTCGCCAGGCTGCCGTTCCGCAAGCGGACGTGCGTGGTCCTGCGGCACGCCTTCGACCTCTCGGAGAAGGACACCGCTCTGGCGCTCGGCATATCGGTCGGTACGGTGAAGAGCCAGACCTCGAAGGGGATGGCCGAACTGGAACGGATGCTGGGCACCACGGCAGCAGCCGGGGAACTGTTGGCGGGGAGGAGGAGCCGTTGAACGAGGAGCTCACCGGGCGGCTGCGCACAGCCGCCGAGGCCCACCGGCCGGACCGCGCGCGGATCCTGGCACGGGTGGAACGCGGCGTGTCCGGCGCCGCCGACCGCCACCACGAGCCGTCCGGCGCGAGGCCCTGGCCCAGGGTGGCGCTCGCCTCCCTCGCCGTGGCCGGAATTCTGGCGGGCGGTGGTTTCGCCGTCGCCGCGGTCTTCCAGTCCCCGCCGGCCCGGCCGGACGTCCCGGCCACCCCCGCTGCGCCATCCGCGCCATCGACGCCGTCCGCGTCCCCGACGCCCGACGCGACGCCGCCGGCGCCCACCACCACCGGCGGCGGCGGCCCGACCGTGCCGGACCGCTCGTCCTCGGCGAGCCCCGGCCCGCAGGCCTCAGGGGGCACGGGCCCGGCCCGGCCCGGCGGCGCGCACGCCCAGGACGGGCCTCTGTGGTCGGCCGGCTCCTTGGACCCTGGCAGCAACACGTACTGGGCGCAGAGCAACGTCACCCTCAGGACCACCCAGCCGCTCACCGCGCTCACCGTGGAACTGCGCATCGCGCAGACGGGGGCGGTGCAGAGCACCGGCAGCTGGCGGACGCTGCCCGCCGACGACTTCACCGTCACCGTGCAGCAGGAAGGCGGAGCCGTGGTCTACCGCTGGATCCTCAAGCCGGGCCGTACGGTCCCGGCCGGACAGCACGTCTTCGCCGGCCAGTACAACCACGCCGCCGGCGAGCGCGAGACCGGACACGACGGCTACCGCGTCGACACCACCGGTCCGCGCGGCGCCCTCTCGGTGTGGGGCGGCTTCACCCCGGCACGATGAGGCCGTGCCCGTAGGGCGACGCCGCCGAGGTCATCCTCGGCAGCGGCCCCGCCCGTGGAGGGACGGCGCGGGCCGCCGGACGCGCCGTGCCGCTCGGTGGCGAGGCCGGTCCGCAGCACGGACTGCGGCTCCGACGGGGCGGTGTCCGCGCCGGCCACGGTGGCGACGGTACGCGTGCGGGAGTGCGTGAAGCTGTACAACGAACTCGTCCCTCCGTGCCGGGACCGCTCCCGAAAGGCTCCGACCCTGAACTCCTCCCTCGCAGAAGCACTGTCCGTCGTCCTGCTCCTCACCGTCCTGGCCTGCGCGGTGATCCGGCCCTGGGGCTGGCCCGAGGCGGTCGTGGCGGTTCCCGCCGCCGGAGTGGTCATCGCCACGGGAGCGATCTCCCTCGACCACGCCGCGGCCGAGACCGCCAGGCTGGCCCCGGTGATCGGCTTCCTCGCGGCCGTCCTGGTCCTGGCCCAGTTGTGCGACGACGAGGGTCTCTTCCACGCCTGCGGCGCCTGGATGGCGCGCCGGGCGGAGGGCCGGCCCCGCCGCCTGCTGGTCCTCGTCTTCGTGATGGCCTCCCTCATCACCGCCGTCCTCAGCCTCGACGCCACGGTGGTGCTGCTGACTCCGGTGGTCTTCGCCACCGCTGCCCGGCTGGGCGCCCGTGCCAAGCCGCACGTGTACGCCTGCACCCACCTGTCGAACACGGCCTCGCTGCTGCTGCCGGTGTCCAACCTGACCAACCTGCTGGCCTTCGCCGCCAGTGGCCTGACCTTCACCCGGTTCGCCGCGTTGATGGCGCTGCCCTGGCTGGCCGCCATCGGGGCCGAGTACGTGGTGATCCGGCGCTTCTTCGCCACCGACCTGGACGCGGGCGCCGAGGCCCCGCCCGCCGCCGAGCCGCCCGAACTTCCGCTGTTCGCCCTGCTCACGGTGGCCGGCACCCTGGTGGGCTTCCTGCTGGCCTCCGTGCTGGGCATCGACCCGGCTTGGGCAGCGGCCGCGGGTGCGGCCGTACTGGCGGTCCGCGCCCTGGCCCGCCGGCGCACCACCCCCGTGGCGATCGTGCGGGCGGCGGCCCTGCCGTTCTGCGTCTTCGTGCTGGCACTGGGCGTCGTGGTCCGGGCGGTGGTGGACAACGGCCTCGCGGACGCACTGGGTCACGTGATCCCGGCCGGCTCCGGCCTGGCGTCCCTCCTCGCCGTCGCTGCACTGGCGGCCGTACTGGCGAACGTCATCAACAACCTGCCCGCGGTCCTGGTGCTGCTGCCGCTGACCGCCCCGACCGGCCCGGGCGCGGTCCTGGCCGTGCTCCTCGGCGTGAACATCGGCCCGAACCTCACCTACGCCGGGTCCCTGGCCACGCTGCTGTGGCGGCGTGTCGTGCGCGAACACGGCACCGACGTGGAACTGGGAGAGTTCACCCGGCTCGGCCTGCTGGCCACGCCGGCCGCCCTGCTGCTCTCGGTGGTGGCACTGTGGGTGTCACTCCACACGATCGGAGGCTGAACACGGTGACCGTCATCGTCTGGATCGTCGAGGGCACCTGGCCCGCTTGCGTCGACGCCGCGCGCACCCACGCGCCGCAGGGCGCCGACGTGGTGCTGCTGCACGTGGCCGGCCCCGAGGCGCCGGGCGCCGCGCACGGCGCCTACGCCGGGCTGCTGGGCCGTGCACGTCCCGACCGCGACCCCGGCACACGGGTGGAACACCTGGCCGCCGCGGCGGGCGAACGACTCCTGGCCGGTGCGGCCGAGAGGCTGGGACGCCCGTGCACCCGGCAGGAACGCTCGGGCCGGGTCGAACGCGAGGTCGTGGCCGCCGCCGAAGGCGCTGACCTGCTCGTCCTCGCCCGCGACGGCGACCGCACCCACCTCGGACCGCGCAGTCTCGGCCCCAGCAGCCGTTTCGTCGTCGACCACGCCCCGTGCCCGGTGCTGCTGGTCTGGCCGGAGACGGCGCCGGGCACGGCCACCATCCCGCCACCGCCGCCCCACCCTCCGCACCACCGTTAGCCACGGCGGGAACCGAGGGCCGGCGGCGGCCGCCGCGTCAGGCCCCGGCCGCGCCGGTTCCCGCGATCACCTCGGGCCGCAGCAGCGCGGCCAGCGTCTCGGCCGGGAGCAGGCCCTTCTCCAGGACGAGCTCGGCCACGCCCCGGCCACTGGCGAGGGCCTCCTTGGCGATGTCGGTGGCGGCCGTGTACCCGATGTGCGGGTTCAGGGCGGTCACCAGGCCGATGGAGTTCTCGACGGTCGCGCGCAGCATCTCGGTGTTGGCGGTGATGCCGGCCACGCAGCGCTCCGCGAGGGTGAGGCAGGCCGCGCGCAGGTGCGTGACGGACTCCGACAGCGAGTGCAGGATGACCGGCTCGAAGGCATTGAGCTGGAGCTGCCCCGCCTCGGCGGCCATGGTGATGGTGACGTCGTTGCCGATCACCTCGAAGGCGACCTGGTTGACGACCTCGGGGATCACCGGGTTGACCTTGCCGGGCATGATGCTCGAACCCGCCTGCACGGGCGGCAGGTTGATCTCGCCGAAGCCCGCGCGCGGTCCGGAGGACAGCAGGCGCAGGTCGTTGCAGGTCTTGGACAGCTTGACGGCGATGCGCTTGAGCACGCCGGACATCTGGACGAACGCACCGCAGTCCTGGGTGGCTTCGACCAGGTTGGCCGCGGTGACCAGCGGCAGTCCGGTGACGTCGGCGAGGTGGCGGCGGGCCGCTTCGGCGTACCCTGCGGGGGCGTTGAGGCCCGTGCCGATCGCGGTCGCGCCGAGGTTGATCTCGTGGATCAGCTCCAGGGCCTCCGCGAGCCGGCTGCGGTCCTCGTCGAGCATGACCGCGAAGGCGGAGAACTCCTGCCCGAGCGTCATCGGCACGGCGTCCTGCAGCTGGGTGCGGCCCATCTTCAGGACGTCGTGGAACTCGACGGCCTTGTGGGCGAAGGCCTCCTGGAGGACGGCCATGGCGTCGAGCAGGCCGTACACCGCAAAGACGGTCGCGATCCGGACGGCGGTGGGGTAGACGTCGTTGGTGGACTGACCGAGGTTGACGTCCTCGTTGGGGTGCAGGTGGCGGTACTCGCCCCTGGCGTGGCCCAGCAGCTCCAGCGCCCGGTTGGCGACGACCTCGTTGGCGTTCATGTTGGTCGAGGTGCCGGCGCCGCCCTGGATGACGTCGACGACGAACTGGTCGTGCAGCTTGCCGCCGCGGATCTCCTGGCAGGCGGTGACGATCGCGGCGGCCTTCGCGGGCTCCAGCAGGCCGAGTTCCTCGTTGGCGAGGGCGGCGGCCTCCTTGACGGCGGCGAGGGCGTCGATCAGGTGCGGGTAGGCGGAGATGGGTGTGCCCGTGATGGGGAAGTTCTCGGTGGCGCGCAGGGTGTGGACGCCCCAGTAGGCGTCGGCGGGTACCTCGCGGTCTCCGAGCAGGTCGTGTTCGCTGCGGGTGGCGGCGGTCATGGGCGTGCGGTCCTCTTTTGGAGTGGTGGGGTCAGGGGTCTGGAGCCGGTCGGGTCAGGTGGGGACGGGCACGGAGCCCGGGTCCGGCGCCGCCACCGGCCGGATGCGGCCGACTGGCCGGCCGCCGCCCGTCATCGGCTCGCCCGCGAACCCGGCGAGCAGCCGCGGGTCGACCCCGGCGCGGGCGAGGGCGGCGGCGGCCACCGGGATGCGCGCCCGGTCCGCCCCGTCGGCGATCTTCACTGCGATCGCGCGGCCGTCGGGCAGTGCGGCCACCTGGACGCCCTCGAAGCCGTCCTTGGCCAGCAGCCCGGGCACCGCGCGCATCAGTTCGGCGGTGTCCCGCCCGGTGCCCGAGGCCATCTCCGGGTGGCCGCGCAGCGCGTCCGCGACCCGGCGTTCGGCGGTGTCCGCGGCGGCCGTGGCGATCCTGGCGGCGGCGCGGGCGAGGCCCTGCAGGGACACCGCGAACAGCGGGGATCCGCAGCCGTCGACGGTGACGTTGGCGATGCGCTGTCCGGTGAGTTCCTCCACGGTCTCGGAGATCGCACGCTGGAGCGGGTGGGCCGGGTCGAGGTAGGTCTCCAGGGGCCAGCCGGACAGCTTGCACACGTAGAGCATCGCCGCGTGCTTGCCGGAGCAGTTCTGGGCGAGCCGGGAAGGCCCGCGGCCCTCCCGGACCCAGGTGTCCCGTACCCATGGGGCGTACGGCAGGTCGGGAGCGTTGCGCAGGTCGTCCTCGGTGACGCCGGCCAGTTCGAGGATCCGCCGGGTGCCGGTGAGGTGGCGCTCCTCTCCGGAGTGGCTGCCCATCGCGAGGGAGAGGAGGGCGCCGTCGAGGGGCAGCCCGGCCCGCACCATGGCGACGGCCTGGACGGGCTTGAGCGCTGAGCGCGGGTAGCAGGCGGCCTCGATGTCGCCGATGCCCCACCGGACACCGCCGTCGCCGTCGAGGACGACGACGGAGCCGTAGTGGATTCCCTCGACCATGCCGCCCCGGGTGACGTGGGCGACCGGGGCGTGCCGGGGTTCGCGGATAGCGGGGGCGTCCGCGAGGAGAGGACTGCGCATCACTGCCTCGTTCGGTGGTGGGTTGCTTCGGGCCGGTGGCAGGCGGCGGACCCGCCCTGCTCGGCGGGCGGGTCGGCCTCCGGCTCAGCCGTCGTTCGTGGCGGCGGCCTGCGCCACGCGGTCGCGGACCGCGTACCAGCCGGCGACCAGCACCGCGGCGATCAGCGGCACGCAGAGCACCGTGGTGCGCGCGGCCCCTCCGTCGGCGTACATGAGGACCAGGACGGAGGCGAGGAAGGCCAGCGTCACGAGTTCGGTCCAGGGAGAGCCGGGCAGGCGGTAGGCGGGGCGGGTCAGTTCGCCGTCACGGGTCTTGCGCCAGAAGAGCAGGTGGCAAACCATGATCATGCCCCAGGTGGCGAGGATGCCGATCGCGGCGAGGTTGAGGACGATCTCGAACGCGTCCGCGGGGACCACGAAGTTGAGCCCGACGCCCAGGACGCACATGCCGCTGGTGAGGAGGATGCCGCCGTAGGGGACCTGGGTGCTGCTGAGGCGTGCGGTGAAACGGGGGGCGGAGCCGTTGACGGCCATCGAGCGCAGGATGCGGCCGGTGGAGTAGAGGCCGGAGTTGAGCGAGGACATGGCGGCTGTGAGGACGACCAGGTTCATCACGTCGCCGGCCGCCGGGACGCCGATGTTGGAGAGCACGGTCACGAACGGGCTCTGGCCCGCGCTGTAGCTGTTCCAGGGCATCAGCATCGAGAGCAGGACGACCGAGCCGACGTAGAAGAGGCCCACGCGCCACATGATCGAGTTGATCGCCTTGGGCATGATCGCCTCGGGGTTCTCGGTCTCACCGGCCGTGACGCCGACCAGCTCGACGGAGGCGTAGGCGAAGACGACGCCCTGGATGATCAGCAGCATGGGGAGCAGGCCGTTGGGGAAGATCCCGCCGTGGCCGGTGATGAGGGCCGGCCCGGGGACGGCGCCGTCAACGGGGTGCCGGGTCGCGAGGAGGAAGATCGCGATCCCCATGAAGACGACCAGGGCACTGACCTTGACGATGGCGAACCAGAACTCCAGTTCGCCGAAGATCCGCACCGAGATGAGGTTCACGGTCAGGACCACGGCCAGGGCTATGAGGGCGATCACCCACTGCGGGATGTCGGAGAACAGGTGCCAGTAATGGGTGTAGGTGGCGACGGCGGTGATGTCGGCGATGCCGGTGGTCGCCCAGTTGAGGAAGTACATCCAGCCCGCGGTGTAGGCACCCTTCTCCCCGAGGAACTCCCGGGCGTAGGAGACGAAGGCGCCGGAGGACGGCCGGTACAGGACGAGTTCGCCGAGCGCCCGCACCACGAGGAACGCGAAGATCCCGCAGACGGCGTAGGCGACGAACAGCGAGGGCCCGGCCTCGGCGAGGCGTCCGCCCGCGCCGAGGAAGAGCCCGGTGCCTATCGCACCTCCGATGGCGATCATGTTGACGTGCCGCGGTTTCAAGGACTTGCTGTAGCCGGTGTCCCCGGCGTCTACGTGACGGGTCGTGGGGCGCTTCTCGTCTTTGAGGAACTGCTCGCTCACGCCTCGGGTCTGCCTTCCGTAGGTGGGGCCGTGCGCTGGGGGCGCACGATGTCGGTGAGGGTCGTCTCGACCCTCAGGAGGTGGTGGGACATGGCCTCCACCGCGTCGTGCTCGCTGCCGTCCGCCAGCGCCTCGAGGATCGCCCGGTGCTCGCAGTTGGACTGCTCGCGCCGGCCGCCCAGTTCGTTGAGGAAGGCCGACTGACGCGCCAGTGCGTCGCGGATCTCCTCGATGACGCGGCGGAAGACGGGGTTGCGAGAGGCCTCGGCAACAGCCAGGTGGAAGACGGTGTCCATCGCCACCCACGCGGTGGTGTCGGTCTCCTGCTCCATCCGCTCCAGCAGATGGCTCAGGTGGTCCAGGTCCTCCGGGGTACGGCGCAGCGCGGCGTACCCCGCGACCGGGATCTCGACGTGCCGGCGCACCTCCAGCAGGTCGCTGGCGGCGTAGTCGCCGAACGTGGGGTCCTCGACCGCGTTGGCCAGGACGAACGTGCCCTTGCCGCTCTTGGAGACGGTCAGGCCCATGGCCTGCAGGGCCCTGAGGGCTTCCCGCAGCACGGGCCGGCTGACCTCCAGGGTCCGGCACAGCTCCGCTTCGGAGGGAAGTTTGTCGCCCACTGCGTACTCACCGCGCTCGATGGCGCTGCGCAGGTGGCCGAAGACCGCTTCCATGGCGCTGACGCGCCGCGGCCCCGTACCACCTGTCTGGCTGTCTGACAGGTTCACGCTGTGATCCTGAGGCCTGCGCCAGAAGGTGTCAAGAGATCCGTGTCGGGAAAGCCCGGCCCGGCGGACTTCGCACCATGCGCACCTTCCGTCCGGCGACAAGGGCCCCCTGCGGCGTTCGCCGCGGAAGCGGCAGAAGCCGGCCGGAGCGTGCGCCACCTGGGCCATCGACACTCCGAGCGGCGCACGGCTCCGCCGCTCCCCTCGGCACGCCGCCCCGCGCGCTTCCCCGGATCGTGGGGGCCATGCGCAATACGGCCAACCTTGGTGCCGGTCGGACGCGCGTAGACCTCACCGCCGCGTCAGGATCCCCGGCAGGATCGGCCTCCGGTCACAATGGCTGAAAGTTGAACTATCTTGTGGCGTGCGCACTACGTTTGCGGCGATTGACCCTCCACGGAGAGGAAACCCCCTCATGACCGCCGCCGACAGCACGCCGAGAACGGCCCGCGTCCTCCCCGGCTACCGCCCCGACGACGCCTTCATGGCCGTGGAACTGGACCCGCCTCCGGCCGAGTACGTATGGCACGACGAGCACGCCGAGCAGCAGGAACAGCGCTACGGCCCGGGAGCGGGCTACCGCCAGTGGCTGGCAGTGGACGCGGGCGACGGCGCCGTCTGGTTCGGCGACACCGACTGGCGGGCCCCGGCCGAGGAACTCGCCGGCCGGCTCCCCGGCCCTCCCCGCCAGGTGCTCGGCGACGGCGCCGTCCCGGCCCCCGGAGTCGTGGTGCATCTGCTGGACCACCTGACCCATGACGAACTGCGCGGCTGCTCCTGGCGCTTCTTCACCGCCGAAGAGCTGCACGAACTCGCACTGCGGATACTGCCCGGTGTGCAGCGGCTCGTGGACTCGATCCACCGGGTCGGACCGGACGGCGAACTGGAGTGGTCGGCTGAGGCCGCCACCGCCTGGGACGACATCGCAGAGGCCGCGACCCGCACCTTCGACCCCTCCGGAAGGCTCGTCCCGCCCGTGCTGCGGACCACACCGACCCCGGCCTGGCGCGTAGAGGTCGGCGCGTTCCTCGCCATGAACCCCGACCTGTGCGACCCCTCGTGGGCGGTGGCCACGGACGCGGAACTCGACGCCTACGCCGACTACCGACCTGACACCGGCTACGGCGGTGTACCGGGGCGGATGTGCCGCGCCGGCGACCGCCGGATCGAAGACGGTTTCACCTTCTACGGCCACCGTGCCGCCCTGTACTCCTACCGGGCCCGGGCGTGCGGCGACCGTACGCCGACCGACGCGCGCGTCTGGCTGGAGATGACAGAGGCGGGCAGGGGCACCTGGGAGGCGGCCAAGCCGCTCGGTGCCACGCTCGCCGACGTGTCCGACTGCGTACTGGCGGCCCTGGCCGAGGGGTTCCAGAACGCCGCGCACGAGGAGGGGCTGGTCCTGACGGGCCTGGACGCCTACCTGCGGCGGCTGCGCGCCGAGGAACGCTCCGCCGTCGACCTGCAGCTCGTCCGCGAAGCCGACGAAGTCGAACGCCTCGAGAACATGCTCAAGGACTTCCGCGCCGCGCGGAACCGCACCGTGACACGGATCCTGGCCTGGTCCGACGGGCGGAGCGACGCGGAGATAGCCCGTCTGGCGTCCATGCCGGACGAGCACGTCAGCGGCTGGCGGGCCCGCCTGACCGACGAGGAGACCATCACCGGGCCCGGATCGTGAAGCCCTTGGTCAGGGGCGGGCGGGCCGTGTTCAGGCGGGCCGGGTGGGGGCTCGTAGTTCGATCCTGTATCCGCCCTGTGGGGTGGGCCCGGCGGTCAGGGTGCCGTGCAGCAGTTCGGCGCGTTCCCTCAGGCCGATGAGGCCGTGCCGGGCACTGGGCAGGGCGAAAGGACGGGCGGGTGGGGGCGGCGTTGGTGACGGTGACGCCGAAATGCTGCGTCGTGCATCTCGCGGGCCGGTCGGGCCCGTCAGCGGGCGAGAACGGTCTCGGCGTGCAGGGCGCGTTCGTGTTCGCCTGGACGCGGCCGGCGGCCCTGAGTTCGGTCCGTGCCCCGCATCCGGTCAGCGCGGACCCAGCCGTACTGGCGGACTGCCGTGCGGCCTCTCTCACGCCGGCGGTCAGGAGGCGGCGCAGATGGTCTCGACGAAGTGACCGACCTGTTCTTCCGTGAGGTGCCGGGCCAGGTCGGCTTCGCTGATCATGCCGACCAGCCGGTGGTCTTCGATGACGGGCAGTCGTCGGACGCGGTGTTCCTGCATGATCTGCAGGACCTGCCCGGTGTCCGCGTCTGCCGCGACCGTGAACGGCTTGCCCTGGGCGAGCATCCCCGCCGTCATGTGGTGGGGATCCTTGCCCTTCGCCAGACACTTCACGACGATGTCGCGATCGGTGATGATCCCGTGGAGCCGGTCGTCCGGTCCGCAGATCGGGAGGGATCCCACTCCCAGTTCACTCATCCGGCGCGCCGCGTCCATGAGCGTCTCGTCTTCCTGCACGCAGGACGCGCCTTTGTGCATGATCTCTCGTGCGGTCGTCACGGCCTCCTCCTCGCACTCGAGGGAACTGGACAGGTTTTCCGCGGGGGGAGCGGCCTGCGGCCCGCATCGCGAGCCCGTCCCGCTGCTGCCGCGAACGGCTTCGATCACGTTCGTGTCCCCACCGGTCCGTGTCTCCGATTGTCCGTCCCGTGGTCCGGCGACGCGAGCGCTGACCGGTCGCCCGTCGATCCCGCGACGGCGTCACGCATGGCGGCCGGACGGTACGCCCCCGGGGATCCGCGTCGCGAAGGGCCGATCGGACCTCCCCCCTGGCCCCACAGGCCCTGGGACGGCGCGAGCCGGAGTGCTCGAATGGAAGGGTTCGACCGGACCGCACGGTCAGGAGCGGCGGAGACACTGCCCGGACAACGGCTGAAGGAGTCGGTCATGCCCGCATCGCGCTACACCGTCAGTGACGTCATGACGCACACGGCCATCGCCATAGGCCGTGAGGCTTCGTACAAGGAGATCGTGGAACTGATGCACGAGTGGAAGGTGAGTGCGGTCCCCGTCCTGGAAGGCGAGGGCCGGGTCGTGGGGGTCGTCTCCGAGGCCGACCTCCTGCCGAAGGAAGAGTTCCGCCGCGAGCAGCCCCGCCTGCCGGACCAGCTGGAGGAAGCCTCCAAGGCCGGAGGCGTGCTCGCCGAGGAGCTGATGACGAGCCCGGCCATCACGGTCCACCCGGATGCCGGGATCGCCGAAGCGGCCCGCATCATGGCCCGGAAGCACGTCAAGCGCCTTCCTGTGGTCAACGGGGTCGGCATGCTGGAAGGCGTCGTGAGCCGCAGTGACCTGCTGAAGGTCTTCCTGCGCCCCGACGAGGAACTGGAGGAGGAGATCCGCCGGGCCGTACTGGCCGAGCTCGCACCGGGCTTCCCCCTGGACTTCGCGGTGCAGGACGGGGTCGTCACCCTCCGAGGACAGCTGCACGACCGGGCCCTCGTACCGCTGCTCGCGCGCGCCGTCAGCGCCGTCGAGGGGGTCGTGGACGTACGGATGGAACTCGACGGTGCGGTCTCGGCCACCGCGTAGGCGGCCGCGGCGCTTCCGTCGTGACGACGGCTGCTGCCCCCGAGGGGTGTCTCGCAAGCACGTATCGGTCCGGTGCTGCGACAATTCGGGTGGAAGCAGGCGCAGCGCGGTCCGGATGAGGCGGCGAACATGTCCGACGTACCAGATGGCTCCCCCGAGGTCCCGATCAAGGTGTTCCTGCTCGACGACCACGAGGTGGTCCGCAGGGGGCTGAGGGACCTCCTCGAAGCGGAGGCGGACATCACCGTCGTCGGCGAGGCGGGCACCGCGGACCAGGCCCTGGCACGCGGGCCCGCGCTGCGCCCGGACGTCGCGGTCCTCGACGTGCGCCTGCCCGACGGCGACGGCATCGCCGTCTGCCGGGAGCTGCGCTCCCGGATGCCGGACCTGGCGTGCCTGATGCTGACGTCGTTCGACGACGAGGACGCCCTGCTGGACGCGATCATGGCAGGGGCGGCCGGGTACGTGCTCAAGCAGATCAAGGGCTCCGACCTGGTGTCCGCGGTTCGTACCGTCGCCACCGGCCAGTCGATGCTCGACCCCGCGACCACCGCCCGTCTGATGCACTCGCTGCGCGATCCCGATTCGGCCCGGCTGCCCGAGGACACCCGGCTGACCACGCTCTCCGAACGGGAGCGAGCGATCCTGGAACTGATCGGGGGCGGTCTCACCAACCGCCAGATCGCCAAACAGCTCTACCTGTCCGAGAAGACCGTCAAGAACCACATCTCCCGGCTTCTGGGCAAGCTGGGAGTCGAACGCCGGGTGCAGGCGGCGGTGATCGCCGCGCAGGCCCACGAGCAGGGGCACGACGACAACACGTCATCTGCCAAGAGCTGACCGGTCACGCAGGGTGACGCTCCGCGCCGCTACTGGCCCACACACCGGGACCGTCAGGCCCCCGCACGGGCCCGTTCGTCCCTCCCCCGACACCCGATCCGGCGGATGGTGGTTTCGCGGACCCGTGGGCCTCGGTCGGCGGCCCCCCTGCTCGCTTCCGGATCGCCGGAACCAGGCAACGAAGGGAAGGAGAATCACGGTGAGGCACAGGGAAGTGGGCGAGCTGATGACCCACGAGGTCGTCACGGTCCCCGGGCACGCGGCGTTCAAGGACATCGTGCGCACGCTCGGCGAGCACAAGGTCTCCGCGGTGGCGGTGACCGACGCCGCCGGCCGTCCGATCGGCGTGATTTCCGAGGGCGACCTCCTGCCGAAGTCCGCCGACCAGGGAGGCTGGTTCCACTCGCTGCCGCGCCCCGAACCGTGGGAGAGCGACAAGGCCGCCGGTACGACGGCGGAGCAGCTGATGTCGGCGCCGGCCGTGTGCGCCCGGGCCGACTGGACGGTGGCGGAGGCCGCCCGGCTCATGGAGAGCCAGCGGGTGAAGCGACTGCTCGTCGTCGACGACGCCGACGTCCTCGTGGGCATCGTCACCCGCGGCGACCTGCTGCGGATCTTCCTCCGCGACGACGACACCATCCGCCACGAGATCACCGGCGACGTCCTCGACCGGACCCTCCGCCTGGACCCCTCGGCCGTCTCCGTCAGCGTCGAGAACGGCCAGGTGACGCTCCACGGTGTGGTGCGCTTCAAGAGCCTCATTCCCGTCGTGGAACGGCTGTGCCGTACGGTCGACGGCGTCGTCGGGGTCACGGAGCGGCTCTCCTGGGAGACGGACGACGTCGACGCACACCACTGAGCCGACCCGTCACTCCTGACCGGCCGGCTCACGGCGTCCGCTCATCCGGCGGCCCACGTCGGCGTACCGTCCGTCCTCCGCGGCGCCGAAGGGACGATCGGCCAGGGGGTGAAGGCGGCCGAACCGCCGGCGCGGACGGCGTCCACCGCGCTCTGGTGCACCGAGCGGCCGGCTTCGGGCGATGCGCAGGGTACGGGGCTGCCGGCGAGGGCGTGCCACTCGGCCTCGCCCACGTACTGGACGGCGACGTGCGCCTGCTCCGGCTCCCACGTGGTGCGCACCGTCAGTTCCCCGGTGAGGGTTCCGTCTGTACCGGTGAGCACCCCGCCGGGTCCCGTGAAGACCCCCGTGGTGGTCCAGGTCGTGATTGCCATCTCAGATCACCTCGGTGACAGGAGTGCGGGTCGGTATCTGCTCGCCATGGTGCCCGGCCCGGGCGGCGCCGCCCAGGGCCATGCGGTCCCGCCCTGCGGGTCCGCATGGCCCTGGCCCGGTCCGCTGCCCGGGCCTACGGTGAGCACCAGGGGACCCGGCCGGAAGGAGCTGGACGATGAACGTGTCGGCATGCATGTCCGCGCCCGCGGTGTCCGTCACCTCCACGACGGTCATCGGAGAGGCGGCCCGGCTGATGGGCGTCCACGGCGTCGGCTGCCTGGCCGTGACGGAGGGCGGAGTCCTGTGCGGCATCGTCACGGACCGCGACATCGCCGTGCGTGCGGTGGCCTCCGGGCTCGACCGCGACGATCCGGTGCGGGAGGTCATGACCACCCCCGCCGTCACCGTCGGCGTCCGCGACGACATCCACACCGCGTACCGGACGTTGCGCAACAGCGGGGTCAGGCGCCTTCCCGTCCTCGACGGACAGCGCGTGGTGGGCATGCTGACGGTGGACGACCTGCTGATGGACGTCTTCCGGCGGGTGGCGGACCTGCTCGGCCCGGTCGCCTGGAGCGTCCTGGAGGAACCTCCGGGCCCCGGGGACGAGATCGGCCCGCGCGCACAGGCGGGCGGAAAGAGTCCGACCGCTTCTCGCGGATCCTGATTGCGCGGTGAACGGCCGCCGGCCGCTTCTCCGCATCCTCACGGGACTCTTTCCGTCACCTTCATCACAGCACGGCCCCGTGTGGCACGACAGGGCCGAACGGTCCCTTTCGAGTCCCGGACGGCCCTCGCACTCCCCCCGGCTGCGTGACCCGGCCGCTCAGGCGGCCGTGGCGAGTTCGCTGCTGATGTGGTGGGCCCAGGTCTGGATCCGCTCGGGGTTGCGGAAGTCGCCGCCCTTGCCGTGCCGGACCAGTGCCTTGGCGATGATTCCCGGTGTGTACGCGGTGATGCTGCCTCCGAAGGTGACGTGTTCGCGGGCGCCGAGCCGTTCCATCTGCTTGGCCACGGCCGGCACCGGCGGGATCTCGCGCTGCTCCGCGGAGCTGTCGACCGGACCGCTGCTGAACAGCCACACCGGCCGGTCCTTGAGGTGACGCTCGTTGCGTTCGGCGCAGTGCAGGGCCTTGCCGCTCCAGCGGCCGGCGTAGAGGGACCCGCCGAGGACGACCGCGTCGAAGCCCCGGACGTCGTCCACGTCGGCCGCCGGGAGCACCACGGCGTCAAGGCCGTCCTCGCGGAGGGTCCTGCCGATCTCCGAGGCGATCCCGGCGGTCGCGCCGTGCCTGCTGCCGTATGCGACGAGCACCCTCTTGGGGGTCATGACTGCTCACCTGTCTGCTGGTCCTGGGGACGCCTGACGGGAATACTGCGCCGGCGTGCGGGAGGCTCGGGCTCCAGGGGGACGCGGACGGTGAGGATGCCGTCCGCGTACGAGGCCTCGACTCCTTCGGGGGGAACCTGGCCGGGCAGGCGGACGCTGCGGCGGAAGGATCCGTAACGGAACTCCGAGTGGTCCTTGGCCTCGGTGCTCTCGGTGTGCTCGGCGCTGACGGTGAGGGTGTCGCCGTCGACGGTGATCTCGACGTCCTTCTCGGGGTCCAGCCCGGGCATTTCGGCACGGAGCGTGTACGCGTCGTCGGTGCGGGTCACCTCGATCGGGATGGGGTGGATGTCGAGGGCCGGCCGCCACATCGGGAAGCGCGGGAAGTCGGCTCCGAACCATTCGGTGAGGTCGGGGAAGAGGCTGCGCCTCCGCTCCATCTGCTTGCCTGCCATGGGGTGCTCCTGAATCTCCGGCGCCGCGCCATGGGCGCCTTCGTGCGGTTCCTGTCACCACTGTCCGCCTGCCGGCCCACGGTCCGCTTGGGCCTGTCGGGGCAGCTACGGGACCGTTCGGCCCCGGCCGCGGGCCGCAGGACCGGTCCGCCCTGCTCGGTCACCGCCGCGGGCTCCGCTTCGAGGCCGCCTCGACGCCCTGCCGCAAGAGGCCTCGGCGACGCTGTACCGCCCGTGTCACGGCCGGAACTCCACCCGCCGGCCCGTGAGCCGGCGGGGAGCGAGCTTCATCCAGTGGGTGCGCTCTCCACCCGCCCAGGGCGTGGCGTGTGCGGCATCGGCCAGGCGCTCCAGCTCCTCGGGGCGAGGGGCCGCCCCGAGCACCCCCACGGCCAGTACGCTCCATCCCTTCGCCGCAACCTCGTCGATCCGCTCCACCTCGAAGGCGGCTTCGGTGCCGGCGGCCCGTGCCGGAAGGGAGTCGGCTCCGGTCCGGAAGACGATGTCGCCGTCGGCAATCAGGTAGTTCACGGGGTGGACGGCGGGGCCGTCCGCGGTGAAGACGGCGATACGTCCGATCCCGCGGTTACCGAGCAGCCGTCGGCACTCTTCCTCGTCCAGAACGACCGGCCGGGCGTCGGTCCGGGGTGTCCTGGCCGGTCGCCCGGGGTCGTGAGCGCCGGGGCCGGCGGCCAGGGCGTCGACGGTGGTGCCGAGCGCCTCCGCGAGGCGGACGAGCGTTCCGATGGCCGGGAGGGCTGCCCGGTCCTCCAGGGAGGCGATGTAGTGCGCGTCGGCTCCGCAGCGCTCCCCCAGCTCCTCGCGGCTGATTCCGGCCGCGATTCGACGGGCGGCGAGCCGCCGCCCCAGGTCGGTGGTCATGGTGCCAGGCCTCCTCAAGCGGCCGGCTCGCCGCGTCACGCCGCGTCCTGCGGGAAGGGGCGGTTCACTCTTCCCGCTATCGCCAGCCTGAGCCACGGCCGGGTCGCCGCGCATGGGCCGGTCGGTCCCCTCCGCGTGCCGGAGCCGTCCCCCGCGGTGCGCTGCTGGGTGCGGATCGTGTGGTCACAGCGTCGGCGGGACCAGGGGCACCTCCCACTCCAGGCGGGTGCCGCGCGCCCCGTCGCTCCGCGCCGCAACCTCCATGCGGCCGCCGAGCTTCTCCGCTCGTTCGGCGAGGTTGCGCAGTCCGCTGCGCCGGCCGCCCTCGCGCAAGCCGACGCCCGCGTCGGTCACCGTGAGGGTCAGCACCCCGTCGCCCGCGACGACGGAGACCTCCGCATGCGTCGCCCGGGCGTGTCGGGCGACGTTGCTGAGGGCTTCACCGAGGACGGCGAGCGCCTCGTCGGCGACGGCCGGTGGTACGTCGGTGTCGATCAGCCCTTCCATGCGCAGCGCGGGGGCGAAGCCGAGGCCGGGCGAAGCGTCGTCCAGGATCTGCACGACGCGGGAGCGCAGCTTCGAGCCCGTCCCGGCGTCGTGCTCGCGGAGCCCGAAGATCGTGGAGCGGATGATCTTGATGGTGGCGTCGAGGTCGTCGACGGCGCGGGCGAGCCGTTCGGAGGCCTCGGGATGGTCGACGAAGCGCTGGGCGCTCTGGAGGGTCATGCCGGTGGCGAAGAGGCGCTGGATGGCGAGGTCGTGGAGGTCGCGGGCGATGCGGTCGTGGTCCTCGAGCATGCTCATCTGCTCGGCGTCGCGGCGCCGGTCGGCGAGCTCCAGGGCGAGGGCCGCCTGTCCGGCGAATCCCGGCAGGGCGGCGATCTCCACCGGGGCGAACACCGGCCGGCCGTGCCGCCGGGCCAGCATCAGGACCCCGCTCAGCCGCTCCTTGGTGCCGACGGTGACGGCGACGGCCGGACCGAAGCCGGTCCATCGTTCCGGCTCCACGGTGACCCGTGGGTCGCGCTCGACGTCGGTGACGGTGACGAGGCCGTCCTGGGCCAGGGCGGCTTCGGCCAGGGTGCCCGCCGCGCTGGGCAGGACGATCCCGCGGTGTGCGGCGGCGCCGTCCCCGAGGGCGATGGAGCCGCGCAGCTCACCGGTGGGACCGACGAGGTAGAAGACGCCCATGTCGGCGCTGGTGATGTCCTTGGCCCGTTCGAGCATCCCTTCGAGTACCTCGTCCTCGGGAGTGCCGGAGAGCAGGGCGCTGGTGATCTCGGAGCTGGCCGAGAGCCAGCGTTCGCGCAGTCGGACCTCCTCGAAGAGGCGGGCGTTCTCGATGGCGATGCCGGCGGCGACGGCGAGGGTGGAGAGGACCGCCTCGTCCTCGGCGTCGAAGTCGGTGCCACCGCGCTTCTCGGTGAGGTAGAGGTTGCCGAAGACCTCCTCCCGGACCCGGATGGGCACACCGAGAAAGGAATGCATCGGAGGGTGGTGCGCGGGAAATCCGTACGAGGCCTCGTGCTCCGACAGTTCGGACAGGCGCAGGGGCTCGGGGTGACGGATCAGCTCGCCGAGGATGCCGTGGCCGGAGGGCAGGTCGCCGATCTGCGCGCGGAGTTCGTCACTGATGCCGACGGGCAGGAACTGGGCGAGCTTCTTGTCATCGCCGATCACGCCGAGCGCCCCGTACTCCGCGTCCACGAGCACCACGGCGGCTTCGACGATGCCGTGCAGCACCTGGGGCAGGTCCAGCTCGCGCCCCACCGACATGACGGCCTCGAGGAGACCGTCCAGCCGGTCCCGGGTGCCCCTGACCTCGTCGATGCGCACCTGGAGTTCATCGAGCAGCTCGTCCAGCCGCAACCGGGGCACACGCGGTCGGGCAGGCCCGTCGCCTGCGCTCATGTCCCACCTCCGGCCGACGGCAACGGTGAGAGGACCACGGGTCCACCTTAGCCCCGGCCGGAGGGGCGTTCCTGCTCAGCCACGAGCCTTTTCTGCTCCCCGGGTGCTTCCCTCCGCGACGTCGCCCGCCCTTTCGTGCAGATGCCGGACGTGGGCGTCCGGGCCGGGGAAGAACACCGTCGTACGGCCCGTGTCGGACCAGCGCACGTCATAGGGAGGGGTGCCGTCGGCGTGATGCAGGGCGGTGACCTCCCCGTCCCGGCCGGGCTGGCCCACGGTGGGCCCGCCGACGACGATCTGGTCGCCGACCTCGGCGTGGAGTCCGGGTCCGTGCCCGGGTTCATGGACGTTCATGGCCTTGCCTTTCTACGGAATGCGCCCCGCAGGAGCCGGGCGGCTGCGAAGGCGGACGCCGCGGCGGCCGCTGCGAGCCACATGCCGGTCCAGCCGACGGGCTCGGTGTCCAGCAGCGACCGCAGCGCGGGGACGTGCAGGGCGGCCACCGCCAGGACGGCGGATCCGGCCACGGAGGCGGGCAGGAAGAGGTTTTCCCTGGTCATCAGACGGGCGCGCAGACCGAGGGCCACGCCGAGCTGCGCTGCGAGCAGGGCGAGGAAGAGCACGCTCTGCCAGGGCAGGCCGCCGGTGCGGGCGGCGAGGCCGGCCAGCAGACTGACTGCCGTGACGGCGGACGCCAGGACGAGGAGGCGCTGCCACACACCCGCGGCGAGGATGTGCTGGCCCGGTGGACGGGGAGGGCGCCGCATGGCCTCGGGAGCGAGCGGCTCGGCGCCCATGGCCACGCCGGTGAGGCCGTGGGTGAGGAGGTTGATCCACAGGATCTGTCCGGCGCGCAGCGGCAGGGCCAGGCCGAGCAGCGGGCCGAGCAGCATCACGAGGATTTCGGCGGCGCCGCCGGCCATGGCGTAGACGAGGAAGCGGCGGATGTTGTCGTAGACGCGGCGTCCCTCCTCGACGGCCTTGACCACGGTGGCGAGTTCGTCGTCGGTGAGGACGAGGTCGGCGGCCTGGCGTGCCACTTCCGTGCCGCGGGCACCCATGGCGACGCCGATGTCGGCCTGGCGCAGGGCGGGGCCGTCGTTGACTCCGTCGCCGGTCATGGCGGTGACGGCGCCGTGGGCCCGCCAGGCGTGGACGATGTCCAGCTTCTGTTGCGGATCGGTACGGGCGAAGACCCGGACGCCGGTGAGGTCGGTGTCCGGTGCGGCCGCCAGCTCGGGGCCGGTGAGGACCTCACCGGGTTCCCCGTCCCGGACGAGTCCGGTGCGCTCGGCGATCGCGCGCGCCGTGGCGGGGTGGTCGCCGGTGATCATGACGGCGGTGATGCCGGCTTCCCGGCAGGCCGCCAGGGTCGAGGCAGCGGCGGCTTTCGGCGGGTCACTGACGGCGATCAGGCCGAGCAGCAGCAGCTCCTTCTCCGCCTCGACGGCGGGCTTGTCCCACAGGAGCCGTTCCGCGCCCGCCACCGCCAGCACCCGGAACCCGCGGGCGGCCAGTGAGGCCGCCTCCTCCCGGGCCCGGTCCAGCAGCTCGGCCGGATCGGCGAGCACCAGGGGTGTGAGGACGGCCTCGGGCGCCCCTTTGAGGCAGACCAGTACGTTTCCGTCGGGCAGGTGGTGCAGGGTGGTCATCCGCTTGCGGAGGCTGTCGAAGGGCACCTCCGCGATCCTCGGACAGGCCTGGCGCAGCTCGGCCGGGCCGGGACAAGCCGCTTTGGCGGCGGCTGCCAGGAGGGCGGCCTCCATCGGGTCGCCGACGGCGCTCCACGCGTCCGAAGCGGGGCCGGGCGGCTTGAGGCTGGCGTCGTTGCACAGGGCCGCCGTGGTGAGGAGTTCCTGCAGCGGGCGGAGCTCTTCGGGCGTCAGCGCGTGTCCCGCGCATGTCAGCTCCCCGTGCGGCTCGTAGCCGCTGCCCGATACGGCGGCGTCGCCGGAGGGCGTCCACAGGTGTTGGACGACCATGCGGCCCTCGGTGAGGGTGCCGGTCTTGTCGGTGGCCAGCACGCTCACCGAGCCCAGCGTTTCGACGGCCGGCAGGCGACGGACCAGCGCGCCCCGCGCCGCCATCCGGCGGGCCCCGAGGGCGAGGGCGAGCGTGACCACGGCCGGCAGGGACTCGGGCACCGCGGCGACGGCCAGGCTGATGGCCGTGACGGCCATGGTGCCGGGCGCCAGGTCCCGCAGCAGGCCCAGGAGGAAGACCAGTGCGCACAGGGCGATGGTGGCGGCGGCGAGGACGCGCCCCAGTGAGGCGAGCCGCCGCTGGAGCGGGGTCGGCTCGTGGCCGCCGTCCAGCAGCGCGGCGATGCGGCCGAGGGCACTCGCCGGCCCGGTCGCCGTGGCGGTGGCGGTCCCGCGACCGCGTACGACGACGGTTCCGGCGGACACGGTCTCCCCCGCGGCCTTGTCGACCGGTTCCGATTCGCCGGTGAGCATGGATTCGTCCATCAGGAGCGCGGACGCCTCTCCGAGGTCCGCGTCCGCGGCGACGATGTCCCCCTCTCCCAGCAGCAGGGTGTCCCCCGGGACCACGAGCGCGGCGGGCACCTCGTGCGCGGCTCCGTCGCGTACGACGCGGGCGTGGGGGGCGGAGAGCGCGGAGAGCGCCGCGACGGCCCGGTCGGCCCGGACCTCCTGGGCGACCCCCACGGTGGTGTTGACGACGATCACCAGTCCGATGACGACGGCGTCCGGGTGATCGCCGATGGCGATGGTGAGCAGGGCGGCCCCGAGGAGCACCACGATCAGCGGGTCCCGCAGCTGGGCGAGCACCCGCTGGTACAGCGGCGTCGGCGGGGGCGGTGCCACCTCGTTGCGACCGTGGCGGGCCAGTCGGCGTTCGGCTTCGTCCTGTGCCAGTCCCGGTGGATCCACCCGGACGGACTGTGCGGTGGTGACGGGGCCGGTCATGTCGGCCTCATCGCTCCGGGACGGTGATCACCGGGCAGTGGGCGCGGTGCAGCAGGCCGTGCACGGTGGAACCGAGACGCATGCCGGTGTACCCGCCGCGGCCCCGGCGGCCCACGACGACGGCCAGGGCGTGCTCGGCCGCGCGGGCCAGTTCCTCCACCGGGTGGCCGACCGGCACCTCGTGGGTGAGGCGCACGTCCGGGTACTTCTCCGACAGCCCGGCGGTGGCCTCGGCCAGCAGGGCCTTCTGCGCCTGAAGGGCGACCTCCTCGTCGTGGAGCAGGAAGACCGGCGGCTGCCACACGGAGATGGCCCGGACAGCGGCACCGTGCACATCGGCCGCGTCGAGGGCGTACTGGAGCGCGGTGACCGAGGCGGCGCTGCCGTCGACGCCGGCGACGACGTACGGCGGCTGCTGGGTGACGTGCGGGGCGTCGCCCACGACGACGACCGGGCAGCGGGCCTGCGCGGTCACCGGGACCACGAGCGACCCGGCACTGAACACTTCCGCGATGCGGCCGAGGTGCCTCGACCCGAGCACGACCATGCGGACGTTGCGTGCCGATTCGGCGATGGCCTCGGTAGGGAAACCCGCGCGCAGATCGGTCGTCACGGCCAGCTCGGGATGGCGTTCACGGACCCAGTCGCGGGCCTGGTCGAGTCTCTCGGCGCCTGCCTGTCGCAGGGCCGTCTGCCGCGGGGTGTCGTCGACGTGGTGGGCGTCGTGCTGGAACGGGACGGCGAGCACCAGGCGCACCGGGAGACGGCGCAGGTGGGCTTCGTCCGCGGCCCAGGCCAGGGGGAGGTGCCAGTCCCGTTCGGGGTCGATGCCCACCAGGACGTCGGGGGTGCCTTTCCACTGGCCGGTCATGTCCGGCTCCCGAAGTCCGTTCCGCCCCGGGGGATGAGCAGCACGGGGCAGTGGGCGTGGTGCAGCACGCTGTGCGTGGCGCGGCCCAGGTTGCGGCCGAGTCCGAGCGCGTTGGGTGCCCTGCGCCCACCCATGACGAGCAGATCGGCGTGCCGGGACGCCTCGACGAGAACGCCCGCCACGGAGACGCTCTTCTCCGCGTCGCTCTCGAGCGGCACATCGGGGAACTCCGCGTGGACGGTGTCCGTGACCGCCTCCAGGACCGCCGAGTGCTCCCCGGCGATCCTGTCGACGTCGTCGAGCATGCTCACCACGCTGCCGACGGACTGGAGGATGTTCCACACGTGCAGCAGGCGCAGCGAGGCCTTGCGCAGCTCAGCCTCCCGTGCGGCGTACTGGGCGCACACGAGGTCGTGCTCGTCGCGAACGGCTGCGAGGACGGTGCCCCGTTCCTCCGTGCCGTCGATGCCGCGGACCACGATGACGGGGGTCCGCGCTTCGGCTGCCGTATCGAGGCCGACGGAGCCCAGCATGAGCGAGTTGAAGCCGCCCAGACCGCGGTTGCCCACCACGATCGTGCCGTGCAGGCCGCCGGCGCGGTGCAGGCTGGTGACGGCGTCCGCGCGGCTGAACTCGGTGGTCACGCGCAGACCGGGATACTCGTCAGCCAGGGCCTTGGCCGTGTCGTCCAGGAGGTCACGGCCGGCGGCACGGACCCTTTCGATGGTCTCCGCCGCCACGTACAGGGCCCTGCCGTCCGTGTCGGCACCGTGGACGATGTGCAGGGGACGGTTGCGGCGTACAGCTTCCCCGGCGGCCCACAGGGCAGCACGGCGTGCCGACTCCGAGCCGTCCACACCGACGATGACCGAGCTGGTGTCCGGGGTACGGATGGTGCTTTCCACGGGTTACTCCCGACCGAGAAGCCGATGGGGGACACCACCCACGCTGACACCGGCGGTCCCGCCGGGAGGAGGGCCGCACGGGGACCGCTCCCGGGACCAAAGGTCCCCATCGTGGCGGCCGGCCCGTACCGCCGCAGCCGAGTGGCCCTTACGGCCCCGGGACGGGACCGTTCGGCCCTCGCTTCCCCCTCGTCCCCGGCGGAGGGTGAAAGGCAGCTGGACACAGGGCTTCGGCCTCCCAACGAACCCGGACGGCAGGAGGGGCCTCATGAAGCACATCAAGGTTGCCGACCTGATGACCGACGAGGTCGTCTCGGTGGCTCCCGGCACCCCGTTCAAGGACATCGCGAAGCTCCTCGCCCAGTACGACGTCTCCGGAGTACCCGTCCTGGACGACGAGGACCGCGTCGTGGGGGTCGTTTCCCAAACCGATCTGCTGGCCTGCGCGGCCCCGCTCTCCGGCCCGGGCCCGCAAGAGAGCGGTACACCGGCGCCGCCTCCCGCAGCGGGTACCCTCATGTCCGCGCCCGCCATCACCGTGCGTGCCGAGCAGACCGCGGCCGACGCCGCCCGGCTGATGACCCTGCGCGGCATCGAGCGCCTGCCCGTCGTGGACGTGGAGGACCGGCTCGTCGGCATCGTCACCCGCCGGGACCTGCTGCGCCTCTTCGTGCGCCCTGATGCGGAGATCCGGCGACGCGTGCAGGAGGTCCTCCGGGACGTCGTGGGAGTCCCGGTGGGCGACGTCGAGGTGCATGTGGTGGACGGCATCGTCGCCCTGGAGGGCATCGTCCAGCGCCAGAGCCAGCTGCGCGCCCTGCATGCCCTCGTCGAACGGGTCGACGGAGTCGTGGCCGTTGCCTCGCAGGTCACCGCCCGTACCGACGACACAGCGATCACCGGGGCCGGGACCGCTCGTCACGCGATGCCGTGGTGACACCACGCCACGCCGCCGCACAAGGGAGCTGGTCATCGTGAAGAACCATGTAGCCGTCGGGGTCGACGGATCAGCCGAGGGCCGGGCCGCCGCCCGCTGGGCGGCGCAGGAAGCAGTCCTGCGGCAGGTACCGCTGCGGCTCGTCCACGCCGTCGACTGGCCACTGGACCCGGTCCTCCCCGGCCTGGGCAAGCAGGATGTGGACATCTGGGCGGACCGGGCCCTGACCGAAACGGCGCAGGAACTGCACCGCCGTCATCCGGGCCTGGAGACCACGAGCCGCTGCCCCACGGGACGGCCGGCGGCCGCCCTCGCCGCCGAGGCCGCCGACGCCGCACTGCTGGTCCTGGGCTCACGCGGCCTGGGCGGCCTGGTCGGCTTCCTCATCGGCTCGGTGGCGCTGTCCACCGTGGTCGCCACCGACACCCCGGTCGTCCTGGTCCGCGTCGCCGACGACCCTCACGGCCCCGGCACCGGCACCGCCGCCGAGGTGGTCGTCGGGGTCGACATCCACGAGGCCGGCGACCGGGTGCTCGCGTTCGCCTTCGAGGAGGCGGAACGACGCGGATGCCCGCTGCGAGCCGTACACGGCTGGAAGATGCCACCCGCGTACGCGTACGTCCCCTTCTTCGACCCGGACAACGAGCGGGACATCGGGCGGAGCGTCATACACATGGTCGACGACATGCTGCTGCCCTGGCGGCACAAGTTCCCGGAGGTCCGGGTCACCACCAGCGTGTTCACGGGAGCCGCAGGTGAGCGGCTCGTCCAGGCCTCCCGGGGAGCGGGACTGGTCGTGGTCGGCCGGCGCCTCCGCCGCTCGGCGCTCGGCGTACACCTCGGGCCCGTCGCTCAGGCGGTGCTGCACCACGCGGCAGCGCCCGTGGCCGTCATCGCCCACGCCTGAGGAGTCGGGACCTTCCGCGGACCGACCGCAGAGGAGAGGCCATGAACCACCTGCGCACCGTCGACGACGTCATGGTCCAGGCCGTGATCTCCGTCGGCCACGACACCGCGTTCAAGGACATCGTGGAAACGATGCGGATGTGGAACGTCAGCGCCCTCCCCGTGGTGGCCCACGACGGACGGGTGACCGGTGTCGTCTCGGAAGCCGACCTGCTCCTGAGCGGCAGCGGCACCGATCCCGACCGCGCGACGACCGCGGAGCGGCTGATGACGCGTCCGGCCGTGACGGTGACGAAGGACGCCACGATCCCGGCCGCGGCACGTCTGATGGCACGCCGCCACCTCAAGCGCCTGCCCGTGGTGGACGGAGACGGCCGCCTGATCGGCGTCGTCAGCCGCGGCGACCTGCTGAAGGTGTATCTCCGGCCCGACGCCGACATCGGAGCCGAAGTCCGTGAACTGATCACATACCAGCTCGTCCCACGCGGCTCGGCCGGGATACACGTCCACGTCGCGAGCGGCGTCGTCCATCTGACCGGCTCGCTGACGGATCCCACGCTGGAGGACGCGGTGGTGCGCGCCGTCGGCACCGTAGCGGGAGTCGTCGACGTCGAAGCCGACTTCACGGTCCCCGCAGCTGCCTGAGGGAAGGCCCTCATGAGGCACCGCAGCGTCGCAGAACTGATGACGCCCACTGCCATAACTGTCCGCCCCTCCACGGCGTTCAAGGAAGTCGCCCGGCTCCTGCGGGAGTTCGACATCACCGCCGTGCCCGTCGTCGACGGGACCGGGCGCCCCGTCGGCGTCGTGTCCGAAGCCGATCTCCTGCGCCGCCGCACCGCGGGGGCGCCGCCGACCGCCGGGGACCTCATGACGAGCCCCGCCGTCACGGCCCGCCCCGACTGGAGCGTGGTCCGTGCGGCACGGGTGATGCAGCGGCACGGAGTCAAACGCCTGCCGGTCGTCGACGAGGACGGCCGGGTGAGCGGCGTACTCAGCCGGAGCGATCTGATCGGGCTCTTCCTCCGCCACGACCACTCCATCCAGGAGGAGATCGTGGAGGACGTCCTCACCCGGACCCTGGGCATCGCTCCGTCCTCGATCTCCGTCGCGGTGGACGACGGGCTGGTGACACTCAGCGGCACGGCGTCCCGTCCCGAGCTCCTGCCCGTGATCGTCCGGCTCTGCCGAAGCGTCGACGGCGTCGTGGACGTCGACAACAGACTCGTCCGTGCCCCCGCGACCGCTGACCGCTGACCGCTGAAAGGGGGTCGGCCCACCGGGGCCTCCGCAAGCGCCAGAACCCGTGAGCAGTCTCTCCCGTCCGAGGAAGGAAGACCATGCCGAACAAGGTCACCGTGGGCCTGGACGGATCGGCCGCAGACATCACCGCCGCCGACTGGGCGGCCGAGGAAGCCGAACTGCGCGGCGCCGGACTCGATCTCCTCCACGCAGAGGACTGGCCGGAGTACGCCCCCTTCGCCGCACCACTCCCCGAAGCCCGTAGACGCTGGACCGACGACCTCCTCGCCGGCACCCGGCAACGACTGGAAGGTGCGCACCCCGCCCTGGCCGTCCACACCCGCCGCATCGACGGGCGCGCCGTGTCCGACGCCCTGGCGGCAGCCGCAGCGGAGGCGGACATCCTCGTGCTCGGCTCACGCCGGTTGGGCGCGGTCGCCGGGTTCTTCCTCGGTTCCACCGGCGCCGACACCATTCCCCGGACGGAGACTCCCGTCGTCCTCGTCCGCGCCGCCGCGGATCCCGGCAGTACAGCCGGGCACGAGGGAGAGGACGGACCGGTGGTCCTCGCTGTGGACCTTCGCAGCAACTGCGACCGTCTGTTCGCCTTCGCCAGCGAGGAAGCCCACCGGCGGTCCTGCCCGCTCGTCGTCATCCACGGCTGGTCACCGCCGCCCGTGCTCTCCTATGCGCCCACTCTCGATCCGGGCGTCGAGGGGGAGATCGCCGACTGGCTGCAGGCGACACTCCTGGAACGGCTGACTCCCTGGCAGCTGAAGTACCCCCGGCTCGCAGTCGACGCACGCGCCGTCATCGGCCAGTCGGCCGTCCAGATCCTGGAGGCGGCGTCCGGTGCGGCCCTCGTCGTCGTGGGCCGGCGTATCCGCCGCTCGGGCCTCGGCACTCACATCGGCCCCATCACCCACGCGGTGATACACCATGCCGCCTCCCCGGTCGCCGTCGTCGCACACGACAGAGGACACACACCGCGACGTGGCCGTCCTCCCCCGCTTCAGTCCGATGCGGTGGCCCGAGGTGTTCCCCCTCGCGGGCGGGCCTGGGCGTCCTCCATGTCACCGTAGGCGAGGAGCTTCAGCTGCGCGCCGAGGTCTTCCATGGCCCGGGCCGCGGCGAGCTCGTCACCGATCTCCGGAACATCCGCGTCGGTCGGGTTGCAGCGGGCGGTGCCGTGACCGGTGAGCTTCGTGGTGCCGGTGTCCAGTTCGATGCGGACGTCGGTCGTGCGGTCCTCCTCGAACAGGTAGATGTGGGTCTTCCATTCCGTGACGTGCGACATGGTGTTCCTCCGGTGGATTCAGGCGCGGTGGCGCCGACGACGGACCGCGCGGCGGAGTTCGTCCGTCCCCCAGACCAGTGGCGGGAAGGCCGCGATGAGGAGGACGACGTCCAGGGGCAGGGCCGCTGTGCCGAAGAGCTGCTGCAGCGGGGGCGCGTAGACGAGCGCCGCGGTGAATGCGAGTTCGAAGGCGATCCCGGCGAGCAGCAGGGGGTTGGTGAAGAAGCCGATGTCGCGCAGGGCCGCATGGTCGGTGCGGGCGGCGAAGGCGGTGCCCACCTGGCAGGTGACGATGCCGGCGAAAGTGGCGGTGGTGGCCGTCAGGTAGGCGTGGTGGAGCGGGGTGCCCGGTCCGGTGGGGTCGCCGGGGTGCCAGCCGGCCCGCCACAGGACGTAGAAGAACGCGGTCATGACCAGAGCGGCGGAGACGGAGCCGAGCCAGCCCCAGCTGCGGATGAGCATGTCCTTGTTGATCACGCCCTGGGTGCTGGGGCGGGGCGGTTTGGACATGACGCCGGGTTCGGCGCGCTCGCGGCCGAGGGCGAGGGCCGGGAGGGTCTCGGTCCCGAGGTCGATGGCGAGGATCTGCAGGACTGTCAGCGGCAGGGGGACGGTGCCGGCGGAGAGGGCGAAGACGAGGAAGGGCACGACTTCGGGGGTGAGGTGGGCGAAGATGTAGACGATGAACTTGCGGACGTTGTCGTAGACGCGGCGTCCGGATTCGATCGCCGTGACGATGGTGGCGAAGTTGTCGTCCGTGAGGACCATGGTCGATGCCTCGCGGGCCACGTCGGTGCCCGAGCGGCCCATGGCGACGCCGATGTGGGCGCGGTGCAGGGCGGGAGCGTCGTTCACGCCGTCGCCGGTCATGGCCACGATCTGGCCGTGGCTCCTCAGGGCGTCGGCCACCTTCAGCTTCGTCTCCGGCGAGGAACGCGCGAAGACGATCTCGGTGTCCTCCTGCCGGAGCAGGTGGTCCAGGTGGTGGTCGTCGACCGCCTCGGACTGGGTGATCACCCGCAGCTTCGGCACGCCGATGCCGACGGCACGGGCGATCGAGGCAGCCGTGGCTCCGCTGTCACCGGTGACGACGTGCACGGTCACCCCTGCCTCGTGGCAGCGCCGGACCGCGGCCGCGACCTCCGGGCGCGGCGGATCGTAGAGGCCGACCAGCCCGAGCAGGTGCAGGTCCCGCTCGGCCTGCTGGCGCCGCACCGGGGGCTCGGCATCGGCGGGCAGGTCGCGCACGGCGACGGCCAGCACGCGCATGCCGTCCGCCGCCAGCGCGTCGGCAGCCGCTTGCGCCTCGCGGGCCGGCTCTCCGCTCGTCAGCACCGACAGGACCGCCTCCGGGGCACCCTTGGTGATCACGCGGAGGCGGCCGTGGTCCGTCACCTGGACCACTGACATCAGGCGGAGGCGGGGATCGAAGCGGAAGCAGGCCCGGCGGTGGGCGTCGCGGTCGGCCGGGGCGACGGGCACGCCCTGTTCCGCGGCTCCTTCGGCCAGTGCGAGCTCGGTCGGATCTCCGTGCAGCCGGCCGTCCGTCTCGCGGGTCACGGTGGTGCACAGGGCCGCTGCGTGGATCAGCTCGGTGCTCCGGTGCCCGGGCTCCGAGAGGTTCCCGGGCGTCCAGGAACCGTGCAGGCGCATCTCGTTCCGTGTGAGGGTGCCGGTCTTGTCGGTGCAGATCACGTTGGTGGAGCCGAGGGTCTCGACGGCGCTCAGCCGCTTGATCACCGCGCCCTGCCGGGCCAGTACCCGTACCCCGACGGCGAGGGCGAGGGTGATCGTGGGCAGCAGACCTTCCGGCACGTTGGCCACGAGCAGGCCGATGGCGAACATCAGCGAAGCGGTCACCGGCAGACCGACCGCCACACCGATGACGAGGAACACCGCCCCCATCGCGACGGCGACCGCCGCGATCAGCCAGGCGACCTTCTTGACCTGCTTCTCCAGCGGGCTCGGCTCACGGGGGGTGCGCTGGCTGAGGGCGGCGATCCGGCCGAGTTCCGTGTGGTCGCCGGTGGCGAAGACGACCGCCTGTGCCTGTCCCTCGGTGGCGCTGGTTCCGCTGAAGACGAGATTGGGTTCCTGGAGCACCGGTACCGCCTGCAGCCCCGGACCGGCCACGCGTTCGACCGGGGTGGACTCGCCGGTGAGCATGGACAGGTCGGCTTCGATGCCTCCCTCGGTCAGGCGGGCGTCGGCGGGGATCCGGTCGCCTTCCTCGAGGACGATGAGGTCCCCCGGGACGAGATCACGGGCGGGGACGTGCTGCGGCTGCCCGTCACGGATCACCTGGGCCTGTGCGGGAAGGTAGCGGGCCAGGGTTTCGACGGCCCTCTCGGCCTGCCGTTCCTGGACGAGGGCGAAGCCTGCGTTGACCAGGACGACGGCGACGATCGCCCAGCCGAGTACGTCGATGGCCGCGACGAAGGCGAGGGCGGCCGCCGCCCACAGGAGCAGGGCCAAGGGGTGCACCAGCTGCCTCAGGAGTTCCCGCAGGATGCTCGGCCGGGCCGCCGGCCGGACCTCGTTGGGCCCGTAGACCGCCAGGCGCCGTTCCGCCTCCCGGCTCGACAGACCCAGCGGGCCGGTGTGCAGTTCGCGGCGGAGCAGCGCGAGGGGCTCGAGCGGATCCGGGGTGACGTCCGGCGTGAGGTCCCGTTCCACGGCGCTGTCAGCCATCGTCCGCTCCCTGACCGGGCCGCAGACGCCCGGACCACAAGGGTTCCACGTCCTCCCATTCGGCCTCCCAGGCGCGGGAGCTGCGTGCGTCCACGATCCGGAGCCCGATGCGGACCAGGAGACCTGAGACGAGCACGATCCCCGTGAGGGCCCCCGCTCCGAGGCCGAACGCGTCCAGCCCGATCTCGACCGCCTCGGGGGGCTCGTCGGCCGCGTTTCCGGAGTCGTCGACCCACACGCGGACCGTGTCCCCCTCGTGCGTGCCCACCGGGACGGGAAGGGTGCCCGTGTGTGCACGGTCAACCGGATAGCGCCACGTGGCGGGGGCCACGGTGACGCGCGTCCCGCCCGGCCCCTCACCGGCCCGGTAGGTGGTCCGGCCGACCGTGACGGCCTGGATGTCGTGCCTGTGGCGGGCGACCGCCTGGGCGGCGCGGCTGCTGTCGGTCCAGGCGGACCGTCCGACGGCAACGCCGCAGAACACGGCGACGAGGCAGGCCACGGCGAAGACGGCGTGCAGGCGGGTGCGGGTGCGGTCGGCTTTGCGCCGGAGCGGGTTGTTCCCCGGTCCCCTCGTCCGGTCGTCCATGACGCGCCTCCGCGCTGCGTCCGTGCCGGCCCGTCCACCCGGTTCAGGCGGCGGCGAGCTCGGCGCTGATGTGGTGGGCCCAGGACTGGATGCGCTCGGGATCCCGGAAGTCACCGCCCTTGCCTTGGCGCAGCATCGAGCGGGCGAGGAGTCCGGGGGTGCGGGCCGTGACACTGCCGCCGAACGTCTTGTGCTCCCGCGCGCCGATGAGCTGCATCCGGCGGGCGACGGCGGGCAGCGGGGGGATGTCGTGTTCCTCGGCGGAACGGTCGAGGGGGCCACTGCTGAACAGCCAGACCGGGCGGTGCCGGAGCGACTCGGCGTTGCGTTCGGCGCACCGAGCGGCCTTGACGCTCCAGTGGCCGGCGTACAGGGCACCACCGAGCACCACGGCGTCATAGCCGCGGACGTCATCGACGCGGCCGGCGGGCAGGACGACGGCGTCGAGGCCGTCCTCGCGGAGGGTCGTGCCGATCTGCTCGGCGATACCCGCGGTGGATCCGTGCTTGGTCCCGTAGGCGACCAGGACCCTCTTGGTGCTCATGGCGGGACTCCTTGTGTCTCGTCCTCGTCGGGCTGATGTCACTGTCACGCGGCCGGCGGTGGTTCCGCATGGGCCGGACGGATCCCGGCAGGGACCATTCGGTCCCTGCCGTGGCGCCGCTCCTCTCCTGCGGCCACGTGCTGCTTGACGGCCGGGAAGCTGTCCGGGGCGACGGAGATCGAGTCGATCCCGATGTCCACGAGGAAGGCGGCGAAGGCGGGGTCGTCGCTGGGGCGCTGCCCGCACAGCCCCACGGGCCGTCCGGCGGCCTGGGCCCGCGGGACGAGGGTCCGGATCAGGCCGGTGACGGCCGGGTCGTTCTCGTCGAAGACGTCTGCGAGGGCCTCGGAATCCCGGTCGACGCCGAGCGTGAGCTGGGTCAGGTCGTTGCTGCCGATGGAGAAGCCGTCGAAACGCGCACCGAAGTCCTGGGCGAGCAGGACGTTGGCGGGGATCTCGGCCATCACGTAGACCTTGAGCCCGTTGCCACCCCGCCGGAGCCCTTCGGCGGCCATGACGTCGAGGACCTTGTCGGCCTCGCGCAGGGTGCGGCAGAAGGGGATCATGACGATGACGTTGGTCAGGCCCATCTCGTCGCGCACCCGGCGCAGGGCCCGGCATTCGAGGGCGAAGCCTTCGCGGTAGCCGTCGCTGTAGTAGCGGCTGGCGCCCCGCCATCCGATCATCGGGTTGGCCTCGACCGGCTCGAAGGGCCGACCGCCGAGGAGTTTGGCGTACTCGTTGGTCTTGAAGTCGCTGGTACGGACGATCACCGGATCGGGCCACCGGGAGGCGGCGATGCGGGCGATGCCGTACGCGAGGCGGTCGGTGAAGTAGGTGGTGGGGTCGAGGTGGCCCTCGGTGAGCTGGTCGACCGCGCACCGGTCGGCCGCGTCCAGGCGTTCGGGGTGGACCAGGGCCATGGGGTGGACCTTGACCTGGTGGGCGACGATGAACTCCAGGCGGGCCAGTCCGACGCCGTCGGCCGGCAGCCGCCACCAGCGGAACGCCGCCGAGGGGTCGGCGAGGTTGAGCATCACCCGGGTGCGGGTGGCGGGCAGGGCGGCGAGGTCGGTCTCGGTCTCCTCGTACGGCACCAGGCCCGCGTACACGCGGCCGCGGCTGCCCTCGGTGCACGAGACCGTGACCGGGCGGCCGTCGCGCAGGGCCTGAGTGGCGCCGCCGCGCCGTAGGCGTCGGCGGTCGTGGCGAAGCCGGGCGGTACGGTCACGCCGGCCGAGGCCAGCCGAACGGTGAGCTCGCCCAGCGAGGCGTTCTTCCCTCCGACGCGGCCGAGATCGCCGCGGCCGAGCCGGGTGAACGGTATGACGCGTCGCATGTGTCCCATGACGTCCTCCGTGGCCTGTGCGCCGGCTGCGGTTCAGTACGGCAGGGGGCGGCCCGACGGCGTGCGCAGGTCCGGCAGGGCGGGCTTGTGGGGCTGCTTCGGCCGGGTCTGGATCCGTATGCGCTGCATCGTGGTCACCCTCTTGGGGGAGGCGGCGCCGGTGTGGCGTCCGGGTTCCACGATCACGCCGCGACGGTGGTGGTCCGCAGTGCCGAGGGGGCCAGTCGCACGGGGCCGAGTGGTCCGTTCATGCGCGGGGCCGACCGGCCCCGCGAACGGCTCCCCCGGTGGCTGCGCGCCCCCGGAGCCGACGGGCGGGCGAGGGGGATGCGGGCGATCACGGAGGAGAGCGCCGGCCGAGTCCGGACGGCGCTCCCCGCACGTCACCTCACGCTGTGCCCGGCAAACTGGTGCGGCACGTGGCACGGCTCATTCCACGGGGACGTCCTGCCGGACGATGGTCACCGGACACGAGGCGTGGAGCGCCACCTGCTGGCTCACCGAGCCGAGGAGCGCCCGGCGGAAACCGCCGCGTCCGCGGCTGCCCACGACCAGCATGTCGGCACCTCGGGCCGCGTCCACGAGGACCTGGACCGGGTGGCCGTGTACCAGGCGCTCGTGCACCAAGGCGGTCCCCCCGTCACCGAGTACGGTGCGGACCTCGTCGACCAGCAGCTTCTCGGCCTCCTCCTCGTCGAACGCCGCGTCCACCGCCGGAGCCGACCATGACGCTTCGCCGGGGATCTCCCAGGCCGTGACCGCCTCCACCTTTCCGCCGACGAGACCGGCATACCGCACCGCCCAGCGCAGGGCGCTCTGGGACGAGGGCGATCCGTCGATGCCCACGACGATCCGCGGAGCCTCATGCTGCGTGTCCATGCCCTTCACCCCTTCCGAGACATACCTTCAGCGTGTGGGAGATGAGCGTCCGCCGCCATAGGAGGCGCACGCGCCGTAGCCGTTTGCGCGGGTGGGTCCCGTGGCCGTCTCAGCCCATCGGCAGGCGGAACCACCTTTCCTCTCCCGCGCCGACCCGCTCCCGCCGGTCACCGGGAAGGACCAGCGCCACCGGCCCGAGGGGCGACGGCGGAACGCGGATGCCCAGACGGCCCGGCCGGAACCAGATGCGCACGTCCCGGTGGCCGAGATATGCGATCGAGAATGCGGAGCGGGGGATCTGGGACAGCGGCACGGGGTCGATGTGCAGGCCGTCGGAGCCGGGATCCAGGCCCGCGATTCCGCGTTCGACGAGGTCGAGGGTGCCGGCCATGGCTCCCAGGTGAATCCCCTCGCCGGTGGTGCCGCCCTGAGCATCGGTGATGTCGCTGAGCAGGGCGTTCTCGCAGTGGCGCCAGGCGTCCGGGCCCAGGTGCCGGGCGAGCACCCAGCCGTGGACGAGGCTGCTGAGCGTGGAGCCGTGACAGGTCCGTCGCAGGTAGTAGGCGGTCGTCCGTGCCCAGCACGCGTCGTCGAAGGCGTAGTCGAGCCGGGCGAACAGCCGGGCGAGTTCGCCGGGACGGAAGAGGAAGCCGAGCATGAGGGTGTCGGCCTGCTTGGACGCCTGGTAACGGTTGGGGCTGTCGCCCTCTGCCTCCAGGATGCGGTCCAGGCGGCGGATGTCGTGGTAGCGGGCGCGGTACTTGTCCCAGTCGAGCTCGGCGAGATCGCCGTAGCCGTGGAACTGGCTGATCACACCCTGGTGGAAGGGCACGTACATACGGTGCGAGATGTCCTCCCAGTGACCGAGGTCGTCCGCCGCGAGGCCGAGCTGGGCGAGCAGTTCAGCGGCTCGGGCTGCGGGGAGTTGCCCGTAGAGGTCCAACGCGCGGGCCAGTACCCAAGCGGCCGTGACGTTGGTGTAGGCGTTGTCGTCGATGCCGGGCGTAGCGGCGTCCGGGTAGGCGTCGTGGTATTCGTCCGGCCCCATGACACCACGGATCCGGTAACGATCAAGGCCCGCCTCCCACTTGGCGACACTCCCCCAGAAGTCGGCTATGTGCAGCAGGAGTTCGGCGCCGGGCCCGTGCATGAAGCCGGTGTCTCCGCTGGCGAGACCGTACTGCCAGACATTCCAGGCGATGGCCGACCCGACGTGGTGCTGGAGGTGGGAGTGGTCGGGAAGCCAGCGGCCGGAGCGGGGGTTGAGGTGGAGCCTCTGCGTCTCCTCGGCGCCCGAACCGCCGCTCTGCCAGGGGAACATCGCCCCCCTGGCCCCGATGGCACGTGCCGAGACCCGGGCCGCGGGCAGCCGCCGGTGCCGGTACATCAGCAGCGCGCGGGCGGTCTCGGGGAAGTGCAGTCCCAGGTAGGGCAGGACGAACAGCTCGTCCCAGAAGACGTGCCCCCGGTACGCCTCCCCGTGCAGACCCCGGGCCGGGACGCCGACGTCGAGTTCCGCGGTGTGCGGCGACAGCGTCTGGAGGACGTGGAAGGCGTGGAGGCGCAGGACCCGCCCCGTTTCACCCGGCGTCTTCAGTTCGCCCTCGCTCCAGATCCGCTGCCACGCCGCCTTGTGGGACCGCAACAGGGCAGGGAACTCCGGGGCGTGCTCGGCATGCGCGATGCTGCTCTTCACGGGGTCCTCCCACGGCCGGTCCAGGGAGGTGAACAGGGCCGCGGTCTTCACGACCACCGCCGGCTCAGCCCGTCTGATCGGCAGGATGAACGTCTGACGGGCGGTGGTGCTCGTGCAGGCGCTGCTGACGAGAGTGAGGGGCCGTGCCAGGGTGCGTACGGCGAGCCCGACCCGCAGCCGCGAGGTGGCGGTGTTGCAGGACAGCCACGCGGTGCCCTCCGCCTCCACTCCGGCCCGGTGTTCGACGAGGTGTCGCCCAGCCAGGGCGCGGTACCGCTCCACGCCCGTGTTGGCGACGCCTCCGTCCAGTACGGCCTCGATCTCGACCCTGCCCTGCCAGCCGTAGGCACTCAGGACGGTGCGCTGAGCGGCGAGGTACGGATCGCCGATGTGGACGAGCCGGGTGTGGGTGACGCCCAGACGGCGGCCTTCGGCGTCATGGAAGAGCATGCGGCGGGTCAGCGTTCCGGAACGCAGGTCCAGTGCGACACGGCAGTGGCGCAGAGTGGGGTGGTCCGGGGTGAGCCAGTCGCCGGGCGCGGCGTCGTCGGGCAGGCAGCGGTAGCGCAGGGCGGTCCAGTCCGGCAGCCGGACCATGTCCTCGTTGGAGGTCTTCCGCCCGGCGACCACGGAGGTGAGCCGGTCGTAGCAGCCGGCGAGGTACGTGGCCGGGTAGTGGGCCTCGTCCGCGTCGTTCTCGGGGGAAGACCCTCGTGTGGCGAAGCGACCGTTGCCGAGCGTGCACAGTGACTCGACCAGCCGCTCGGTCTTGGGGTCGTAACGGTGGTACTCCCAGTGCCACGGGGTGGTGTTCACGGCCGCCTGCTCGTGTCGAGGACGACCGCTCTCACATCGCTCATGGCTCGTGTTCGCTCATGACTCGTGGAGGACGCGACGGCCGGTCAGCCGGATGGGAGTGATCTTCATCCAGTGGGTGCGCGGGCCACCGGCCCAGGGTTGGGACCGCGCCGTGGCCGTCAGGTGCCGGATCTCCTCCGCATCTGTCACGGCTTCCAGCCGGCCCACGGCCAGAACGCTCCAGCCGCCGGCGGTGACGTCGTCGATGTTGTCCGTCTCGAAAGCGCCCGGCGTGCCCGCGGCTCTGGCAACGAGGGCTTCCACGGCGGTGCGGAACGCGATGTCGGGGCCTGCGGTCAGGTAGTTGACCGGGAGAACGGCCGGCCCGTCGGGGGTGGACACGGCGATACGTCCCACTCCATGCGCGCCCAGCAGCTCCCGGCACTGGGCCTCGTCCAAGGGCACGAGTGCGGTGTCGCGGCGAGCGGTGGAGCGGCCCGGGGCACGACCTGCGCTCGCCCCGGTCAGATCGCCGACCGTCACGCCGAGCTCGTCCGCGACGCGGACGAGCGTCCTGATCCCGGGAGCGGCCGCGCGCTCTTCCAGGTAGGCGATGTAGTTGCCGTCCGCGCCGCACCGCCGGCCCAGCTCCTCACGGCTCAGGCCGAGGGCGATCCGCCGAGCTGCCATGCGGCGGCCCAGATCAGTGCGTCCGGCGGTCTCGGCCGTCTCGGCGGTCTCGGCGGTCTCGGCGGTCTCGGCGGTCTCGGCGGTCTCGGCGGTCTCGCGCGGGCGGATGCTATGTGTCCTGTTCACGGCACTCACTGCTCCTGCGGCGGTACGGCGACCGTCTCGTGCTGCGGTCCGCCGAGCACGACCGTGAGGGCGCCGGTGTCTCCGGCGCGCGAGAAGACCTCGTCCGCCCCGCGCCTTCGAAGACGAGTGCCTTCATGGTCGCCGCCTCTCTGTGCTGGGCGGTATGGGGTCACCGTCAGGCTGCGCCCCCGCCCCTCCACGGCGCTTGGGCCGGTCGGCCCCTACCGAGGGGACCGGTCGGGTCTCGTCGGCGCATCACGGCGGATGCCACGGTGGAAGCCGGCACCCTCCCCCGGAAGGAGGACCGCTGCCATGTCCCAGCCGGCCCCGTCTTCATCTCCCCGCCCGGCCCCGCCGAGGTTCCTCGGTGGCAGCAGGACGGGCAGCACGTTCCCGGTCGGGAGCGACCGCGCCCGGATCCTCGTCGACCGCGGGCTCTTCCAGGGTGTCGCGGACCTGCGCCGCCGCAACCGGGACGAGCTGCCCCGCGACGCCCGCCGTCCTGGCCCGCCGACCCGGGCCGGACGGTCCCGCGGTCTGCACCGCGCGGCCCTCCCGGCCCCCACGGCACCCGGCGCACGGTGAAGGGGAAGGGCTGGAGGCACACCATGAGCACCATGCACGGCATCCTCGAACAGATGACTCCGGAAGCCCGCGAGGCCCTGCTCGCCCACTCCCACCAGGTCACGTTCCCGGCCGGGACCCGCATCTTCAGGGAGCACCAGCGGGCCGAGAAGTTCTGGGTCATCGAGTGCGGCACCGTCGACCTCGACACCCACGTCCCCGGCCGCAAGAACGCCGTCATCGACACCCTCGGCTACGGCGAACTGCTCGGATGGTCGTGGATGTTCCGCCCCTACACCTGGCACCTGGGCGCCACCGCCTCCCGCGAGGTCCGCGCCCTCGAGTTCGACGCCGCCGCCGTACGGGAGCTGTGCGACGAAGACTCCGCCGTCGGCCGGTCCGTCTCCACCGCCGTCGCGTGCGTCATCGCCGACCGGCTCGACTCCGCCCGCACCCGGCTCCTCGACCTGTTCTCCCCACACGGCAGCGGAACCCCGCTCGCCCACGCACGCTGAGGACCCGCAATGACCTCCACCCCGTACACCGTCGCCGACGTGATGACCACCGAAGTCATCGCCGTCACACCCGACACCGGCTTCAAGGACATCGCCGCCGCGATGGAACGCTGGAAGGTGACCGCCCTCCCCGTCATCGAAGGCGAAGGCCGCGTCGTCGGCGTCGTCTCCGAAGCCGACCTCCTCCCCAAGGAGGAGTTCCACGAACACCACCCCGGGATGATCGAACAGATGCGCCGCCTCGGCGACACCGCCAAGGCCGGCTCCACCCGCGCCGAAGCCCTCATGACCACACCGGCCGTCACGATCCGCCCCGACGCCAACCTCCCCCGGGCCGCCCGCCTCATGGCCGACCGGCGCATCAAGCGCCTCCCGGTCGTCGACGCCGACGGCACCCTCAAGGGCATCGTCAGCCGCGCCGACCTGCTCAAGGTCTTCCTCCGCAGCGACGACGAACTCGCCGAGGAAATCCGCCGGAGCGTCGTCGAACACCTCTTCCCGCTCTCGCACAAGGAAGTCACCGTCACCGTCACACACGGCATCGCCACTCTGACGGGCAGCGTCCGGGACGAGCACCTGATCCCCCTGGCCGAGCGACTGGCCCGGTCCGTCGAGGGCGTCGTCGACGTCCGCTCGCGGCTGAAGGCGCACACCGAACCATGAGCCCCGGACCCGGAAGGGCGCGGTGACCCTGCCGCCCTCCGTACGGAGGCCGGCCCGACTACCAGGACCCCGCCATGAGCAGAGCCGCGGCACCGGAGCGAACCGCCGGTCCACAAGTCGTCACCCTGACGATGAATCCGACGATCGACCTCTGCTGGGAGGTCGAACACCTGACGGTCATCGGCAAGAACCGCGCACGGGTCAGGTCGGTCGCCGTCGGGGGCGGAGGAATCAACGTCGCCCGTCACATCGCGCGGTTCGGAGCACGGGCCACCGCCCTCCACACCGCGGGAGGTGAAGTAGGCCTGCGCCTCAACCGGCTGCTGGACGAAGAGGGCATCGACCACGTCGCCGTCGGCATCGACGACGACAGCCGCGAAGCACTCGTACTGTTCGAGACCGGATCACATCGCAGTTACCACGTCGTGCCGCCGGGCCCGCGACTCCACGAGCACGAGGGGGATCGGTGCCTGGAGGTACTGGAGCAGCTCCTCGGCAGTCGCCCGTACGTCGTGGCCAGCGGGAGCCTGCCCGGCGGCTTGCACGAGGCCTACTACGCGGCCGTCGCCCGTCGTGTCAGGGCAGCCGGAGCGCGGCTGGTGCTGGACACCTCCGGGCCGGCGCTCCCGGCCGCCCTCGCGGAGGGTGTGTTCCTGTTCAGGTGCAACCGGACGGAGGCCGAGGGCCTGACCGGCCGCCCCGTCAACACCTTCGACGACGCCCGGGCACTCAACGAGCACCTGCTGGCCACGGGGGCCGCCGAGGTCGCCGTCACCACCCTCGGAGCACTGGGCGCGCTGTGCTCGACCAGCCACGGCCACACCGAGCTCTACGTACCGCCGCTGCCCGGCGAGCCCCTGAGCGACGCGGGGGCGGGCGACAGCATGGTCGCCGCCCTCACCACGCAGCTGGCCGCCGGTGACGATCCCGTCAGTGCCTGCGCGCTGGGGGTGGCCACAGCCGCCGCGGCGATGCTCACCCCCAGCACCGAACCCTTCGACGTGGAGGTGGCCCGATCCCTGCGCGCGCAGGTGCGGATCCGCCGGCAGTGACCGAGGGGTCACCGGGGGCGGACCGGCGGCGCCGTCGACGGGGCCGACAGCAACTTCTTGGTCATGGTGTGCTGCGGTGTCCCGATCAGTTCACGGGCCGGGCCGGCCTCGACGATGCGCCCCGAGTCGAGGACCGCGATCCGGTCCGCGAGGGCTCCGGCGGCCGCGAGGTCGTGGGTGATGAACACCAGGCTGAGTTCGGCGCGTTCCCTGAGCTCGGCGAGGACGTCGAGGATCGTGGTCCGCGTGGCCGGGTCGAGGCCGGAGGTGATCTCGTCGCAGACGAGGACCTGCGGCCCGGCCAGCAAGGCCCGGGCCAGCGCCGCGCGCTGGAGTTCGCCTCCGGAGAGCTCGCCCGGGCGGCGCCCGGCAAGGGCCTCGCCGAGGCCGAATGCGCCGAGGGTCCGCAAGGCCGTACGGCGCGCCTCCCCCGGAGCGGCGCCTCGTAGCCGTACGGCGCTGCGGGCGACCTGCGCGAGGACCGGCCGGTGCTCGTCGAAAGCAGCCTTCGCGTCCTGGAACACGTACTGCACGGCGGCCAGTTCTGCCCGCCGACGCGAGCGCAGGCTGCGCGGCAGCGGCGTCCCGCCGAGCAGGACCGTGCCCTCGTACGTGCCGTGCAGTCCGGCCAGGCAGCGTCCCAGCGTGGTCTTGCCGCTGCCGGAACGGCCGACGAGGGCCAGGCACTCCCCGGCCGCGACCGAGACGTCGATGTCGCTCAGGACCTCGACGGCTCCCCGCGTGGTGCGGTGCCGTGCGGTCAGGTTCCGCGTCTCCAGACGCACCGGTCCGCGGGTGCGTGGTGTTCGCGCGGGGCTCAGCCGCTCCGGTTCGGGGCCCTCCAGGACCGATGCGGCGGGGCCCCGTTCCACGACGAGTCCGTTCCTCATCACCACGACCTCGTCGGCCAGCTCCCGTACGACGTCCAGGTCGTGGCTGAGCAGGATGACGGCGACGCCCCGTGCGGCCACGGCGGTCAGCTCCGCCACGACGCCCGCTTTGGTGAGGACGTCCTGGCCGGTGGTGGGTTCGTCGGCGACGATGACCCGGGCGCCCAGAAGCAGTGCCTGGGCGAGGACGACCCGCTGCTGCTGGCCGCCGGAGAGCTGGTGGGGGAAGCGGCGCAGCACGGCCTGCGGATCCGGGAGCCGAGCGAGGCGCAAGGCCTCTTCGACGCGGCGCTTGCGTTCGAGTCGGGTTCCTCCGTGGCGGGCGGCGATGTCGGAGAGGAGTGCGCCCGCGCGACGGGCCGGGTTGAGGACCGAGGCCGGGTGCTGGGGTATGTATCCGACCGGGCCCGCAGGCGTGCGGACCTGGCCTTCGACGACGGCGCCGACTGGGTACTCTCCCAGAAGGGCGAGCCCCGTGGTGGTCTTGCCGCTGCCGGACGGGCCGATGACGGCGGTTATCGTGCCCGCGTGGGCGGCGAGGCTCACGCCGTCCACGATCACCCGTCCGCCGATGTCGACTCGCAGGTCCCGTACCTCTGCGACGGGGGTCATCGCGGCGCTCCCTTCCGGGGGGTCGTGTGCCGTTGGAGGGCGGCGTCGAAGAGGAGGTTGGTGCCCGTCGAGAGGGCCGCGATGAGCAGGGCGGGCATGACCACGGCCCAGGGCTGGAGGAACAGGCCGGTGCGGTTGCGGTCGACCATGACCGCCCAGTCGGCGGCGTCCGGCTGGACGCCCACGCCGAGGAAGGCGGCGGTCGCGACCAGGTAGAGGGCTCCGGTGAGCCGGATCCCGGCGTCGGCGGCCAGGGTGCGGTCCATGGAGCGGCCCACGTACCCGATGGCCGTGCGCCACCAGGACTCGCCCTGCATGCGCAGCGCCTCCACGGCGGGCCGCGAGGAGATCTCGACGGCCGCCGCGTGCACGACCCGGGCGGCGTCGGGTACGGCGGACAGGCCGACCAGGACGGTCAGTCCGACGGGCCCCGGCGTGAGGGTGGCCGCGACGAGCAGCACCAGCAGGAGCGAGGGGACCGCGATGACCACGTCCAAGGGGCGCATCAGCGCCTCCTCCAGCCAGGTGCGGCGGGTGAGGGCCGCGGTGAGGCCCAGAGGGAGGGCGACGAGGTAGGCGAGGGCTGTGGCCGCGATCGCCACGAGCACGACGGACCGGCCGCCGAGGAGCACCTGCTGCCAGACGTCGCGGCCGCTGAAGTCGGTGCCGAGCCAGTGCCCGTCGCCGGAGGAGAAGGAGACCGACCGGGGGCCGGCCGGAGCCGCCACGAAGGGCCCGGCCAGGGCGAGGAGGACGGGCAGGGCGATCAGCCCGAGGGCGAGGAGGGACCTTGCCGGCTTCTGTTTCATGCCGCCGCCCCGGACCGGGGTGCGAAGCGGCGGGCTGCCAGGTCGGCGGCGAGGTTGACGAGGACGGTGACGGTGCCGAAGACCACGGCCATGCCCTGGACGACGGGTATGTCGCGGGCGGCGACCGCTTCCATGAGTACGGTGCCGAGGCCCGGGATCACGAAGAGGGCCTCCACGACGATCACTCCGCTCAGGAGCCAGTCGCAGGTGCGGGCCAGTTGCTGAACGGCGGGGGCGAGCGCGTTGGGCAGGGCGTGCGTCCAGGTGATCCGGGTGCCGGAGACCCCGTGGCGGCGGGCCTGGCCGGCGTACGGGGACGCCATCGCCTCGATCATCCCCGCGCGCACCAGTCGGCTGATGGTGCACACGGGCCGCGACAGCAGGACGACGACGGGCAGGATCATGACGGCCGGCTGCGTGAAGGGGTCGACGCCGACGGCGGTGGGCGGCAGCCAGCCCAGCCACAGTCCGAAGAGCGTGGCGAGCAGGACCCCGACGGCGAATTCGGGCACGGCGTGCACGCCGAGGGTCAGCGCGCTGACGGTCCGGTCGAGCGGGCCGCCCTCGCGGCGGGCGGCCAGCACGCCGAGTCCGACGGAGAGCGGGACGAGCAGGGCGAGGGTGGCCCCGGCGAGGAGGAGGGTGGGGGCCAGTCCGGCGGTCAGGTAGCCGGTGACGGGCCGCCCACTGACCAGGGAGGTGCCGAGGTCGCCTCGCAGGAGACCGACGACCCAGCCCATGAGGCGTTCGGCGGCCGGCCGGTCCAGCCCCATCGTTTCGCGGATGCGCGCGATGCGGGCGGGGTCGGGCTGGTCCCCGGCGAGGGCGACCGCCGCGTCACCGGGCAGCGCCTCGGTGAGGACGAAGACGAAGAGGACGACGGCCGCCGTCTGCCCAACACCGAGGAGCAGACGGCGACCGGCCCATGACAGGTGGGGTGTCACGCCAGCCAGACCTTGTCGAAACGGGCCCAGTCGAGGGTGTTGGCGGGGGCCTGCTTCGACACCCCGCGCACCTTCGGCGCCGTGGCGACGATCCAGTCCGCGAAACCCCAGATCAGGAAGCCGCCTTCGTCGTACAGACGGCGCTGCATCCGCTCGTACAGAGCGGCGCGCTGCTTCTCGTCGCGGGTGGACTGGGCCTGCTGGTACAGGTCGTCGAAGTCTTGTCGCTGCCACCTGGTGGCGTTGGTGGTCGATCCCGTGAGCAGCCGCTGCGAGATGTGGGACTCGATGGGCATGGCGCCGGACCGGTAGGAGGCGAGGGACCCGTTGGTGAGGATGTCCTTCCAGTAGGTGTCCTTGTTGCCGACCTCGACCTCGACGGTGACGCCGGCCTTGGCTGCCTGTTCCTTGAAGATGCCGGCGGCCTCGACGAAGCCGGTGGCGGCGGGGGCGGTGTCGAGGGTGACCGTGAGGCCTTCGGCACCGGCCTCCTTGAGGAGGGCGCGGGCCTTGTCGAGGTCCTGGGTGCGCTGCGGCAGGCTGCTCGCGTAGTACTGGTAGCCCTTCCCGAAGAGGTCGTTGCCGATCTCGCCGGCGCCGGAGAGGGCTCCGTCGACGAGTTCCTTGCGGTCGGCGATGAGGAAGAAGGCCTGGCGGACCCGGGGGTCGTCGAACGGCGGGCGGTCGGTCTTCATGACGAAGCCCTGCATCGCGCTGCCCGGGAGGCGGACGACGTCGATCCTGCCCTTGTCTTCGTGGGTGCGGGCGGTGGCGGGGTTCAGCTCGTGGGCGTACTCGACCTGACCGCCGAGCAGGGCGCTGACGCGTGCCGACTCCTCGGACGCGACGACGAATTCGAGCTCGTCGAGGTGCGGGGCGCCTTCCCAGTAGGCGTCGTTGCGCTTGACGACGAGGGAACTCCCCGGCTTGAAGGAGACGAAGCGGAACGGTCCGGATCCGACGGGCTTGTCGAAGGCGGTGGTGTCCTTGGGGACGATGTACGCGCCGAAGGCGGCGAGGACATTGGGGAATTCGGCGCACGGACGCTTGAGCCTGAACTCGACGGTGAACGGGTCCAGGGCACGGCTGGCACCGAGGTCGATCGGCTCCAGGGAGGCCTTGGCCCGGAAGGTGCCCTTCGGGTCGGCGATCCGGCGGTAGCTGTGGAGGACGTCCTCGGCGGTGACCGGGCGGCCGTCGTGGAAGGCGGCCCGGCGCAGGGTGATCTTCCAGGTGGCGAGTGCGTCGTCGGCCTCCCACTTCTCGGCGAGCCTGGGCACGGCGGCGAGGTCGGCGCCGAAGTCGGCGAGCTTGTCGAAGAGGGCCTTGGCGCGGGCGGCGTCGACGAACAGGTTGGCGGCGTGCGGGTCGAGGGTCTCGCCCGCGCCGCCGCCCGCGAAGGCGGCACGCAGCCGGCCGCCGGCCCTGGGGGTCCCCTCCGCAGCGTTCTCGGCGTCCCGGGTGGCGCCGGTGCCGCAGGCCGCGGTGAAGGCGAGGGCGGTGGCGCCCGTGGCGATCAGGAAGCCCCTACGGGCGAGGCTGGGACGGGCGTCGTTCATGGGGTGGTGTCTCCGTTGCTGGGGTGAGGCGTGAGCCGGGCGATGAGGTGGAGGCGGTCGGAACTCGTGGTCCCGTGCGGGGCCTCGCCCGGGCTCCACGGCGGTTCGGTGCGGGGGCCGGGTCCGTCGTGCAGCGCGAGGACCTCGAAGCCGGCGGTGGTGAGGAAGTACCGCAGCTCCTGCGGGAAGAGGAGCCTCCAGGCGGAGTGCTGCTCGTGCGGAGCGGAGTCGTCGTCGGCGGTCCAGGTCCTTCGGCGGCGCAGGAGTTGGGCGCCGTGATCGATCCACAGGGTGGTGTGGGAGGTGTGGGTGGTGCCGCGCCAGGTGAAGGTGTGGGTGCGCGGGCCGTCGAGGAGTTCGGTGTTGCCGAGGAAGTAGGCGCCGTTGCGCATCTCGGCGACGAGCAGGCCGCCTGGCGTGAGGTGGGCGCGGCAGCGGGCGAGGAAGGCGGTGAGGTCCTCGTTGGTGTGGCAGTGGAGAAGGGCGCTGTCCAGGCAGACGATCGCGTCGAACGTCGCTCCGAGGTCGAAGTCGCGCATGTCGGCCAGGTGGTGGCTGGGGCCCGGGTGCTGGGTGGCCGCGTGCTCCAGCATTGCCTCGGAGGTGTCGATGCCCGTGACCTCGCGGCCGGCCCGGTGGTGCAGCCAGGCGGCGTCCCGGCCGGTGCCGCAGCCGACGTCGAGTACACGGGAGCCGCCACCGTGGCGGGCCAGTACGTCCTCGGTCCAGCGGGCGGCGAGCCGTTCGGGGTCGGGGAATCGTTCTTCGTAGAGCTCGGGGTGGTCGGTGAGCAGGTTGCCGCTGGTGGTCGGTGTCATCGGGTCTCGCTTCGGGGCCGGCCGGGGAGCGCGGGGGCCGTCGGGTCGGGTGCCTTCTCCGCTGGCAGGGCGCGTCTTCGCCGGAGGTGTGCGACGGCCGCTGCCGAGACGAGGCCGAGGCTGCAGCAGCAGCCGTAGGGCAGCCAGGTCGGGCCTGTGTGGCCGGCGGTGTCCATGGACCAGCCGATGGCCGCGCTGCCGAAGGCCGCCGCGACCCCGGACACCGCGTAGAAGAATCCGTAGAGGGTTCCGGTCAGGTTGGCGCGGCCGAAGGCCGGTATCAGCTCCATCACGAAGGGCTGGGCGACCATCACACCGAGGTGCAGGAGCAGGGCCCCGGCGAGCACCGGCAGGAGACGCAGGGGGTGGGGGGTGGTGGATCCCGCCACGAGCACGGGGGGCAGGAATCCCAGGCCCATGACGGCCAGACCGACGGCGATCCAGCGCGCCCCGCTCCCCCGGACCTTCAGGGCGCGGGTGATGCGCAACTGGAACAGCAGGTTGGCGACGGTCCCGGCGAGGAACAGCAAGCCGACCGAGCCGTCCCATCCGGAGGCGTCGGTGGCCGCCCGGGGCAGGAGCAGGTACAGCTGGTTCTCCAGGCCGTACATGCCGACCATGGCGAGGGAGAACGCCAGGAACCGGCGGTTGCCGGCGACCTCCCGCCAGTCGCCGAGCACTCCGGCCTCGGATGCCGGGGCCTCCCGAGCCGGCAGCACCAGCAGCTGAGCGAGGGTGAGGACGGCGAACACGCCCGCTGCGGTGACGGCGGCGGCCCGGAAGTCCACGAGCAGCAGCAAGGTGCCCAGCAGCGGCCCGAGGAGTGCGCCCGTGGTGGCGAAAACGCCGAACAGGGCGAAGGCCTCGGCCTTGCGGTCGCCGGCCTCCTGGGCGATGCAGGTCCGTACGGCGGGGTTGAAGAGGGCCCCCGCGAGCCCGCTGACCATGGACGCGGCGAGCAGCAGCGGCAGGCTGTCGCCGAGGGCGAACAGGCCGAATCCGAGCGTACGCAGGGCGCAGCCCGCGATGATCACACCGCGGGCGCCGAGCCGGTCGGCGGCGGAACCGCCGATCAGGAACAGGCCCTGCTGACTGAGGTTGCGCAGGCCCAGGACCACGCCGACGACCGCGGCCGAGAGCCCGAGGTCGTCGGAGAGGTGGGTGGCGAGGTACGGGATGAGCAGGTAGAAGCCGGTGTTGACGCCGAGCTGGTTGACCAGGAGCAGACGTACGGCGAGCGGGAAGTCCCGCATGGAGCTGATGATCTTCACTGTACGACCGCCATGTGGGTGGTGCGCCTGACGCCGAGGCCTGCTCGGTCGGCGGCCCGTACCGTGCCATCGGCGCCCCCGATGCCGGTCCAGGGGTCGTCGGCGAGGAGCAGGTGCCCGTCGAGATCGATCCAGCGGGCCCGGTCGGCGAGGTGCACGGCGGGGGCCATGCCGAGCGAGCTGGCGGTGAGGCAGCCCAGCATGAGGTCGGTGCCGCTGCCTCGCAGGGCCTCGTGGATGCGCAGGGCGGTTCGTACCCCGCCGCATTTGGCGAGTTTGACGTTGACTCCGTGGACCAGACCGGCGAGCGCGACGGCGTCCTCGTAGGAAACGGCGTCCTCGTCGGCGATGACGGGGACCGGGGACTCCTTCGCCACGCGGGCGAGGGAATCGGGGCTGCCCGGCGCGACGGGCTGTTCCACGGCGGTGACGCCGAGCTCGGCGAAGCGCGGCAGCAGCTCGATCGCCCGGCGCTCGGTCCACGCCCCGTTGGGGTCGAGGAGCAGGCCCACCCCCGGGGCTCCGGCCCGGACGGCCCTCACCCGCGCGAGGTCCTCCTGCGGATCGGGCGATCCGGCTTTGACCTTGAGGACGGTGAAACCGCTCAGTGCGAGGCGGGCGGCCTGTGCGGCCGCCGCGACGGGCGCGACGATGCCGATCGTACGGGCGGTCTGCACGGCCGGCGCTGTGTGCGTGCCCAGCAGCTGGTGGGCGGGGCTGCCGGCCCGTTTGCCGACCAGGTCGAGCAGAGCCGCCTCCAGCCCGGCGAGCACCCCGGCCGGCAGCTCCGAGAGGCCGGGCAGCGAGTCGGCCGTGTGCGCGTGCCATGCGGTCTCGGGGTCGGGAAGGCGTTCGAGCGCGGGCCGCACGGTGGTGAGGTGGCGGACGATGCGAGGGGTGGGCAGGCCGAGGTACTCGCTGCTGACCACCTCTCCCCAGCCGGCCAGACCACCGTGTTCGATCGTGACCCAGACGGCGTCGCGGCGGGCCATCACGGAGCGGGAGATGCGCAGCGGCTCGGCCAGTTCCAGCTCCGTGGCGTGCCACGTCAGTCTCATGCGGCACCTCCCCGGGCCGGTACGGGCAGGAGCGGCGGCCGGGTCGCCGCGAGCGGGTCGACGACGGTGCGGCAGCGGGTCCAGCCGATGGCCTCGGCCGCGTGCGGATGGGGGATCTCCACGGGGCGGACCGCGAGTTCGGCCCGGTCGAGGCCGTGCGCGTGGCAGTAGTCGTCGTCGTAGACGGTGCCGAGGTAGCGGTGCGGACCGTCGGGGAAGACCGTCGCGACGACCGCTCCGGCCTCGACACGGGCAGCCCAGGCGGAGACCAGGGCGACGGCGCCGGTGCTCCAGCCGCCGCTGACGAAACTGGTACGGGCGAGTCTGCGGCAGGCGTCGACGGCTTCGGCTGGGCCCACCCAGTGGACCTCGTCGAAGGCGTGGTGGGCGACGTTGCGCGGGTGGATGCTGCTGCCGAGCCCGCGCATGAGGCGGGGGCGGGCGGGCTGGCCGAAGATGGCGGAGCCGATGGAGTCGACGCCTATCACCCTCAGGCGCGGCCAGCGGCGGCGGAGCGGGGCGATGAGCCCGGCGCTGTGGCCGCCGGTACCGACGCTGCACACCAGCACGTCCAGGTGGTCGAGCTGGCCGCAGAGTTCGGCCGCCATGGACAGGTAACCGGCGGCGTTGTCGGGGTTGTTGTACTGGTCGGGCCAGTAGGCGTCCGGCGTCCGGGCCAGGACCTCGCGCAGCCGGGCGATCCGGGCGGCCTGCCAGCCGCCTTCGGCGGCCGGCCGCTCCACCAGCTCCAGCTGCGCGCCGTACGTCCGCAGCAACTGGCGCATGGACGCCTCGAGTTCGAGGTCACCGACGAGGACGACGGGGTGACCGAGGGCCTGCCCGGCGAGGGCGAGCCCGATGCCCAGGGTTCCGGAGGTGGATTCGACCACGGTGGCGCCGGGGCGGAGTTCGCCGCGCTGCCGGGCGCCGAGCAGCATGGACACGGCGGACCGGGCCTTCATGCCGCCCGCCCCGAGGCATTCGAGCTTCGCCCAGAAGCCGGGGTGCGGGTGGGGAAGGTCCGTGCGGATCCGGGCCAGCGGCGTGCGGCCGATCAGCGTCAGCAGCTCCGGGTTGGCGCAGCGGGGCGTCGGGCGGTGCAACGGGGGTGCGGTGGTCACCGGGTGCCTCCGTAGCGGTGGATGACTCCGGGGCCGCCGTCGAGCCAGAAGAAGGGGTACGGCTCGGCGGATACCGCGCTCACTCCGGCCCCGAGGAACCTCGGCAGGATCGCGCTGCCGGTCTGGGCGAACATCACCAGGGGCTTTCCGCTGCCGGCGGCGCGGTCGAGAAGCGGCTGGAAGGTGCCGTTCCCCAGGGTCATTCCGGAGGCGAGGACCGCGTCGCAGTGCTCGAACTCCGCGAGGGCGTCGGTCCGTACGGGCTCGCCCCACTCGGTGGCGCCCCCCTTGAGGTCGCAGGGCACGTATCCGAGGCCGCGCTCGCGCAACTGCTCCAGCAGGGAGTTGACCACGCCGATCACGAGGACACGGCCCCGGACGGTCGGGGGCAGCAGATCGACGACGGCGCGGGCGCGGGCCCGGGACCGGTGGAGGGAGCTGCCGGCCGGGAGGGCGTACGGGCGGGCGCCGTGCTCGGGGGTGTGGGGGCGTACGTGGGCGAGGTAGGCGTCGAGGGCGGCGATCCGTACGGGGAGCAGCGGGTGGTCGAGGAGCTCGGCCGCCGAGGCACCGACACAGTCGTCGAGGGCCGCCGCGGGCAGTGCTCCCGGCTCGACGGCGCAGGACCCGACCGCCGCGTGCAGGCGCAGGCTGAGGACTTCGTTGCGGTATCCGCTGCTGCGGCCGGCGTGGCGGACGGCCTGGGCGGTGGTGAAGGCGAGCGCGATGCGCTCCCTGGCGGGGTCGGAGCCGTAGACACCGGCGCGGACGTTCGTGATGAGCTGGTCGACGGTGTGAACGTCGGGCTCGTGGAGGGCGGGCTCGTGGAGGGCGGGCTCGTGGAGGGCGGGTGCGGTCATGCGGGCACCGCCGAGGGCAGTTCGGCCGAACGCTCTTCGTAGGTGGGGTGCAGGTGCGCGAGGAGCCGCTCGGCTGTCTCCCGGGCCCCACTGCCCTCGGTGTCGGCGGTCATGATGTGGCCGAGGTACTCGTTGTTGCTGGTCGCGGCGCGTACGGCACGCCCCGGTTCGGCAAGGGTGAGCTCCAGCACCCCGGGCTGCACCCGCACCTCCTCGGCGCCGTCGAAGCCGGTGAGGGTGCCGGTGGTGTCGGGGAGCAGGAAGGCGATGGCGGCGCTGTGCACGCCGGTCGGGCGCGGCGCGAGGTCGGGCGTGCGACCGAGGGCGACGTCGACACAGGCTGCGGCCAGGTCGATGCCCGTGACGTGGCGGACGAGTTCGGTGATCCGGTTGCCGGCCGGGCGGGGGTTGACCTCGACCACCTTGGGCCCCTGCGGAGTCAGTTTGATCTCGGTGTGGCACACGACGTGGTCCAGGCCGAGGGCCTTGATCGCGGCCACGGCCGTGTCGACGGCCTCCCGCTCGTGGACCGGGGTGAGGGCGGCCGGGAACATGTGGCCGGTCTCGATGAAGGCCGGCGCACCGCCGATGCTCTTGTCGGTGACTCCGACCGCTCCCGTGACACCGTCGAAGGAGACGGTCTCGACGCTGACTTCGGGGCCGGTGAGGAGCTCTTCGAGGAGGACGACGGGCAGCCGGTCCTGGCCGCGCGCGTTCACCGGGAAGTCCGTCAGTGCCCGGCAGGCGAGTTCCAGCTCCCGCTCGTCCCGGACCTCGCGGACCAGCATCCCGGCACAGAGGTCCACCGGCTTGACCACCAGCGGATAGCCGATCTCCCGGGCCGCGGCGGCGGCCTGCACCGCGTCCGCGCAGAGCGCGAAGCGGGGTCCCGGCACTCCGGCCTCGGCCAGCACCCGGCGGGTCAGGTCCTTGCGGCAGGCCGCCTCGACGGCCTCGGCGGCCGGTCCGGGCAGGCCCAGCCGTTCGGCCGTACGTGCCACAGCGGGCAGGTAGTAGTCGCAGGAGGAGACCACGCCGTCGAATTCGAGCACCGCGTGCAGCCGTTCCAAGCGGGGCAGCAGCTCGTCCATGTCGTTGGTGTCCGCCGTGATGACGTTGTGCGCGGCGAGCAGCGGGTGCGGGCCGTCGGAGCCGGCGCCGCGCAGGTAGTGGTGCAGGTCGCGGGTGACGAAGGTGAACTCGTGCCCGCCCTCACGGATCGCCCTGGGCAGCAGCCTGCTCATCGACCCCACCCAGCTCTCGACAACCAGCAGATGCGACAAGGGACTTCCTCTCGAAATGCCACCGCGACCGCGGGGCATGCCTGCGCAGCGGTCCGCCTGTCGGGAGGCGTCCGCACCGAACGAGCAGGAAGTTACCGGAAACCGTTTTCATTTCCAATAGCGCGAATTTACAAGTAGGCTGCCGCTCACGGGACCAGAGCGAGCGCCGGAAGGGGACCACCACCGAGCCATGAGAGACAGAACGGCAGGGCAGGAGACCGGTCAGTACGCGGTACGGCACGCCACGCCCGCGTCGTGGCAGTCCTGGGCGACGAGGTGGTCGGCACCACCGCGCCGAACTCCCGGGGCCCCGCCCACCCCCGCATCCCCGCCGGCTCACCGAGCGCTACCCGTCCGGCCGCACGGCGCAGCTCCTGCGGGTGTGCGTGCGCCCGGACCACCGCAGGCACGGACGGGCCCGCGCCATGGTCAGGGCCGGCGCGGCAGCTAGTGCGGTGACCGGCAACATCTGGTGCGTGGCCCGTTGCGCTGGTCGGAGGCGATGGCTTCTCGGACCAGGGGGCTGGGTGGCCTTGCCGGTCAGGGGCAGCGGGATGACCCGGCAGGAAGGCCGAGGGCGCCGGCACATCGTGCGACCCAGCAGGTCATGTCACGGCGCTAGGCCATCCAGAAAAAAACCGCCGTCATCCGCTTGTCCTCCAGGGTCGTGCCCCAGTAGCCCGTCGCGCTGTGGATGAGGTTGGCCGAGTAGAGCAGCAGGCGGTTGTAGCGGTGGGGGACGCGGATGTCCTCGGTGAAGGAGTCCTCGGGGACGAACCGGGTGCCGAGGGCGTCGACCAGGTTGTTGTGCGGGGCCAGGACCTGGTTGCCGCCGAGGACGCCGCCCGGGAGGCTCTGGCGGTAGAAGCTGGTGCCGCAGTCCTTGGGGGCGTCGGGGCTGAGGTAGAGCACGGCGGCGTAGCGGCACAGGCTGCGGGAGTCGGTGTGCGGACGGGGCTCACACTCGTCCTTGCCCACGACCTGGACGCAGTTGTGGTTGAACGTGCCGGCGCCCGCGGGGTCCACGGCCCAGATCCGCTTCGCCCCGGTGGCCTGGCGGACGAGGCGTTCCACGCGGGCCAGTTCGTCCGGCTCCAGTCCAGGCATCGCGCGCAGCCCCGGCCAGGGCTCGGGCTTGTGCGGTGCCCCTTGGACCCAGTCGCCCTTCGCCAGGCAGCGGGCCCGCACGGCGTCCACATCGGGCAACACGTCGTCCAGGACCCAGTAGTCGCGGCCGCGGGTCGGCTTGCGGTACGGCAGGACGGGCAGGGCGGGGTGACGTGGGGGGCGAAGGGGCATGGCCGGAAGGGTAGTTCGACCGCTTCCGGGGGCTCGCCAAAGCGGTGGGCAAGACTGCGGCAAGAAATGGTCTCGCACCCGGCAAACCTTCCCGGGCCACAGCACCGGCCAGCGGCTCGACCGCGCACAACGGCAGGCAGCGGCGCCGTCCGCGTGGGCAGAACTGCCCGCCTGGCGGCCTCCCCCGCGAAACCGGAATCGGAGGGCCGGGCGCGAGCCCGGCACTCAGCCCTCGCCCCCACAAACCGTCAGGTCAACGCACCCTTCCCCTGGCCTTCAGGTGGGTCGGAGGCAGTTGCGGAGCCGGAAGCGGAGGGCCGTCGTAGCCCTTGACCTCGCCGAAGCGGGTTCCGGTCGTCCAGTCCTCGCGGGCCTGGGCGATGTCTTCGTGGGAGCGGCCGATCCAGTTCCAGAACATGACGATCTCCTCCTCGAACGGCTCTCCGCCGAGCAGCATCAGCCCCGCGTCCGACGCCGCCCGCAAGGGGAGTTCCGTGCGGCCGCAGCCGAGGTAGAGCATCGAGCCGGGGAGGACCGGGACGCCGTCCACGTGGGCCTCGCCCGACATCGACAGGACCGCGTACTCGAAGTCCGGGTCGAGCGGGAGGCGGGTTTCGGTGCCCGCCGCCAGGGTCAGGTCCGCGCCGACGATCGGGGTGTACGCCGTGCCCGGCGAGGTCGCCGTGTCCAAGGTGCCCAGGATGACCGTCGCCGTCAGGCCGGGGGCCGTCACGTGGGGCAGTTCCGCGTGGTGCTGGAAGTGGGGTTCCACGTTGCGGTGGGCGTCCGGGAGGGCCACCCACAGCTGCGCGCCGTGCAGGAAGCGGGCGTGCGGGCGGGGGCTCTCCTCCGAGTGGCTGATGCCGCGCCCGGAGGTCATCAGGCCCAGTTCGCGCGGGCGGACCGTGGCGAGGCTGCCGACGCTGTCGCGGTGCAGCACCTCGCCCTCGTGGAGCCAGCTGACCGTCTGCAGCCCGGCGTGCGGGTGCGGCGGGACCTGCATGCCGGGCTCGTCCGCGATGTCGTCCGGGCCGTAGTGGTCCACGAAGCACCACGCGCCGACCATGCGCCGCCCCAGGTTCGGCAGGAGCCGGCGGACCTCGGTGGACTCGCCGAGCTTCACGGTGCGCGGGCTGAGGAGCTCTCGCACCGGTTCGGCCACGACGAATCCGCGGCCGCCGCAGGCGGAGAGAGCGGGCTGGCGATCGAGATTGCTCATGCGGACAACCTAGCCGCGCGGGAGCGGCGGCGTGAGGTGGAATGTTCCGCCGCCCGGGCGTGTTGGAGGCTCCGTACACACCACCCGAGCGCCGGAAGGAACGCCGTGGAGCGGATCAACCAGAGCGAGCCGGTCGAGCCGGGGGACGCGATCTTCGCGATCAAGGACGCGGCCTACCTGGAGCACGGGACGGCGGCCGACCGCTGGACGCGCGCCGGGCTGTTCTTCGACGCCAGGGAGTACGCGACGGCCGCCCGCCTCCTGGAGGGCCTGGCGGGCGAGGCGCCCGAGCAGCTGGCGCCCCGGCTGCTGCTGGCCCGCGCCTACTACCACTCCGCGCAGCTCTCGCGCGCCGAGCGGGAGCTGCGCTCCATCCTGGAGCGCTGGCCGGTGGAGGACTACGCACAGCTGATGCTCGGCCGCACCCTGGAGCGGCAGGGCCGGGCCGACGAGGCGCGGCCGTACCTGCGGATCGCCGCCGCCATGGCCGGCGACTTCCCCGAGTAAGGGGCCGCCCGGCCGCGCTGGTGCCGGGGCGGTGGCCCGGCTCGGATAGCCTGGGGCGGATATGAACCGTCTGACCACGCCTTTCGGCTCCTACGAGCTCACCCGCTTCCCCGAGGACCCGCGCGACCGGCTCCGCGCCTGGGACGCCGCCGACGAGTACCTGCTGCGCCACCTCGACTCCGGTACCGGGGAGCGGGGTCCGGTGGACCTCGCCTCCGCGGGCCGGATCGTCGTGCTCGGCGACCGCTGGGGCGCGCTGACCACGGCGCTCGCCGCCTACCACCCCGTCCAGATCACCGATTCCGCGCTGAGCCGGTCCGCCACGGCCGCGAACCTGGACCGGGCCGGGATCGGCACCGCCAAGAGCACCGTCACGCTGCTGACCACGCAGGACCCGCCGCCGGAGAAGATCGACGTCCTGCTGGTGCGCGTACCCAAGAGCCTGGCGCTTCTGGAGGACCAGCTGTACCGGCTGGCCCCGCACGTGCACGCGGGCACCGTCGTGGTCGGTACCGGCATGGTCAAGGAGATCCACACCTCGACGCTGCGGCTCTTCGAGAAGATCCTCGGCCCTACGAAGACGTCGCTCGCCGAGAAGAAGGCCCGGCTGATCTTCTGTACGCCGGACGCACCCGGGGCCGTGCGCCCCGTCGCCGCCGATCCGTGGCCGCTGACGTACACGGTGGACCAGGAGGCGGGCTCGGGTTCGGGGCTGACCGTCGTCAACCACGCCGGGATCTTCTGCGCCGACCGGCTGGACATCGGCACCCGTTTCTTCCTGCAGAGCCTGCCGACGAACACCGACGGTGCCCGGGTCGTGGACCTGGGCTGCGGCAACGGTGTGGTCGGCACGGCGATCCAGGTGCACGATCCGGACGCGGAGGTCGTCTTCACCGACGAGTCGTACCAGGCGATCGCCTCGGCGCGGGCCACGTACGAGGCGAACGTGCGGGCGGGCCGGCGGACCGCCGAGTTCCACGTCGGCGACGGGGTGGCGATGCTGGCGCCCGGTTCCGTCGACCTGGTGCTGTGCAACCCGCCCTTCCACTCCCACCAGGCGACGACCGACGCGACGGCGCTGCGGATGTTCGCCCAGTCGCGCAAGGTGCTGCGGCCGGGCGGTGAGCTGTGGGTGGTCGCGAACCGGCACATGGGCTACCACACGCATCTGCGGCGGCTCTTCGGCAACAGTGAAGTCGCCGCGAGCGAGCCGAAGTTCGTGGTGCTGCGGGCGGTCAAGCGGCGCGAGTCGCCGCGCCCCATGTGACCTGCCGGTACGTCTTATGCTTCGCCGCGTGAGCACCGAGGCGGAGAGCGATGACACGGGCGGCGGCGGGCGGTACCGCCGGGAGGACGTGGCCCGGGCGGCCGGCGTCAAGGTACGCAACCTGCGCTACTACCAGGAGCGCGGGTTGCTGCCGCCGCCGCGCCGGGAGGGGCGGATCGCCTGGTACTCCGAGGACCATCTGACGCGGCTGCGGCTGATCAGCGACCTGCTGGGCCGCGGGTACACGGTCAACGGCATCGCGGAGCTGCTGCACGCCTGGGAGGGCGGCGGCGGGCTGTCCGGACTGCTGGGCCTGGAGCGGGAGATGACGCGGGACTGGGTCCGGGAGGAGCCGGTCACGATGACCCGGGCCGAGCTGCGGGAGCTGTTCGGGCCGACGGCGACCGCCGAGGACACCCGGCGGGCCGCGGAGCTGGGGTACGTCACCGTCGACGGTGACCTGGTCACGCACCCGAGCCGGCGGCTGCTGGACGCGACGCTGGCGCTGGTGCGGCAGGGGGTCCCGCTGGCCGCGATCCTGGACGCGGGTGACTTCGTTCAGGCGCAGGCGGCGGCTGTCGCGGACCGCTTCGTCGCGCTGTTCCGGCAGCACGTGATCGGGCCGGAGGGGCTGGAGCGGCTTTCGGCCACGCAGCTGCGGCACGTCACCGAGGCGGTCGCGGCGCTGAGGCCGGTGGCCGGCGAGGTCGTGGCCACGGAATTCGCGCGGGCGATGGCCCGGCGGGTGGACGCGGAGGTCGCCGAACTGCTGCGTACGGAGCAGTAGGAGTCGGCTCAAAGGGTGCGCTCGCACAACCTTGCCAACCCCCATTGGCACTCTTACATTCAACTCGTCGGTAACAAGGGTGCACAGCCGAAAAAAGGGACGATCTCATGGTGGATTCCCCGTACTTATCCGGCACTTCCGATGACTCCGATCCTTCCGGTCCCGACGAGGACAGCGGCTCCGGCCGGGTCCGCTGGCGCCGGTTCGCCGTCCTGACCGTACCCGCCGTCGCCGTGACCGCCGGCCTCGGCATCGCCCTCGCGCAGGGCGCTCTCGCCGCTTCCTTCGCCGTGTCGGGTCAGCAGTTCAAGGTGTCGGCGCAGAGCCTGGAGGGCGAGGGCTTCGCCCAGTACGGCAGTGTCGACGTCAACGCCCGCGAAGAGCTCATCCCGGTGGCCGTGACCGCCATCCGGGAGGCGAAACTGAACAGCCTGTGCCAGTCGGTGGTCACCTCGCTCCCGGTGATCGGCGACATCTCGCTCAACCTGACGGCCGGCCGCGACAAGCCCGTGGAAGCGAGCAACCTGTTCGTGGACGCGACCCAGCTCGCGGGCGACGCGGTGTTCGGCAACATCGAGATCGGGCGCGACGCCTCCACCCTCGACAAGGGCCCGGCCGAGGCCCAGGGGATGCAGGACCTCTTCGCCCAGCAGGCCGACACGGTCCGCATCACCGGTCTGCAGCAGACGGCGTGGGCTACCAACGCCGGCACCTTCAAGCTCTCCGGGCTGCGCATGGACGTCTCCAAGGGCAAGAAGGAATGTTTCTGAGCCGCCGCGGGCGGTGGCGGCAGTGGAGACGGTGGCGGCGCGCGAGACCCTTCTGGGGCGGGCTGTTCGCCGTCCTCGCCGGGGCGTGGATCTGCGTCCTGCCGCTCGCACCGCTGAAGATCATGCTCCAGCAGGGGGTGGCGGGGATCCCGTCCGTCCTGATGGGCGTCGTGATGATCATGCTCGGCCTCACCGTCTGGTTCTCTCCCGCTCAGCGCAGCCTCGCGGGTGTCCTCACCACCGTGATCGCCACGGCCGCACTGGTCCTGTCGAACCTCGGCGGGTTCCTGATCGGCACCCTGCTCGGCATCCTCGGCGGCGGCCTGATGTTCGCCTGGCAGCCGACCCGGCAGCCCCGCTCGCCCGCACCCGCACCCGCATCCGCTCCGCCGCCGCACCCCTCCCCCACCGTGCACCAGGATTCCCAAGGAGCACAGCCATGAGCCGTACGCGTACCGCGCTCGCCCTCGGCACGGCCGCAGCCGCCGCCCTTTCCCTGGCCTCGTTCACCGCCTCCGCCGCCCCGCTCACCGCGGCCCCCCTCGCCGGGGCCCCGGCACCCGTGGCCGGGTCCACCACCGTGACCCCGGCCGGGCACGCCTTCCAGGCCGTCCTCAGCGGAAAGGCCACCCTCAAGGCCGGTTCGGTGACGGTGACCTGCTCGGTCTCCGTCTCCACCGGTACGGTGCCGGCGGCGCCCGGCAACCAGAACGCGTCCGGGCCGGTCTCCTCCCCGATCTCCCCGCCGACGTACAGCTCCTGCACCTCCAGCATGCCGGGCGTGACCCCGACGGTCACCACCAGCGGCGCCTGGACGGTGTCGATGCAGAACGGCGCACCGGTCACCGCCACGATGACCGTGCCGGTCGGCGGACTGGTGCTCAAGACCACCGGCCTCGCCACCTGTACGGTCACCGCGGCGCCCACCGCCGCGGCGAACGTCGGCGGCACGTGGGCGAACGGCGCGCCGTCGAGCCTGACCTTCACGAACGCGTCGGTACCCGTCAAGGTCACCGGCGGGTTCGGCTGCCCGACGAGCGCGACCTCGTCCACCTTCAACGCGCTCTACCTGGTCACCGATTCGACCGACGCCACCCAGCAGATCACCGTGGGCCCATGACCACCCGGTAGTGGGTCGTCAGCCGGCCGTCGTCACCGATCACGTGGAAGGCGACGGCCGGCGGCTCGTCGAGGTGGACCCACTCGTCGGCGCCCCGCCGCCCCTCCCACGGCAACCGGACGGTGGAGACCACCCCCGGCGCCACCAGCACCGGCCGGCCCGCGAAGGTGGTGGCCGCCGCGGTGTGCGCGTGCCCGCACAGGAACGCCTTCACGTGCGGGTGCCGCTCGACGAGCGCGGCGAGCCGCTCCTCCCCGAACTGCCGGATCCCGTCCACGTACGGGGCGTGCAGCTCGACCGGCGGGTGGTGGAAGGCCACCAGGACCGGCGTCTCGCGCGGGGTGCAGGCCACCACCTCCTCCAGCCAGGCCATCGTGGACTCCTCCAGGTAGCCGTGGTGCTCGCCCGGTACGGAGGAGTCGCACGCGGCGAGTACGAAGCCCTCGCCGCGCAGCACTTGGTCGACGGGAGCCGCCGAGGGCGACTCCTCGGCCATCAGGCCGCGCCGGAACGCGGTCCGTTCGTCGTGGTTGCCGGGGCATATGACCAGGGGATGCCGCGAGCGGAGCAGCTTGGCGGCCTCCTCGTATTCGGGCACCTGGGCCTCGTCGGCTATGTCCCCGCTCACCAGGACGGCGTCGAGGTCGTACGGCAGCCCGTCGAGGTACTCCATGACGGCGCGGGTGCGGTCCGACGCGCGCTCGCCGTTGTCGATGTGGACGTCGCTGAGGTGGGCGATCACGATCACGGGCGATGCCTCCAATAGCTTCTCCGGCCGAGAGATGTCGCTGAAGGATAGGACGTCCAAGATCCGGGGAGCCGGTCCGCGAGCCCCGTCCACAGCCCGTGGAACCCTTTGTCAGTGGGGCCGTTTACTGTTTCGGTCAACTGATCACGCGCGACAAGGGGAGGCAGCGTGCGGCGCTGGGAGTACGCGGAGGGCGGCTCGGCCAAGTTCTGGGAGGCCGGGGTGGAGGGCACCTCGGTGACCGTCCGCTTCGGGCGCTCCGGGACGGCCGGGCAGACCCGGGTCAAGGAGTTCGGCTCCGCCGCTGACGCCCAGTCGTACCTGGTCAAGTCGATAGCGGAGAAGGAGCGGAAGGGGTACGCGGAGAGCGGCGCGGCCGGTGGCGCCGATGCTCCGGCGGCCCCGGCGCCGGTCGTCGCGCAGGTGCCGGACGTCCCGGTCGTCCCCGTGGACGAGGACGCGTTCACGCTTCCCGCGGCGTGGAAGCGGAGTCTGCATCCGCGACGCGGTGGGGTGGCCGGGACCGTGCGCGCGCTCGACGCCGACGCGCCGCGCACACTGCGCGAGTGGACCGACCGGAGTGCGCCGGCGATCGACCGCGCGCTCGCCTCCCCGGAGAGCGACCCCGAGCTCGTCGAGGCCGCACGGGCCCACCGGTCCGGCAGCAGAAGCCCGCTGGGCGCGGCGGTCCTGGCGGTACTGCTGACGGCGAAGGGCCGGTCCTTCCAGGTCGTCGCGGACGCCTGGGCCGCCGAGTTCGGGCTGCCGTTCGCCGCGCTGGCGGCGGCGGAGCTGTCCGACGTACGGCCGCTGCTGGGCACCGGCAGCATCGGCGACGGGGTCACCGCGCGTCCCGACGACGACGGGCACGGAGGCTGGGGCACCAGGGTCGTCCGGCCGGCCCTGGACCGCGTCAGGGCCCTGCTGTCCGTGGCGGACGAGGACACGTACCGGGCCGCCGTCGCGCCCCTCTCCGGCGCCCGGCGCAGCGCCCGTCAGCAGGTCATGACGTGCTACCTCGCTCCCACCGAGCAGGAGTGGGTCGACGAGTGCTGCGCCCGTCCGACGGCCCGCCGGCACCACGAGCGGGAGGTACGGGAGATGCTGCTGTGCTCCCTCGGATCGGCCGGGCAGGTCGCTCTGTTCGGCGGCCGGACGGAGCTCGGCTGGCGGGGCTGGAACACCTCCCTGATCGCTACGCTCGCGGACGGGGTGGGCACGGGGATGGTGCCGTTCCTGGCCGGCGAGCTGAACGGCCGCCACATCGACGCGGCCCAGGTCAAGCTGATCGCCGAGGCCCTGGCCGAGCTGCCCTCCGACGAGGCGTTCGGATCGCTGGTCGACCACCTCGACAACAAGCACGTACGCACGGCCCTGACCGCGGCGGCGCGCCGCTACCCGGCGCGGGCGCTGCGCACGCTGGCGCGGGCGTCCCTCGGCACGGGCCCCGGGGCGGCGCTGGCCGGTCAGCTGCTGGTCGGGCACACGGCCGCCCACCGGGACCTCGCGGCCGATGTGCTGGCGACCCTCCCCGAGGAGCTCGCCGCGGTCGTCGCCCCCCTCATGGACCGTGCGGAGCGCGTGGCGGAGGTCCCTGTGGAGGCGCTGCCCCCGCTGCTGAGCAGCCCTCCGTGGACCCGCAAGCGGACGGTGGTCAAGCCGCGCGTGGTCGGGGGGCTCGTGGCACCGGCCGGAGCGGGCATCGCCTGGCGGCCGGGTGAGCGGGAGGCGTGGGCCACCACGGAGTCCTGGGTGACCGCCTGGCACGGGTACCAGCCGATGGAGACGTACATCGAAGAGCTGCGGACCGGCCGCCGGCAGCGTGTCTGGGACACCCTGGGGGTGCTCGTCAAGGGCCCCGTCGAGTTGGTGCGGCCGCTGCTCGCCGACTGGCACGGCACCGGGTCCGCCTACCCGGGGCTGAGTGCCTACAAGCCGCTGGTCGCCCGCCACGAACTGGCCGCGCTCCACGTGGCCCTGAACATGGCGACCCGCCATCCGACCGCCATGGCGCCGCTGCTCCTCCCGTTCCTCGACCCGCGTGTGGCACGCCTGATGGCCGAGTGGCTGGTCCGGCTCAAGGTCGCCGGTGACACGGCACGTTCCTGGCTCCTGCGGCACGGCGGCGACGCGGCCCGGCTGCTCGTCCCCGACGCACTGGGTGCGCCGGGTGCGGAGCGGACCGCGGCCGAGCGGGCGCTGCTGCTGATCGTGACGGCGCACGGCGCCGATCGCGTACGGGAGGTGGTGGCGGAGTACGGCCCCGAGGCCACCGAGGCCCTGGAGCCCCTGCTGGGGTCCGACCCGCTGGCGACGGCGCTGCCCGCCCGGATGCCCAGGCCGGCCGACTGGACCGATCCGCGGGCACTGCCGCAGATCATGCTGAAGTCCGGCGGCGCGCTGCCCGCGTCGGCGGCCGGGCACGTGCTGACGATGCTGGCGGTGTCCTCCCCGCGTGCGGAGTTCCCCGGGCTGGAACAGGTGCGGGAGCTGTGCACCTCCGAGTCCCTGGCCGCTTTCGCGTGGGCGCTGTTCGGGCAGTGGCGGCTCGCCGGGATGCCGCCCAAGGAGGCGTGGGCGCTGCACGCCCTCGGCTGGTTCGGCGACGACGAGACGGTGCGCTCACTCACCCCGGTGATCCGCGCGTGGCCGGGGGAGGGTGCGCACCACCGGGCCGTCGACGGTCTCGAGGTCCTGGCGGCGATCGGCAGCGACGTGGCCCTGCTGCACCTGCACGGGATCGGGCAGCGGGTGAAGTTCAAGGCGCTGAAGGTCCGGGCACAGGAGAAGATCGCCGAGGTGGCGGCCGGGCTCGGGCTGACCGGTGAGCAGCTGTCGGACCGGCTGGTGCCCGACCTCGGTCTCGACGCGGACGGCAGCACGCTCGTCGACTACGGCACGCGCCGTTTCACGGTCGGTTTCGACGAGCAGCTCAAGCCCTACGTGCTGGACGCGGAGGGCGGGCGCCTGAAGGACCTGCCGAGGCCCGGCGCCCGGGACGAGACGGAGCTGGCCACCGCCGAGCGCAAGCGGTTCATGGCGCTGAAGAAGGACGTGCGGACGATCGCCTCGGACCAGATCCGGCGGCTGGAGGCCGCGATGGTGGACGGGCGTTCGTGGGCGGGCGCCGAGTTCCGTCAGCTGTTCGTGGAGCACCCGCTGGTGTGGCACCTGGTGCGGCGGCTGGTCTGGCGGGCCGAGGCGGAGGGCGAGGTGACCGCGTTCCGGGTGGCCGAGGACCGTACGTACGCCGACGTCGAGGACGAGGCGGTGAAGTTCGCGGACGACGCGCGCATCACCCTGGCGCACCCGCTGCACCTGGAGGACTCGCTGGCGCGGTGGTCCGAGCTGTTCGCGGACTACGAGATCGTGCAGCCCTTCCCGCAGCTCGGCCGGCCCGTGATGGCCGTGACCGAGGAGGAGGCCGGCGGCGCGCGGCTCACCCGCTTCGAGGGCGTCACGGTGCCGGTCGGGAAACTGCTCGGGCTGCAGAAGCGCGGCTGGGAGCGCGGCGAGCCGCAGGACGCGGGAGTGGAGCGCTGGTTCTCCCGTCGGCTGGGTCACGAGTGCTACCTGGTGATCGCGCTGGACATGGGCATCGCGGTCGGGATGATCGACGAGTTCCCGGACCAGAAACTGGAGACGATCTGGCTCGACCGGCAGCCCGGCGACCACTGGAGGTCGCGGTCCTATCCCCTGAGGTTCGGTGACCTGTCGCCGGTCATCGTGTCCGAGGTGCTGGCCGATCTGACGGAGCTGACGTCATGACGACCGCAACCACGACCACGGCCCCGGATGCGGGGGAGCTGCAGCGGCCGCCGGCCGAGGTGCGCTACGCGGAGGAGCTGGCCGCCCTGCGGGCCTGCGACACCGATCACCGGCCTCCGGGCTGGCAGTTGAGCCTGCGGGCGGCACGCCGCTTCATCGTCGGGGACGAGGAGGCGGGCATCGGCCGCAAGTTCGTCGGCGACACCGCGCTGGTCGAGCGGGCCCTGGTGGCACTGGCGACAAACCGCGGTCTGATGCTGGTGGGCGAGCCGGGCACGGCGAAATCGCTGCTGTCGGAGCTGATCTCGGCGGCCGTCAGCGGCGATTCCACTCTGATCGTGCAGGGCGGCGCGGCGACGACCGAGGACCAGATCAAGTACTCCTGGAACTACGCCCTGCTCGTCTCCGAGGGCCCCTCGCAGCGCTCGCTGGTGCCCGCGCCGATGCTCAGCGGGATGCGGGAGGGCCGGCTCGTGCGCTTCGAGGAGATCACCCGCTGCCCGCTGGAGGTGCAGGACTCGCTGCTCTCGCTGCTGTCGGAACGGGTCGTGGCCATCCCCGAGCTGGAGGGGCCGGAGGGGATGGTCTTCGCCCGCCAGGGGTTCAACGTGATCGCGACGGCGAACACCAGGGACCGCGGGGTCAATGAGATGAGCGCCGCCCTCAAGAGGCGGTTCAACTACGAGACCGTGTTCCCCATCGCCGATCCGGACACCGAGATCGCCCTGGTCGAGGCCGAGGCGAAGGCGCTGCTGGCCCGTTCGGGCGTGGCCGTGGCGCCGGACCCGGACATCCTGGAGGTGCTCGTCACCACCTTCCGCGAGCTGCGCTCGGGCATCGGCGGCGACGGCTCGTCCACCGACCGGCTCTCGTCGGTGATGAGCACCGCCGAGGCCGTCTCGGTCGCCCACGCCGTGGGCGTACGGGGCTGGTTCCTGCGCGGCGAGCCGGGCGACGCGGCCGATCTCGTCACCTGCCTGGCCGGTACGGCAGCGAAGGACAGTCCGGAGGACCTGGCCCGGCTGCGCCGCTACCTCGAACAGCAGGCGTCCGGGCGCGGCGGGGCGCAGTGGAAGGCCCTGCACGCCGCCCGCCACCTGCTGGCCGGCTGACGGTCCGATGAGCGTCACCTTCCTCGGCGTGCGCCACCACTCCCCCGCCTGCGCCCGGCTGGTCCTGCGCACGATCGAGGAGCTGCGGCCCGCGCACGTGCTGATCGAGGGGCCGGCCGACCTCAACGGCCGGCTGGACGAACTGCTGCTGGGCCACGAGCTGCCGATCGCGGTGTTCAGCCACTACCGGGACGAGGAGCGGGCCGCGACGTCCTGGACGCCGCTGTGCGACTACTCGCCGGAGTGGGCCGCGCTGACGGCGGGCCGGGCCGCCGGGGCGGAGGTGTGGTTCATCGACCTGCCCGCCTGGCATCCGGCGTTCGCGGGACGCCCCAACCGGTACGCGGACGCGGAGGCGCGGTACGCCGAGGCGACGGCCCGGCTGTGCCGGCGGTTCCAGGTCGACTCGGTGGACGCGTTGTGGGACCGGATGTTCGAGTCCGAGCCGGAACCCGGACCCGGTGCCGGCTCGGAGGAGGGCGGACTCGCGGCCCGGCTGGAGGCGTACTTCGACCTCGTGCGCGGCGACGCGGTCGCGGACGAGGGCGACCGGGCGCGGGAGGAGTACATGGCCGCCTGGGTGCGGGCCGCCGTGGCCGCGGGCGGGGACGGCCCGGTGCTGGTCGTCACGGGCGGCTTCCACCGCCCAGCGCTGGTGGCCATGACGGGGGCGGCGGTGCCGGCCGGCGGGCCCGGGGCGGGGTGGCCTGCGGTGCCCGCGCCGCGGGAGGGGGCCCTGAGCGGGAGTTTCCTGGTGCCGTACTCCTTCCGGCAGCTCGACGCCTTCGCCGGGTACCAGTCCGGGATGCCCTCCCCCGCTTACTACCAGCGTCTCTGGGAGGCGGGCCCGCGGGCCGCCGGTGAGGGGCTGGTGCGGGCCGTCGCCGGGCGGCTGCGCGAGCGCGGCCACCCCGTCTCCACGGCCGGGCTGATCGCCGCGCACGGCACCGCGCTGGGCCTCGCGGCGCTGCGCGGACACGAGGCACCGACCCGGCTCGACCTCCTGGACGGCCTGGCCGGGGCGCTGATCACCGACGCCCTCGACGAACCGCTGCCGTGGACCCGGCGCGGTCCGCTGCGCCCCGGATCCCACCCGGTGGTCGTGGAGATGGTCGCCGCCTGCGCAGGCGACCGCGTCGGACGGCTCCATCCCGGGACGCCGCTGCCTCCCCTCGTGCACGACGTCGGGGCACGGCTGGCCGCGCTGGGGCTGACCCCGGGCGAGGGCCGCCCGGTCACCCTGCGCCTCACCGACCCGGAAGGGCTGACGCGCAGCCAGGTGCTGCACCGGCTGCGGGTGCTGGACGTACCCGGCTTCGCCCGGGTCTCCGGCCCCGCGCACGGCGCCGACCCGGTCTTCACCGAGCGCTGGGAACCCCGTACGACGGCGGGCCGCGAGGCCGCGCTGATCGAGGCGGGCGGCTTCGGCGCGAGCCTCGACGAGGCCGCGGCCGTGGCCCTCGAGGACCGGATGCGGGCGGCGGTCCCGGATCCCGCGGCGCTGGCCGGGGTCCTGTTCGACGCCGTCGTCTGCGGTGCCACGCGGCTGTCGGCCCGCCTGGTGGCGGAGCTGGGCGCCGGGCTCGGGCGGGCGGTGCAGCTCGGCCCGCTGGGCGAGGCGCTGCACACGGCGCTCGGGTTGTGGCGGCACGACCGGGTGTACGGAGTCGCCCGCGACCCGCTGCTCGCCCGCGCCGTCGACACCGCGGTCGGCCGCGTCCTGTGGCTGGCCGAAGGTGTCCGGGGCGGGGCCGGTGGCGCGGCCGGCGGCGCGGCAGGCGGCGCCGATCCGGGCCGGCTGCGCGCGCTCGCCGCGGTACGGGATGCGGTGCTGCACGCCGGGGAGCTCCTGTCGGTGTCCCGGGAGGCCGTGGCAGGGGTGTGCCGCCGGATCAGCGCGGATCCAGCGGCCCCGGCCGACCTGCGCGGGGCGGCCTTCGGGCTGCGCAGCGCGCTGGGGGACACCGACGGCGGGGGCGCGGCCGGCGCGGTCCGGGCGGCGGCCGCGCCGGGGACCCTCGGCGACTGGCTGGCGGGCCTGTTCGCCCTCGCCCGTACGGAGCTGACGGCGGGCGGCGGACGCGAGCCGCTGATCGGCGTGCTCGACGAGCTGGTGGGCGCCATGTCCGAGGCGGAGTTCCTGGCGGGTCTGCCCGCCCTGCGGCAGGCGTTCGCGTACTTCCCGCCCCGGGAGCGCGAGCGGATCGCCGCCCGGCTGATCGAACGGCGCGGTGTGCGCGGCTCGGCACGCTCGCTGCTGCGCGTGACCACCGATCCGCTGCTGATCGCGCGGGCCCGGAACCTGGAGGAGCAAGTGGAACGCACCCTCGACCGCTACGGCCTGCGGGCGGCGCCGTGACCGCCCCCGATCCCGGTCTGGAGCGGTGGAGGCTGATCCTGGGCGCCCCCGCCGAGAAGTGCACCGGCCCGCTGCGCGGCGAGGCCGCGGCCCGCGACGCCGCCCTGGAGTGGCTCTACGGCCGCGACCCGGAGCAGGCCCGGCGCGGGGTCCGCCCCGGGGCGGACGCACGCGCGGGCGGCGACGGGCCGTCGGCGGTCACCGCGGTCGACTGGCTCGACGACATCCACCGGCTCTTCCCGAAGGAGACGGTCGAGCGGCTGGAGCGGGACGCGGTCGAGCGGTACGAGATCCACGAGATCGTCACGGACCCGGCCGTGCTGGAACGCGTGGAGCCGAACCCGACCCTGCTGCGCGCCGTGCTGCGGACGAAGCACCTGATGAACCCGGAGGTGCTGCGGCTGGCCCGGCGGATCGTGGAGACGGTGGTACGCCGGCTCCTGGACCAGCTGAAGCCCGAGGTCCGCCGCTCGTTCTCGGGGACGCGCTCGCGCCGCCCGAGCCTGCTGCCCTCGGCCCGCGACTTCGACTTCCGGGGCACCGTGCGCGCGAACCTGGCCCACTACCAGCCCGCCGAGCGGCGCATCCTGATCGAGCGGCCGCGCTTCCACTCGCGCACGCGCCCGCACCTGGAGCGGTGGCAGCTGATCATGCTGGTGGACCAGTCCGGTTCCATGGTCGACTCGGTCATCCACTCGGCGGTCACGGCCGCGAGCCTGTGGGGGCTGCCGGGCCTGAAGACCCATCTGGTCGCCTTCGACACCAGCGTGGTGGACCTGACGGCCGATGTAACCGACCCGGTCGAGCTCCTCATGGGCGTCCAGCTCGGCGGCGGCACCGACATAGCCCGCGCCGTCGACTACGGCACGCGGCTGATCGACAACCCGAGGCGCGCCATCGTCGCGCTGATCACCGACTTCTACGAGGGCGGCGACGCGTACCGGCTGGTGCGCGGCGTGCGCGCGCTGGTGGAGCAGGGCACGACCGTACTGGGCCTGGCCGCGCTCGACGAGGACGCGAACCCGGCGTACGACCGTGAGCTGGCGCAGCGGCTCGCGGACGCGGGTGCGCACGTCGGTGCGATGACGCCGGGTGAGCTCGCCGCGTTCGTCGCCGAAAGGCTGGGCCGATGACCCCTGGGACACAGGCGAACCAGGCGGCCCGGGTGACCCGGGTGACCCGGGTGACCCGTACGGATCTCCTCGCGCTGGACCTCGACACCCTCGCGGCGCTCGCCAACCGGGGGCTGGTCAAACGCGCCGTGAAGGAACTCGGCGCGGGCGCCGGAGCGGTGCCGTCCGCAAGGGCCGACGGCGCGCTGACCGGGGTGTTCCCGGACGGCGTCCGGGTGTCGCTGCCGCCGGGCGCCGGACTGGGCCAGGGCGCCTGCACGTGCGGGGCGCCGGGAATCTGCCGGCACCTCCTCGGCCTGGTCCTCGCCTGGCAGCGCGTCGCCGAATCCGACGCCCCGGGCACCGACAGCCCGGCCCCCGCCACCGCTGGTCCCGCCGCCCCGGCTCCCGACGGCCCGGCTCCGGATGAGCGGGGTCCCGACGGCCCGGCCCCGGACGGCGCGGTTCCCGACAACCGGCGTCACGCCGGCCCGCCCACCGACAGCCCGGCGCCCGACGGCCCGGTCCGCGACGGCGCGGTTCCCGACAACCGGCGTCACGCCGGCCCGCCCACCAACAGCCCGGCGCCCGACGGCCCGGCGCCCGACGGCCCAGCTCCGGACGGTGCGGCGCCCGACGGCCCGGCCCCCGAGGCCCCGGCCCCCGACGCCCCGGCCCCCGACGGTCCGGCCCCCGGCAGCCCGGCCCCCGCCGAGGAGCCCGGACCGTGCCGCTCCGGGGGCACCGGTGTCGGCCGGCAGGGCTGGTCACCGGGCGACCTCGACGACGAGGCGCTGGTCGCCGCCGTCGGGGCCCGCGCGGTGGCCGCCGCCCGGCGGATCCTCGCCCGGGGGTACACGGCCCGGCTGCACCACCCCACCGCCGAGGAGCCCGCCGCCCGGGCGGAACTGCCCACCTGCACGGTGCGGTTCCCGGTCCCGGCCGCGGAAGGCATCGGGCATGCGGTCACCGACGCCGCCACCGCCCGCCGCGGGGAGGTGATCGCGCTCGCCGTGTGGGCGTTCCGTGCCGCCACCGAGGCCGATCCGGCCGCTCCGCCCGACCGGGTCGACGTGGGCGGCGGCGCCGGGAACGGGAACGGGAACGGCGGCTGGGCGCGGCCCGGCGCCGCCGAGCTGGACGCCGCGGCCGCACTCCTCGACGGCCTGCTCCTGGACGGCGCGGCGCACGCGGGCCCGGTGGCGGTCACCGCCCTGCGCCGGACGGCGGAGGAACTGTCCGCGCGGGCGCTGCACTGGCCCGCCGGAATCCTCACCGAGCTGACCGGGCAGCTCGACGACCACGCGGCCCGGGGTGCCCGGTGGCGGGCCGAGGAGTACGCGGCGCTCATCGCCGAGTTCCATGCCCGGCTCCGCGCGGCCGGCCGGGAGGGGCCGCTCGCCGCATCCCAGGTCCTCGGTTCCGGGGAACGCGGCGTCACGCCGCTGCGCCGGGTCCGGCTCACGGCCCTCGGCTGCCGGATCGGCGGGGGCCCGGGCGAGCGCACCGCGGAGGTGTTCCTGGGGCATTCCGGCGCCGGTACCGGACTGGTGCTGCGCCGCAGGTGGGAGCTGGCGCCGGGGCAGGAGCCGAGCGGGCCCGAGCTGGCGGGGCGGCGGCTCGCCGGGTCCACCCTGGGGGCGGTGGCCCGCGCCAATGTGGTGAGCGAAAGCGCCTCCCGTACGCCCGGCCTGTCCGTCACCATCGGTGTCGGCCGGATGGCCTCGACGAGCGTGACACCGGTCGGATCGGCCTGGTCGGAGCTGCCCGAGCCGCTGTTGCTGCGGGATTTCACCGCCCACGCCCGGGCGCTGGAGGGGCTGGCGCCGTATCTGGTCCGGCCGCGGACGCAGGCGGGCTCCGTCCACGTGGTGGAGGTGCGCGAGGTCGGGGAGGTCGGCTACGACCCGGCCGAGCAGCGGCTGGAGGCGACCGTGCGCGATGGCCGGGGGGCCGTCGGGCGGGTGTCGGCGACGTACAACCCGTACAGTCCCGGCGCACTGGACGTCCTCGCCGCGTGCCTGCGCGGCGACCGGGGCGAGGTCAGCCATCTGAGCGCCCTGGTCCGGGTGACGGGCGCGGGGCTCGTCTTCGACCCGGTGGCCGTCATGACGACGGCCGGGGGCGTGATCGTCCCCGATCTGACCCCCGCCGCCGGCCCCCGCTTCGCGGCGGGTCCGGTGCCGCGCCCGCGCGACCCGCTCACGGAGGCGATGGAGGGCGCGCTGTCCGCGCTGGCCTCGGCGGCGGTCCTGGGGCTGGGCAGACTCGGCGAGCCCGCCCGCGCCACGATCGAGGACTCGGCGGCCGGCCTGGCCCGTACGGGTCTGTCCGCCGCGGCCGGCCTCGTACGGGCGTTCCTCGGCGCGCTGCGCGCGGAGGGGCCGGGCGCGGCGGCGCGGCCGTGGGCGGACGCGCAGATCCACCTGTTGTGCGCCCTGGAACTCCACGCCCGGGCAGCGTGATCGCCCGGCGCGCCCCCGTATATTGACGTACGTTCGCGATCTTGATGGCGTGGACGCACCGACGGGCGGGAGGAGCGGCGCATGAGCCGAGGGGTACTGGTCACGGGGGCATCGCGGGGCATCGGGCGGGCCGTCGCCGCCGCGTTCGCCCGGCAGGGCGACCGCGTCGCGGTGCACTGCTCCACCCGGCAGTCCGACGCGGAGGAGACCCTGGCCGGGCTGGCGGGCGACGGACACGTGCTCGTCAGCGGTGATCTCGGCGATCCGGTGCGGGTCGAGGCCCTGGTCGGCGAGGCCGACGAGGCGCTGGGCGGGGTGGACGTGCTGGTGAACAACGCGGCGGTGATGGTCGCGCACCCGCTGCCCAGCACCTCGTACGCGGACTGGCAGGAGGCGTGGCGGCGCACGGCGGAGGTGAACCTGTTCGGCGCGGCGAACCTCAGCTACTGCGCGGCGCGCCGCATGATCGACGCGGGCCGGGCGGGGCGCATCGTGAACGTCGGCTCGCGCGGAGCGTTCCGGGGCGAGCCCGACCACCCCGCGTACGGCGCGACGAAGGCGGCGCTGCACGCGCTCGGGCAGTCCCTGGCCGTCTCCCTCGCGCCCCACGGCATCGCGGTCGCCTCGGTCGCCCCCGGTTTCGTGGCCACGGAACGGGTCGCGGGCCGGCTCAGCGGCCCGGAGGGCGACGGGATCCGCGCCCAGAGCCCCTTCGGGCGGGTGGCGACCCCGGAGGAGATCGCCTCGGCCGTCCTCTACCTGGCCTCCCCCGGGGCCGTGTGGAGCTCGGGCACGGTGCTCGACGTCAACGGGGCCTCTTACCTGCGCACTTGAGCCACCCGTGCGCCCGTCGCGTCATCCGCGGTACTCCTCCAGCAGGCGCAGCCAGATCTCGCTGATGGTCGGGAACGCCGGGACCGCGTGCCAGAGCCGGGCGATCGGGACCTCGCCCGCCACCGCGATCGTGGCGGCGTGGACGAGTTCCGCGGCGCCCGGCCCGACGAAGGTGGCGCCGAGGAGCACCTCGCGGTCGAGGTCGACGACCATCCGGGCCCGGCCGCGGTAGCCGTCGGCGTACAGGCCGGCGCCGGAGACCTTGGACAGGTCGTAGTCGACGGCCCGCACCCGGTGTCCGGCCCGTTCGGCTTCCGCCAGGGTCAGGCCGACGGCCGCTGCCTCCGGGTCGGTGAAGACCGCCTGCGGCAGGGCCTTCGTGTCGGCGGTGGCCGCGTGCGCGCCCCAGGGGCCGGTGTCCAGCGGGGTGCCCGCCGCGCGGGCGGCGATGGCGGCGCCCGCGATCCGGGCCTGGTACTTGCCCTGGTGGGTGAGGAGTGCGCGGTGGTTGACGTCGCCGACGGCGTACAGCCAGTCGTGGCCGGGCACCCGGCAGCTGTCGTCGACCCCGATCCACTCCCCCGCGGGCAGCCCGAGGGTGTCGAGCCCGATGTCCTCGGTGCGCGGGGCCCGGCCGGTCGCCATCAGCAGCTCGTCGCCCCACAGGGTCTCGCCGCCCTCCAGCACCACCGTGACGGGGCCGGTGGAGCCGTCCCGTACGACCGCTTCGACGGTCACGCCGGTACGGACCTCCGCACCGGCCTCGCGGAGCGCGTCGGCCACCATCTCTCCGGCGAAGGGCTCCATCCGCGGGAGCAGGCGCGGGCCCCTGACCAGCACGGTGACCTGCGATCCGAGGCCCTGCCAGGCGGTGGCCATCTCGGAGGCCACCACCGAGCCGCCGACGATCAGCAGGCGCCCCGGCACCTGCCGCGCGGAGGTCGCCTCGCGGCTGGTCCAGGGGCCGGCCCCGCTGATGCCGGGCAGGTCGGGGATGACGGCGCGGGTGCCGGTGGCGACGACCACCGCGTGCCGGGCCGAGAGCACGTGGTGGACGCCCTCGGGGCTGGTGACGGCCACCTTGCGGACCCCGTAGAGCCTGCCGTGGCCCCGGTAGACGTGGGCGCCGATGGAGTCGAGCCAGTCGACCTGGCCCCCGTCCTTCCAGTTGCCCGTCCAGTAGTCGCGGTGCTCGAACACCGCCTCCGTGTCCAGCGGCCAGGCGACGGCGCCCGCGAGGCCCGGCACCCGGCGCGCGTCGGCCCGGGCCAGCACCGGGCGCAGCAGCGCCTTGCTCGGCACGCAGGCCCAGTACGAGCACTCCCCGCCGATCAGCTCGCTCTCCACCAGGGCCGTGCTCAGCCCGGCGGCCCGGGTCCGGTCGACGATGTTCTCGCCGGCCGGCCCCCCGCCGAGCACCACGACGTCGTACTCCACCGATTCGGTCATACGGACCAGTGTCACCGCCGGGCGGGGGCCGCGGCGGGCAATCAGGCCTCCGGCGTGCCGCCCTGCTGCGAGGCGGCGATCTTCGCGCGCACCTCGTCCATGTCGAGAGCGCGGGCCTGCCCGATGAGGTCCGTCAGCGCCGCCTCCGGCAGCGCGCCGGGCTGGGCGAAGATGGCCACCTGGTCCCGGACGATCATCAGCGTCGGGATCGAGGTGATCTCGAAGGCGGCGGCCAGCTCCTGCTGTGCCTCGGTGTCGACCTTGGCGAAGACCAGGTCGGCGTTGGCTTCGGAGACCTTGTCGTAGACCGGGGCGAACTGCAGGCACGGCCGGCACCAGCCCGCCCAGAAGTCGATCAGCACGAACGGGTTCTCGCTGATCGTCTGGTCGAAGTTTTCTTTCGTGAGCTCGACTGTAGCCACGGTGTCCGGACCTTCCTGATCGACTGTTCTGCCCATGGAACCATCGGCCGGCCCCGGGCATTCCGTTAGAAGGGGTGAGGGGCCGGGGTGGTGCGGGCCGTGGTCCAGCGCAGCTCCGTGAAGGCGTCCAGATTGGCCTCGCCGCCGAAGCGCGCACCGGTTCCGGAGAGGCCGACGCCGCCGAAGGGCGCGACGGCCTCGTCGTTGACCGTCTGGTCATTGACGTGCGCGATTCCGGTGGGGATCCGCTCGGCCAGGTCCAGACCCCGCGCAGCGTCCCGGGTCACGATGCCGAGCGAGAGGCCGTAGGGGCCCGCGGAGGCCAGGGCCACCGCTTCCTCCTCCGTCGCGAAGGACCGTACGGGCGCGACGGGCCCGAAGACCTCCTCGGCGTAGGCGGGGGTGTCGTCGCCGACGCCCGCGAGCACCGTGGGCCGGTAGAACAGGTCCGTTTGCGTACCGCCCGCCACGAGCTTGGCCCCGTGCTCGGTGCTGGCCTCCACGAGGGCGTGTACGCGCTCCACCTGCGCGCGGTCGATCAGCGGGCCCAGGTGCACCTGCTCGCGGAACGGGTCGCCCACCGCCAGCGCCTCGGCGCGCGCGGCGAGGCGCTCCACGTACTCGTCGTACAGGGAGGCGTGCACCAGGTGGCGCCCGGCCGTCATGCAGATCTGGCCCTGGTGGAAGAAGGAGCCCCAGGAGGCCTGCGCGACGGCAGCCTCGACGTCGGCGTCACGGAGCACGACGAGCGCGGAGTTGCCGCCCAACTCCAGGTGGGCGCGCTTGAGGTGACGGCCCGCCAGCTCGCCGACGGTCCGGCCGGCCGCGGTGGAGCCGGTGAAGGAGACCACCCTGACGCGCGGGTCCGCGACCACCGCGGCGCCCGTCTCGGCGCCTCCGGGCAGCACGTGCAGCAGTCCGGCCGGGAGTCCGGCGGCGGCGAACACGGCGGCGAGGGCGAGACCTCCGCACACCGCGGTACGCCGGTCCGGCTTGAGCAGCACCGCGTTGCCGAGCGCCAGCGCCGGCGCGACCGAGCGGATCGCCAGGATCAGCGGGGCGTTGAACGGGGACACGACCCCGACGACCCCGGCCGGGACCCGGCGGGTGAAGGAGAGCCGCGGTGCCTCGCTGGGCAGGACCTGCCCGGTCGGCCGCGAGGCCAGCGCGGCCGCCTCGTAGCACTCCTGCGCGGCGACGTGCAGCTCGAAGGCGGCCTTGCCGGGTATCGACCCGGACTCCCGGACCAGCCATTCGCCCAGCTCGTCGCCGTGGGCGGCGAACAGGTCCCCGGCGCGCCGGAGCACCGCCGCCCGCTCCGGGTGGGTGGTCCGCGCCCAGTCGCGCTGGGCCGCCTGCGCCCGTACGGCGGCCTCGGCCACGTCGGCGGGCGCGGCGAGGTCGAGGGTGGCGAGGGTGCGGCCGGTGGCGGGTTCGAGGACCGGGGCGGGGCCGCCGGTGAGGGTGGGTCCGTCCTGCCAGAGCGTCGGGTCGAGGAGCGGCATGGCTCGGGGCCTCCGGTGGGGATGGGCGTGCGACGGGTACGCGGGGGGGGCGGCAGCACGCGCCATCGTGCCAGACCGGAGGCTCCACATCTGTTCAGTTATTGGGCAGTTGACATTCCCCGGTGACCGGAATTGATCGCCTGCCCGATCGGGCGGCGGGGTTCAGCGCTCCAGGACGAGCGCGATGCCCTGCCCGACGCCGATGCACAGCGCCGCCATGCCGGTCCCGGAGCCGGCCGCCGCCAGCTGGTGCGCGACCGAGCCGGCCAGCCGGGCCCCCGAGGCGCCGAGCGGATGACCGAGGGCGATGGCGCCGCCGCGCGGGTTGACCACGGCCGGGTCGAGCTCCGGCCAGGCCGCCAGACAGCCCAACGCCTGTGCGGCGAAAGCCTCGTTGAGCTCGAACGCGGCGAGGTCGGCGAAGTCGCGTCCGGCCTTGGCGAGGGCCCGCTGGACGGCCTCCACCGGGCCGAGGCCGAAGAGCTGGGGTTCGATGCCGGTGACGGCGGAGGCGCTGATCCGGGCGAGCGGCTCCCGGCCCGTGGCGGCGAGTCCCGCCTCGTCGGTCAACAGCAGTGCGGCGGCGCCGTCGTTGAGCGGGGAGGAGTTGGCGGCGGTGACCGTACCGGTCCCGTCGGTACGGAACGCGGGCTTGAGCCGGGCCAGCGCCTCGGGGGTGGAGCCCTCGCGGATGCACTCGTCGCGCAGCAGGTCCACGCCCGCGTACGGGACGACCTCGGCGTCGTACTGCCCGGCGGCCCACGCGGCCGCGGCCTTGCGGTGGCTCTCCAGCGCGAAGGCGTCCTGCGCCTCGCGGGTGATGCCGTGCTTCTCGGCGATCAGTTCGGCGCCCTCGCCGAGGGAGCCGGTCCACTCCTCGGGCATGCGCGGGTTGGTCATCCGCCAGCCGAGCGTCGTCGACCACATCTGCTGGTGCCCGGCCGGGAAGGCCCGCTCGGGCTTCTGCACCACCCACGGCGCGCGGCTCATCGACTCCACGCCGCCCGCGATGGCGACGGACGCGTCGCCGAGGGCGATGGCGCGGGCGGCCTGGACCACGGCCTCCAGGCCCGATCCGCAGAGCCGGTTGACGGTGACGCCGGGGACGCTGACGGGGAGCCCGGCCAGCAGCACCGCCATGCGGGCCACGTCGCGGTTGTCCTCGCCGGCGCCGTTGGCGTCGCCGAAGACGACGTCGTCGATCCGGGCCGGATCGAGTCCGGGCGTACGGTCCACCAGCGCGCGGACCACGTGGGCCGCCAGGTCGTCCGGCCGGACTCCGGCGAGGGCGCCGCCGAACTTGCCGATCGGGGTGCGGACGGCGTCGACGACGTACACGTCGCGGACGGTGCGGATGCTCATGGGGTCTCTCCTGGGCGGATCCGTACGGCCGACAGCGCCCCGGCGCCGGTGTGGGCACCGGAACACGACGCCGGCTGCACCCGGTGGGGCGCGCCCGAAGTCTCCGTCCGCACATCACCGCCTGTCAACGGCGGACAGGCGGAACGGACCCGGCCCGGCCGACGTTCGGGGCGCGGGGCCCCGCGCGACCGGCCCGCACCGGACCATCGGCCCGCCCCACCGAGGCCGCACCGACGCTCGCGGCCCGCCCCGCCAAGACCGCACCGACGCCCACGGCCCGCACCCCGAAACCGCACCGACACCCGAGGCCCGCCCCGCCAAGACCGCCCCGACACCCGAGGCCCGCCCCGCCAAGACCGCACCGACGCTCGCGGCCCGCCCCGCCGAGACCGCACCGACACCCGAGGCCCGCCCCGCCGAGACCGCCCCGACACCCGAGGCCCGCCCCGCCAAGACCGCCGCAACACCCGCGGCCCGACCGCTAGGTCGACTCGCGCGGGACCGCCACCGCCGCCATCAGGTCCTCCGGCTGAAGCCGCACCGGCAGCTCCGACGGCTCCCGCACCGCCCGGTCCACCAGCGCCGCCAGATGGCCACCGGTCGGCATCTCGATCCGCACCGTGCTCAGCCGGGGCCGCAGCAGCCGTCCGAGGAGCAGGTCGTCGGCGCCGATGACCGCCACGTCCCCGGGGACGTCCAGCCCCGCGTCCTGGAAGGCCCGCATCAACAGCATCGCGTACTCGTCGTTGTACGCGAACACCGCGTCCAGCCCGAGCCCCCGCCACCGCTCCGCGAGCGCGCCGGCCGATTCCTCGGTGTACGCCATCGGGAGCGCCTCGACCTCCGCGCCCGGCACCGAACGGGCACCCGTCAGCCGGGGCCCGGAGAACAGCTCCAGCCCCTCCTCCTCCGGAACGATCACGCCGATCCGCCGCAGGCCCCGCTCGACCAGGTGCGCCGCGGCCCGGGCCCCGACGTCCTCCTGGTTCATGACCAGCGCGTGCGCCCCCGGCACCCGGTCCGGCCCCATGGTGATGACCGCGCGCGCCCCGGCCCGCTTGAGGGTGGCGACCCCACGGGGGGTGAGCGTGGTCTCGCCGAGCGAGATCACCGCGACCGGGCGCAGCTCCGCCCACGCGCGGGCGGCCTCGTCGCCGTCGAGCCCGAGGCTGCCGTACTGGACCACGGTGTAGTCGAGTCGGCGCAGGGCCCGCTGGAGTTCGTTCAGGAACGCGCTGTACAGCGGCCCGATCGGAGCTTTCGGGGTGGGCAGGAGCACGAGCCGGGTGTGTCCGGCGCGCAGGCTGCGGGCGGCGGCGTGCGGGACGTAGCCCAGTTCCTCGGCGGCCTCCCGGACCTTGCGGCGGGTCGGTTCGCTGATGCGCACGGCCTCGGCGTTGTTCAGGACGTACGAGACCGTCGCCCGCGACACCCCGGCGAGCCGGGCCACGTCGGCACTGGTCGGCACGGGAGGCGGCGGCGACTGCGGCGGCTGCGGCTGCGGCTGCGGCTGCGGCTGCGGCTGCGGAGACGACTTCGGCGAATCCGCCGGCTTCGTTGACTTCGATGACTCAGACATTGCCGTGGCATCTTTCCAGACCTGTTGCGCCCGGGGGCTAGCGGATGGCCGGAAACGGATGGTACACAGTGGTTACACGAGTCATTGACACGTGTAACCACGGCGCAACATCTCACCTGACAGTGGTGTTCCGCCGTGTCCCCGCGCCGCCGCCCCGCCGCGTTCCTGTCGCACCCCGCCACCGCGGCGGGGCGGCGCGCACACCCCTCACCGCGACCACCCCCTCGCGGCACTCCGCACCACCTGTCACCGCACCACCCCTCACCCCCGCACCACACCCTTCCGCACCCTCACCGCCCAGGAGGGCACCGTGGCCCTTTCCTCCCCCGGCTCCGGCACCACCAGCGCCGCCACCAGCGCCGCCACCACCGACGCGTCTTCCGGCGCCTCCGCCCCGTCCGGCCGCGCCGGACGCGGCCTGCTCCCCCTGCTGCTCGTCGGCAACACCGCCATGTACGCCCTGTACATCGGTGTCGCGGGCGTCCTGCTCGCGCTCCAGGTCGAGGACGTGGATCCGGCGAACAAGGTCTCGAACTTCGGCCTGATCGCAGGGGTCTCGGCGATCTTCGCCACGGTCTTCAATCCGGTCGCCGGCGCCCTCTCCGACCGCAGCGGACGGCGCAACCCGTGGATCCTCGGCGGCGGACTGGCCGCGGTACCGGCGATGTTCCTGCTCGGCCTCGCGCACACGATCCTGCTGATCACCATCGTCTGGTGCCTCGGCCAGGCGGTCATGAACGTGTACCAGGCGGCCATCACCTCCGTGGTCCCCGACCGCGTGCCCGTGGCGGCGCGGGGCAAGGCCTCCGCCGCCGTCGGCCTCGGCCTGCCCTTCGGCTCCGCGGTCGGCGCACTGGTCGGCGCGGCCTTCTCAGAGGACTACCGCACCGGGTACCTCGTGTTCGGCGCGCTCGTCGCGGGCGCCGCCGCCCTGTTCACCGCCTGCACCCGCGAGGAGCGGCTGCCGGCCCGCACGCCCATGCCCGTCAAGGAGCAGCTGGCGGCCTTCGTCGGCGCGCTGAAGGACCACGACTTCCGGTGGGCCTTCATCGGACGGGCGCTGCTCGTCCTCGGCTACTTCGCGGTCTCCGGCTACCAGCTGTACATCCTCCAGGACCACACCGTGCTGCCGGACGGGATGGAGCCGGAGGCCGCGGTGGCCGTGCTGATGCCGCTGACGAGTGTGGCGATGGTGGTCTCCACGGTCCTCGGCGGCTACCTGTCGGACCGGTTCGACCGCCGCAAGCTCTTCGTCGGGGCGTCCGCCCTCCTGTCCGCCGTCGCGCTCGTCATCCCGGCGGTGTCGACCAGCTGGACCGCGATGCTGGCCTTCGCCGCCGCCAACGGGCTCGCGTTCGGCTGCTACATGGCCGTGGACACCGCGCTCGTGACGATGGTCCTGCCCAGCGCCGAGGACGCGGCCCGCGACATGGGCGTGCTCAACATCGCCAACGCGGGCCCGCAGATCATCGCGCCGTTCGTCGCCTCGGTGGTCGTCTCGCTCAGCGGCGGCTACACCGCCCTGTTCATCGTCGCGGCCGTGCTGGCGGTGGCGGGCGCCCTCGCGGTGAAGCCGATCCGCAGCGTGCGCTGACGCACGAACGTACGAACGCGCCGACACACCGACATACCCGCACACCGGCGCACCGACGCACCGACGCACGACCTGTACGGCACAGCCCGGCATCGCGCATCAAGCAGAGAAGAGAAAGGCACCACCGTGCAGCTGCACACCCACACCTGGGGCGAGGGCGACCGCATCGCCCTCCTGATCCACGGCATCATGGCCGACCACCGGACCTGGCGCCGGGTGGGACCCGCCCTGGCCGACCGCGGATACCGCGTCATCGCCGTGGACCAGCGGGGCCACGGGGCGAGCGGCCGCGGCGAGTACACCCCCGAGCACTACGCGGACGACCTGGTCGAGACCCTGCCGACGGGTGCGGAGCTCGCCATCGGCCACTCCCTGGGCGGGCTGACCCTGTCGCTCGCCGTGGAGCGGCTGAGGCCGCGCCGCGCCGTGTTCTCGGACCCCGCGTGGCACCTCGCCTCGCCGGACGAGGGCTTCGGACCTGAGCTGTTCGCGCAGTTCAAGTCGGCCACCAGGGAGCAGATCCAGGGGATGAACCCGCGCTGGGAGGAGGCCGACGTGGACGTCGAGCTCGCGACGCTGGCGGTCTGGGACGAGGGCACCGCACTGGGTCTCGCCCCGCTGCTCGGCACCGACTTGATGCCGGCGGCGCCCGTGGTCCCCTCGCTCGTCCAGCTCGCCGATCCGAGTTTCATCATCTCGGCGGAGCGGGCGGCCCTGCTCGCCGCCCGCGGGTTCGAGGTGCGCTCGGTCACGGGGGCCGGACACACCATCCACCGCGACGACTTCGAAGGCTTCATGGCCTCGCTGGAGGGCTGGATCTGACCCGAGTCCCGTCGCCCACGTCGCCCTCGTCGTGCCCCCGCCCGTATCCCGTCGGGCCGGTCCGGCGTGCGGGGGGCGCGCCGCCCCTCCACACTGGCAGGGTGAAACGCACGCGTACGGTGCTGCTGTGCATCGCCGGCCTCCTGGGCGCAGCCCTTCCGGCCGCGACGGTCGCGGGCCCCGCATCGGGTCCGGCGTCGGCCGCGGCGGCCACGGAAGCCTGCGTCGCCACGCCCGGCCCGGCCCGCGGCGACGCGGCCGAGGTCCTCGCCATCGCGCAGAAGGCCCAGCGCGAGTTCGGGCTGAACTCCGTGGTCCTGCGGGTCTCCTCCGGCGGCAAGGACGTGCTCACCACGGCTCTCGGGGAATCGATGACCGGAGTCCCCGCCGAGCCGTCGATGCACTTCCGTACGGGCTCGGTGGGCATCGTCTACATGGGCATCGCGCTGCTGCGTCTCGTCGAGCAGGGCAAGGCCTCGCTCGACGACCCGGTGTCCCGCTGGCTGCCCGACGTACCGCACGGCTCGGAGATCACGCTGCGGATGCTCGGCAGTTCGACCTCCGGCCTGCACGACTACGTCACGGATCCGGCGTTCCTCGCCGAACTGGAGGCCCACCCGTTCCGGCACTGGACGACGGAGCAGATCACCGGTTACGCGACCCGCAAGCCGCTCCTGTACGAGCCGGGGACCAACTGGAGCTACTCGCACGCCAATTTCGCGATCCTCGGCACGGCCCTGGAGAAGATCAGCGGTGTCGGACTGGAGCGGCTGCTCACCGAGCAGATCATGAGCCCGCTCGGGCTGGACCAGACCAGCAACCAGTACACGCCGCGGATCCCGGAGCCGGCCCTGCACGCCTTCACCTCCGAGCGGGGCAAGTACGAGGAGTCCACCTTCTGGAACCCCTCGTGGACGACCGCCCCCGGCGCGGTCCTGGTGCAGAACATCTGCGACCTCGACCGGTCCGCGCGCGGCGTCGGCACCGGCGAGCTGCTGACCGAGCAGTCCTTCAAGACGCAGCTCGACCCGGGCACGATCGGCCTGGGCCGTCCGACGGCGAGCTGCCCGGCCACCGTCTGCCTGCTGACCAACACGCAAGCGCATCACTTCGGCCTCGGTGTCATCGTCCTCAACGGCTGGACCCTGACGAACCCGTCGTTCTCGGGCTACGCGGCGGTGTCGGCGTATCTGCCGGCGGAGAAGCTCGCGATCTCCGTGACCGTCACGCAGGGCCCCAAGAGCCCCCAGGGCAATTCGGCCCAGCCCATCGCCGAGCGCATCTCCGATGCTCTCGCCCCCGGGCATTCGCTCAAGATGCGCTGACACCCTCGTGTAAGTTCCCCTTGGGAACTAACATCGAAGGGGAGGGGCCACCATGACCGAGGCTCAGCAGACGTGGACCGCCGTCGACGCGTACTTCGACGGCCTGCTGGTCGAGGAGGACGAAGCCCTGGTGGCGGCCAACGCGGACGCTGACTCCGCCGGGCTGCCGCCGCACCAGGTTGCGCCGAACCAGGGGAAGCTGCTGCACCTGCTGGCCCGGATCCGGGGCGCCCGTACGGTCCTGGAGATCGGCACGCTGGGCGGCTACAGCACCATCTGGCTGGCCCGCGCGCTGCCCGAGGGCGGACGGCTGGTCTCGCTGGAAGTGGACGAGCGCTGCGCGGATGTGGCCGCCGCCAACGTCGCCCGCGCCGGTCTGAGCCACGTGGTCGACATCCGCCGGGGCCGGGCCGTCGACCTCCTCCCGCAGCTCGCGGACGCGGAACCGTTCGACCTCGTGTTCATCGACGCCGACAAGCCGTCCAATCCCGCCTACCTCGAATGGGCCCTGAAGCTCACCCGCCCCGGCAGCGTCATCATCGGCGACAACGTCGTGCGCGACGGCGCCGTCGTCGACCCCGCCAGCCCCGACCCCCGGGTCCGGGGCGTACGCCGGTTCACGGAGCTCATCGCCGAGCACCCGCGGCTGACCGCCACCGCCCTGCAGACGGTCGGCGGCAAGGGCTACGACGGCTTCGTCATGGCCCTGGTCACGGAGTGACCCGCTCCCGGCGGGGCGGCCCCGGTGCTACCTTCCCCCCATGTCCAAGGCCGAAATAGACGCGCTCACCGCCGAGTTCTTCGGCGCCTTCGACAACCGCGGGGGGAAGGCCGCCGACGTGGCCCGGATCCGGCGGCTGGTCCTCCCGGGCTGCGTGATCGTCAGCACCGGCCCCGGGTTCACGGCGTACACCGTGGACGAGTTCATCGAGCCCCGCGAACGGCTGCTGTCCGACGGCCGGCTGACCGAGTTCACCGAGTGGGAGACCGCCGAGCGGACGGACATCGCGGGTGACATCGCCTCGCGGTTCGGCGAGTACCGCAAGTCCGGGATCCTGGACGGCGAGCCGTTCGAGGGCGGCGGCACCAAGGCCATCCAGTTCGTCCGCACCCCGGACGGCTGGCGGATCTCGGCCTTCTCCTGGTACGACCCCGCGTAGTACGAGCCGTACCCGTACCCGTCGGCGACGGGTGGCGCGATCGCCGGCCCGGGCTCCGGGAGACCGACGGGCGGACGCTGCTCGCCGAGAACGTGCTGGTGCTGGGCGCGCTGACGGTCCTGCCGACGATGAACCGGCGTGCGGGGCCTCCCCGTCACGCCCGGCCGCGCCCACCGTACGGTCGTATGCGACGACGCCGTTCCTCGCCGTCGGTCGCGACCGCCATCAGCTGGACGCGGGGCCGTCGCGGCCGTGATCAGCGTGATCGAGCGCCGACGAGGCCGAGAGCCACACAGGCATGACCGGGCACCTGCGGACGGTCATGCGGCTGTCCCCGACACTCGGCCGCCGCATGCTCCGGGACGGGTGCACACAGTAATCTCGCCCGAATGACGGCACTTTCGCATCACAGCAACGGATACACCGCCCAGCCCGGCCGTGACGGGGCCGACGCCACCGTCGAGGCCGATCCGCGCGCCATCGGGCCGGTGCGGACCGAGTACGCGCCCGATCCCGACGGGGACCCGGACCCGGGCGAGATCGTGTGGACCTGGGTCCCGTACGAGGAGAACGACGGGCGCGGCAAGGACCGTCCGGTGCTGGTCGTGGCCCGTGAGGCGGGCGGGCGGACGCTGCTCGCCGTGCAGCTGTCCAGCAAGCGGCACGACAGCGACCGCGAGTGGGTCCCGATCGGCACCGGTCCCTGGGACAGCGCGGGCCGGGAGTCGTGGGTGGCCGTCGACCGGGTGCTGCGCGTACACGAGACGGGGATGCGGCGCGAGGCCTGCGCGCTGGACCTGCGGCGCTTCCGGCTGGTCGTGGACCGGCTGCGCGAACGCTACGGCTGGCAGTAGCCACCGGCCGGAGCACGCTCCGGCCTCCCCGGGGCACGAGCCGCACCGCGCCGGCACCAAGGGCACGGGCGCGCAGCCCATGACCGCCACACCGGCACGGCCGGAGCACGATCCGGACTCCCCGGGACGCGAGCCGCACCGCACCGACACCAAGGGCACGAGCGTGCAAACCAGGGCCGGGGGGCCGCACCGCGCCGGCCGGAGCATGCTCCGGCCTCCCCGGGACACGAGCCGCACCGCGCCGACACCAAGGGCACGAGCGTGCGGACCAGGGCCGGGGCCACACCGCGCCGGCCGGGGCGCGCTCCGGCCTCCCCGGGACACGAGCCGCACCGCGCCGACACCAAGGGCACGAGCGTGCGGGCCAGGGCCGGGGGGCCAAACCGGGCCGGCCGGAGCACGGGCGGCCGGCCATCGGCGCGGGCCGGGCCGGCCCGGGCCGGCCAAGGTGAGGGGGGCCGACTCAGGGCGCCAGGGTCACCGGGCCGGGCCGGCCAAAGGGGTGGGGGCCAAGCTCAGGCCGCGAGGCGCACCGGCCGGATGCGCGGTGCGCCGGCGAGACCCCCGGCCGGCCCCGGTCCCCCGGCAGGCCCGGGCCGCCCGGGCACCTCATCCCGCGCCGGCCGGCTCCCCGGTTCCGCCGGGCCGCTCGAACCCGGGGAAGCCCGCGAACGCCCGCTCGAAGGCGCTGCGCGGTCCCGGGTTCCTGTCCAGTACCGCGAAGACCACCCGTTCGAACACCCCCGAGAAGCTCCCCTTCAGCAGCCCGGCGAAGGCCCGCGCCACCTCGTCCGGGTCGTTGCGGAAGACCCCGCAGCCCCAGGCTCCCAGCACCAGCCGCTGGTACCCCTCGTGCGCCGCCACCTCCAGAACGAGCCGCGCGCGCCGGGCCAGCGCCCGCGGGATCTCCGCCACCCGCTCGGGCTCCTGGCGGCGGATGGTGCCCGCGTTCGGGGCCGGAGAGGTGAGGAAGCCGGCCAGGAAGGGGGTCTCCAGGAGTTCCCCCCGGTCGTCGCGGAAAACGGGCACCCCGGGCGAGTGAATCACCCGGTCGGTGTAGAAGGTGCTGGCTTCCGCGCGGTGGACCGCGTAGTACTCCGGGGCCTCCAGCAGCGTCTCGTACAAGGCCGAGGCGCGGCACAGCGCCTCCTCCTGCGCCTTGGCCCCGCGGACGTATCCGCCCCCGGGATTACGGGCCGAGGCGAAGTTCAGCACCGCCACCCGGGGGACCCGCGCGGCCGGCTCCAGGCCGCCCGCCGCGAGCCTGCGGGCCGCGACCGTACTGCTCTCCCCCGTCACCTCGACGGCCGTCGCGGTCCGTCCGCGGAGGATTTCCTCGTCTGGAATGACGCGGTTTGGTCCATATATTCTGGTTTTCGCCTTGGCCTTCCCCAGGGTGGCGGCCAGCGCCACGTGCCGCCCCGACCGCGTCCGGTAGCCGCCGGCCGCCACGATCTCCGCGTTCTCCCGCGCGATCTCGCGCAATCTGCTGCTCACGCCGGCCATCCTCCGCACCCCGCTGAACCGGCGGCAACGCATTTTCCCCGCAAGCATGGGTGCCCATGGGACGGGTAGGCACGGGTGATGTCACGGCCGACGACAGGAGACGAGGACCTCGTCATGCCACACGACCCGCCCGCACCCCCGGCGCCCCCGGCGCACCCGGCGCACCCGCCGCTCACCGAGACCGAGGCCGAGGAGCTGATCCACGGCATCTGCTTCAAGACCGGCCCGCCCCGACTGGTCGGCGCCGAACTCGAATGGCTGATCGTGGACGCCGAACGGCCCGGTCAGCCCGTGAGCCCGGAGCGGCTGCGGGCCGCGCACGCCACCGCCCGCGCCCTCCCCCTCGGCTCCCGGATCACCGTGGAACCCGGCGGCCAGCTGGAGTTCAGTTCGGACCCCGCCGATTCCCTGACGGGATGCGTGGACGGCCTCCGGTCCGACCTCTCCGCCGTCAGGTCCGCCCTGCTCGACCGGGGGCTGGTCCTGCGCGGCCTCGGCAGCGACACCCGCCGCCCCTACCGCCGCCTGCTGTCGAGCCCGCGCTACGACGCCATGGAGTCCTACTTCGACCGCACCGGTCCGGCCGGCCGAGCCATGATGTGCGGCTCCGCCTCCGTGCAGGTCTGCGTGGACGCGGGCCAGGAGGAACCGGGGCCCTTCGGCCACGGCCGGCGCTGGCGCCTGGCGCACCTGCTGGGCGCGGTCCTGGTGGCCGCTTTCGCCAACTCCCCCGCGCGCGAGGGCCCGTACGCGGGCTGGCGCTGTTCCCGCCAGGGGGTCTGGAACGACCTGGACCGCAGCCGGACGCTCGCCCCGCCGCTGGAGGCCGAGCCGCGGGCCGGATGGACCCGGCAGGCGCTGGACACCGAGGTGATGTGCGTACGGTCCTACGAGGGCGGGTCGTGGACGGCGCCGTACGGCATGACCTTCCGCGACTGGCTGCGCGCCGACGGCCGCCGGGGGATGCGCGGCCCCACCGCGGAGGACCTCGACTACCACCTGACCACGCTGTTCCCGCCGGTCAGACCGCGCGGCCACCTGGAGCTGCGGATGATCGACGCGCAGCCCGGTGACGACGGCTGGGTGGTGCCGGTGGCGGTGGTGCACGCGCTCTTCGACGATCCGGAAGCCGCCGAGACCGCCTACCGGGCGGCGAAGGCCCTGGCGGACGCGTACGGGCCCGGCCCCGCGCCCCGCAATCCGCTCTGGCGGTCCGCCGCCCGGTACGCCCTGGCCGATCCGGAACTGCGGACGGCCGCCGCGGCCTGCTTCCGGGCGGCCGTGGAGGCGCTGCCCCGGCTCGGGGCGAGCGCGCACGTCCAGGACACCGTCGGCGCGTTCGCCGACCGGTACGTCCTGCGCGGCCGATGTCCGGCCGACGACCAGTCCCCGCTCCAGCCCACCGGGAAGAAGGCCCGACAGTGACGGCAGGACCCACCCCATCGCCGCGGTCCCCGCAATCCGCGGAATCCGCGCAGCCCCGGCATTCCGCGGAGACCCTGCGGGAGCGGGCCGCCGCCGCCCTGACCGCCGCGCGGCTGCGCACGGCCTCGCTCACCGACCCGGTGAGCGACGGGGAGCTCACCGCCCAGCACTCCCCGCTGATGTCGCCACTGGTCTGGGACCTGGCGCACATCGGGAACATGGAGGAGCTCTGGCTGCTGCGCAACGTCGCCGGGCACGAGGCCATGCGTCCCGAGATCGACCCGCTCTACGACGCCTTCGAGCACCCCCGCTCGGAGCGGCCCCGGCTTCCGCTGCTCGGGCCCGCCGAGGCCCGCACGTACGCCGCCGAGGTGCGCGGCCGGGTCTTCGACCTGCTGGAGAGCACCCCGATGGAGGGGACGGCCCTGCTGGACTCCGGCTACGTCTTCGGCATGATCGCCCAGCACGAACAGCAGCACGACGAAACGATGCTGATCACCCATCAGCTGCGCCGGGGCGCACCGGCGCTGGCCGCTCCCGATCCCTCTCCGCCGCGCGGTCCGGCGCCGGGCGCGGCCGAAGTCCTGGTTCCCGGAGGCCCGTTCACCATGGGCACCTCCGTGGAGCCGTGGTCGCTCGACAACGAACGGCCGGCGCACGAGCGGGACCTGGCGCCGTTCTGGATCGACACGGTCCCGGTGACCTGCGCCGATTTCCAGGAGTTCATCGCGGACGGCGGCTACCGCGAGCGCCGCTGGTGGGCGCCGCAGGGCTGGGAGCAGATACGCGCGCACTCCATCGAGGCCCCGCTGTTCTGGCGCAAGGAGGCCGGCCAGTGGCTGCGCCGCCGCTTCGGGGTGGACGAGCCGGTGCCGGACGAGGAGCCCGTGCTCCACGTCAGCTGGTACGAGGCCGACGCGTACGCCCGCTGGGCGGACCGGCGGCTGCCCACGGAGGCGGAGTGGGAGAAGGCCGCCCGCTTCGACCCGGCGACGGGCCGCTCGACCCGGTACCCCTGGGGCGACGCCGATCCGACCCCCGAGCACGCCAATCTGGGCCAGCGCCACCTGCGCCCCGCCCCCGCGGGCAGCTATCCGGCCGGCGCCTCCCCCCTGGGGGTGCGCCAGCTGATCGGCGACGTGTGGGAGTGGACGTCCTCGGACTTCCTGCCGTATCCCGGCTTCCGCGCCTTCCCGTACCGGGAGTACTCGGAGGTGTTCTTCGGCCCGGAGCACAAGGTGCTGCGCGGCGGCTCCTTCGCCGTCGACGCGGTGGCCTGCCGGGGGACGTTCCGCAACTGGGACCTGCCGGTGCGCCGCCAGATCTTCTCCGGCTTCCGGACCGCGAGGGACGCCTGATGTGCCGCCATCTCGCCTACCTGGGCCCGGACGTGCCGCTCGGGACGGTGCTGAGCGAGCCGGAGCATTCGCTGGTCCGCCAGTCCTGGGAGCCGCGCCGGCAGCGGTACGGCACCGTCAACGCGGACGGCTTCGGCGTCGGCTGGTACGCGGAGGGCGACCCGGTCCCGGCCCGCTACCGGCGCGGCGTCCCGATCTGGGGCGACCCGGGCTTCACCGATCTGGCCCGTGTGGTGCGCAGCGGGGCCCTGCTGGCCGCCGTACGGGACGCCACGGGCCCCGGAGCCGACGGGGAGGCCGCCGCGGCGCCGTTCGCGGAGGGGCCGTGGCTCTTCAGCCACAACGGCGCGCTGCGGGACTGGCCGGACTCGGCGGCGCCGCTGGCCGCGGAGCTGCCGGCGCGGGAGCTGCTGCGACTGGCCGCGCGCACGGATTCGGCGCTGGTCTGGGCGCTGGTCCTGCACCGGCTGCGCGCCGGGGACGACCCCGGTGCCGCGCTGGCCGAGACGGTCCGGGAGCTGGCCACGGCCTCGCCCGGCTCCCGGCTCAACCTGCTGCTCACGGACGGCGTGACGATCGCCGCGACGGCCTGGGGCGATTCGCTCTGGTACCTGGCCGACGCGTCGCTCGGGCGCACCGTGGTGGCCTCCGAACCGTACGACGACGACACCCGGTGGTGCGCCGTGCCCGACCGGACCTTGCTGACCGCCACTCGTACGCGGGTCGAGTTGACCCCGCTCAAGGAGAACTCCCCGTGAATGACTTCCAGTTGACCCGTACCCTCGACGAGCACGCCGCGGAGCGGGCCTTGCGCACGGACGTGCTGAACGGCCTGACGGGCACTCCCAAGGTGCTGCCGCCCAAGTGGTTCTACGACGCGCGGGGCAGTGAACTCTTCGAGGAGATCACCCGGCTGCCCGAGTACTACCCGACGCGCGCGGAGCGGGAGATCCTGCTGGAGCGGGCCCGGGAGATCGCCGCGGAGACCGGTGCCCGGACGTTGGTGGAACTGGGTTCGGGGTCCTCGGAGAAGACCCGGCACCTGATCGAGGCCCTGCCCGCGCTGGACACGTACGTGCCGGTGGACGTGAGCGAGAGCGCCCTGCGGGGGGCGGCGCAGGCGCTGCTCGCGGATCATCCGGGGCTGCGGGTGCACGCGCTGCTCGCGGACTTCACCCGGGCGCTGCAGCTGCCCCGCTCCCCCGGGCCCCGGCTCGTGGTGTTCCTCGGGGGCACGGTCGGGAACCTGCTGCCGCCGGAGCGGGCGGTGTTCCTGGCGTCCGTGCGGGCGATGCTGTCGCCCGGGGACGCTCTGCTGATGGGGACTGACCTGGTGAAGGACGAGGCCGTGCTGGTGGCCGCGTACGACGATGCACAGGGCGTGACGGCCGAGTTCAACAAGAACGTGCTCGCCGTCATCGACCGGGAGCTGGGCGCGGACTTCCACACCGCCGACTTCGCGCACGTCGCGGTGTGGAACCGCGAGCAGGAGTGGATCGAGATGCGGCTGCGGGCCCGGTCGGAGGTGCTGGTGAAGATCCGGGCGCTGGATCTGGTGGTGCCGTTCGCGGCGGGTGAGGAGATCCTGACGGAGGTCTCGGCGAAGTTCCGTCAGGAAGGCGTGCGGAAGGAGCTCGCCGCCGCCGGGCTGGAGTTGACCCATTGGTGGACCGATTCGGCGGGGCGTTTCGCGCTCTCCCTGTCGGTGGCCGACGGGGTCGTCGCCGAGGCCCGGGCCGCCTGAGCGGGGATGCCCGGCAGCGGGGTCCGGCCCGAGGCGGCCGTGACGGCCCGCTGAGCCGCGGCCGCGAGGTCCCGCCGGTGCGCGTACCGGCCCGGCGGGATCCGCGGCAGCAGCCTGACCTCGGCCCGTACGCCGTGGGCGCGGGCGATCCGCCACAGCGAGGCGGTGAGCGGGTCGTCCCCGACGAAGGCGGGCGCCGCGGCGAGCGAGCCGTTTTCGTACAGGTACGACAGGCGGACGGGCTGTACGGGTACCCGGGCGTCCAGGGCCGCCTGGAAGGCCGCCCTGCGGAAGGGCCCGTGGGCGCGCCCGCACCAGGTGGAGCCCTCGGGGAAGACGGTGACCCGGTCGCCCGCCAGCAGGGCGCGGGTGAGGGTCCGGACGGTGTCGGGCAGGGCCCGGATCCGGTCGCGTTCGATGAACAGGGTCCCGGCCCGCCCGGCGAGGGGGCCGAGGACCGGCCAGGCGCGGATGTCGCTCTTGGCCAGCATCCGGCAGGGCACGGCGGCGGCGACGAGCGGGATGTCCAGCCAGGAGATGTGGTTGGGCACGAGGAGCCGGCCCCCGTCGGGGCTGGGGCTGCCGTGCACGGTGATCCGTATGCCGAGGGCCCGTACGAGCGCCCTCGCCCAGGCCCGTACCGCCGCGTGGCGGGGGCCTGCGGGCAGCAGCCGGACCGGGGGTGCTCCCAGGATCCCGGCGAGCAGCAGGCAGGCCGCCAGGGCGAGCCGGAGCACGGCGTGCGGGACGCTCGCGGTGGCGCCTCCGTGGCCCGCGCAGGCCTCGGGGGTGCAGGGCGAGGTGGGCAGCCAGACGCTCATGCGCCCGGGGCGAGCGAGAGGAAGTGCTTGAGGTAGCGCGGATTGGTGCGGCGCAGGGAGAGCAGCACGTACAGGTCCGCGCAGCCGAATTCGGGGTCGAGGGCGGGCTCGCCGCAGACCCAGGCGCCGAGGCGCAGGTAGCCGCGCAGCAGCGGGGGCAGTTCCGTGCGGGCGGGGAACTCGATGCCTTCGGGGCTCCACGGGTTGTGGGGGGTGACCCGGTGCTCCCGCGGGGCCAGGGCGCGGGACAGGGCGGCTTCGCGGGTGGCGGCGGCCAGTACTCCGCCGTCGGCGAGCGGGATGGAGCAGCAGCCGGCGAGCCAGTTGTGGCCGGAGCGGTCCATGTAGCGGGCGAGTCCGGCCCAGATGAGGGCGATGACGGCGCCGTTGCGGTGGTCGGGGTGGACGCAGGAGCGGCCGACCTCGACGAGGTCCGGGCGGATGGGGGCGAGGGCGGAGAGGTCGAACTCGCCCTCGGAGTAGAGGCGGCCGGCGACGGCGGCCCGTTCGGGGGGCAGCAGCCGGTAGGTGCCGACGACCTGCTCGGTCTCCTCCTCGACGACGAGGAGGTGGTCGCAGTAGGAGTCGAAGGCATCGATGTCGAGGCCCGGCTCGGGGCTGCTGAGGCGGGCTCCGAGCTCGCCGGCGAAGACCTGGTGGCGCAGGCGCTGGGCGGCGCGCACCTCGGCCTCGTCGCGGGCGAGGCGTACGGCGTAGCGGGGGCCGGTGGCGGCGGGGACGCCGGCGGCGGCGAAGGGGGCCGGCCGGAGGGCCGACGGGGCGAGGGGGGAGGCGGGGGCGGTGGACGGAGACAGGGATGCGATCGTCATGGCGGCTCCTGATCCGGGCGCGGAGGCCAGGCCCGCAGGTGTGCGGCCTGGCTCCTCTACTTCTTCCGTGACCGGCTGGATTCGACATGACAGCGCAGCGGCAGTTGGGTGTGCTTGGGCTGAACTCGGCGGAAGGCGCCCGGGGCGGCCCGGACACGGCGTCCGCTCAGCGGTCGGAGCTGAGCACCCTGCTGATCTCCTCGGAGGCCGTACGGGCCGCCTGCTTGGGGTCCTGGCCGGTGAGCACGGCCGTCATGAAGGGCTTGATCGGGTTCTTCGCCTCGACCTCGGCCCAGCGGGCCGACTTGGGCGTGGCCCGGCCCTGCGCCGCGCCGGGGGCCATCGTGGCGGCGCCCTCGTTGCCCTGGACCACATGGGCGAGGGTGGTCCTGTTCGGTACGTAGCCCATCGTCCGGGCGAGCTCCGTCTGCCATTTCTCGCTGACCAGGGCGGTGATCACGTCGACGGCGCCCCTGCGGTTGCGCGTGCGTTCCGGGATGATCAGGTCGGAGCCGCCCGTGAACACGGAGCCGACCTTGTCGGAGGTCTTCCCCGGGATCGGGAAGAAGCCGACCTTCCCCTTGAGCGCCGGATTGGCGGCCTCTATCGCGGCGGCCTGGCTGGGCGGGCCGATGATCTGGGCGACCTGGCCGCGGGCGAAGACCTCCGACTGCGGGGGCGTCTCCTCGTCGGCGTCCTTGGGCCCGTCGCCCAGGGCCTGGAGCTGCTTGTAGAAGTCCATCCCGGCGAGGGCCTTCTCGTCGTCGAGGGTGCCGACCCACTGCCCGCTGGTCTCGACGGCGAGCTCGCCGCCCTCGTCCCAGACGAATCCGGCGAGGACGTACCAGTTCTGCCCGGCGAGGTAGATGCCCTGCTGGCCGCCCTTGTCGAGCTTCTGGGTGGCCTGGATCCACTCCTGCCGGTTCTTGGGCGCGGCCTTGATGCCGGCGTTCGCGAAGAGGTCCTTGTTGTAGATGACCACGCGGTTGGCGGCGTACCAGGGGATGCCGTACTGGGCGCCGTTGATGCTGCCGGGGTCGGAGAGGCCCTTGAGCCAGTCCTTGCTCCCCCATTCGCGCAGCCCTTCGAGGGTGAGTTCCTCGATGCCGCCGTTCTCGATGTACTGGGCCACCTGGGTGTTTCCGACCTCGATGACGTCGGCGCTCTCGGTGCTCTTGCCGTCGAGGACGGCGTCGACCTTCTTGCCGATGCCGGTCCACTCCTGGATCTTCACTTCCAGGTCGGTCCCGGGGTGTTCCCTCTCGAACGATTCGGTGAACCGGGCGATGAACTCGTCCGAGGCGCTGCCCTTCATCAGCCAGAGCGTCACTTTCTGAGACCCTCCCGCCGATCCAGCCAACTGACTGCAGCCCGCGAGGGCGGTGCAGGCCACGAGGGCGGTGGACACGGCGAGGAAGCGTCTCTTCACGAAGGTCACCTTTTGGGGCTCGGCGTCTCGGATGGCTAGAAATTGGCATAGACCAATGAGCCGGTCAAGGGCCTTTCGCCGGTGACTGTTCGCCCAAAGTTCGCGGAGCGGGACTTACTGGGGCACCGTAGAAACAGGCAAAAGCCCCCACCTCTCGGGAGACATCCATGTCCAACCACACGTACCGGGTGACCGAAATCGTCGGCACCTCGCATGAGGGCATCGATCAGGCCATCCGCAACGGAGTGGCCCGCGCGGGCCAGACCCTCAGGAATCTCGACTGGTTCGAGGTCGTCCAGGTACGCGGGCACATCGAGAACGGGGAGATCGCCCACTACCAGGTGGGGCTCAAGGTCGGCTTCCGCCTCGACGGCGAGGACTGACCCGGCATCACCGCCGCCCGGGCTCAGGTCCGGCCCTCGACCTCCTGGGCCGACGTGAGCTCGGGCGCGTCCGCCGCCCAGTCCGCCAGGACCACCCGGAAGCCCGCCGCACGGGCGGCCTGGCACACCAGCTCGTCGTCGTCCACGAGCATCCGCACCTCGCGGCTCCGGGCGAGCCGCCCGAGCACCTCCAGCTTGGTCGTGCGGGCCGGCCGCCGGTCCTGGTTCCCGCGCATCCACAGCCGCCCCTCGGGCAGACCGTGCCGGGCGAGCCACTCGACCGTGTCCGCCCGGCAGCGCTCGGGGCGCCCCGTCAGGTAGACGACCTCGCAGTCGGCCGCGCTCTCCACGGCCAGGGCCACGCCGCGCGACAGGGGAGGGTCCGCCGGGGCCGCGCCGAAGAAGCCGTTCCAGTCGCGGGGCCGGCGCTCCAGGAAGTGCTGGCGGTGCGCCGTGTCGGCGAGCGTGTTGTCGATGTCGAAGACGGCAAGTTGCCGAAACGTCTCGTCACTCATCCCGTCACCCTAAGCCGGGGAATCCCCGCGCCTGCCGTGCGTTGTGACCTCTGTGATCCGAAAAGTCTCGATACTCGACCGGTCCCGCACCCGGGAGGGCCACCCGGCCCCCGGCGCCCTGCGGGACACCGTGGAGCTGGCCCGCGCCGCCGAGGAGCTGGGCTACCACCGCTTCTGGGTCTCCGAGCACCACAGCGTGCCAGGCGTCGCCGGCTCCGCGCCGACGGTGCTGGCCGCCGCGGTCGCCTCGGCCACCGAGCGGATCCGCGTCGGCACGGGCGGGGTCATGCTGCCCAACCACCAGCCGCTGGTGGTCGCCGAACAGTTCGGGGTACTGGAATCGCTCTTCCCCGGCAGGATCGACATGGGCCTCGGCCGCTCCGTCGGCTTCACGGGCGGCATCCGCAGGGCCCTGGGCCGCGACACGGGAGACGCGGACCGCTTCGAGGAGCAGCTGACGGAGCTGCTGGGCTGGCTGGACGGCACCCAGCGGACACACCCCGAGGTCCACGCCCGCCCCGCGGAGGGCCTGCCGGTCCCGGCCTACGTACTGGCGACGGGCGAGGGCGCCGGGATCGCCGCCCGTACGGGCCTCCCGCTGGTGGTCGGGGACCTGCGCGCCCGCGCCCGGATCGCGGAGATCATCGAGACGTACCGCAGGGAGTTCCGCCCGTCCGCCCGGCACACGGAGCCTTACGTGGTGGTCTCGGGCACGGTGGCGGTCGCGGCGACGGCGGAGGAGGCCCGCCGCATCCTGGTCCCGGAGGCCTGGTCCCTCGCGTACTCCCGCACCCGGGGCAGCTTCCCGCCGCTGCGGCCGGCCGAGGAGATCGAGGCGACGGAGATGACCCCGAAGGAGCGGGAGCTGTACGAGGGCGCCCTGACGGGGCACGTCCACGGCACGGAGGAACAGGTCGCGGCCCAGCTGTCGGAGGTCGCGGAACAGACCGGCGCCGACGAGCTGCTGGTCACCACGTCGACGTACGACCGGACGGCGCTGCTGGAGTCCTTCGGGCGGCTGGCTCGGGTGGTGGGGCTCTGAAGCCCGGGGCCGTAAACTGGTGCGAATGCACCACTCGCACCAGTCCCCCGCGCCCCATGCCGACCGCGACCCGTTCGTACGGGTCCGAGGCGCCCGGGAGCACAATCTGCGCGGGGTCGACGTGGACGTCCCGCGTGACGCGCTGACCGTGTTCACCGGGGTGTCCGGGTCCGGGAAGAGTTCGCTCGCGTTCGGGACCCTGTACGCCGAGGCCCAGCGGAGGTACTTCGAGTCGGTGGCGCCGTACGCCCGGCGGCTCATCCACCAGATCGGCGCCCCGAAGGTGGATTCCGTCACCGGGCTGCCCCCGGCGGTCTCCCTGGAGCAGCGGCGTTCCTCCCCCGGGTCGCGTTCCTCGGTCGGCACGGTGACCGTGCTCTCCAACTCCCTGCGCATGCTGTACTCGCGCGCCGGGACCTACCCGCGGGGTGCGGAGCGGCTCGACTCGGACGCGTTCTCACCCAATACGGCCGCCGGGGCCTGCCCTGGGTGTCACGGCCTCGGCCGGATCCACCGCACCAGCGAGGAACTGCTGGTCCCCGACCCGGCGCTGTCGATCCGCCAGGGCGCCATCGCCGCCTGGCCCGGGGCCTGGCAGGGCAAGAACCTGCGGGACGTGCTGGAGGCGCTCGGGCACGACGTGGACCGGCCGTGGCGGGAACTGCCGCCGCGGGAGCGGGAGTGGATCCTGTTCACCGAGGAGCAGCCGGTCGTGACCGTACACCCGGTACGGGACGCCGACCGGATCCAACGGCCCTACCAGGGCACGTACATGAGTGCCCACCGCTACGTGATGCGGACCTTCGCGGACAGCAGGAGCGCCACGCTGCGGGCCCGCGCGGAGAAGTTCCTCACCGATTCCCCGTGCCCCGCGTGCGAGGGGCGGCGGCTGCGGCCGGAGGCCCTCGCCGTGACCTTCGCCGGGTACGGGATCGCCGCGCTCGCGGGCATGTCCCTGTCCGACCTGGACGGCGTACTCGCTTCCGCGCCACCGGACGGGGAGGCGGCGCGGGTGCTCGCCGAGGACCTGCGCTCGCGGATCGGGCCGGTCGTCGAGCTGGGGCTCGGCTACCTGAGCCTGGACCGTGCCGCGCCCACCCTGTCCGCGGGCGAGCTGCAGCGGCTGCGGCTGGCGACGCAGCTGAGGTCGGGGCTGTTCGGGGTGGTGTACGTCCTGGACGAGCCGTCGGCGGGGCTGCACCCGGCCGACACGGAGGCGCTGCTCGGTGTACTGGACCGGCTGAAGGAGGCCGGGAACACGGTGTTCGTCGTGGAGCACCACCTCGACGTGGTGCGGCACGCGGACTGGCTGGTGGACGTGGGGCCGCTGGCCGGGGAGCACGGCGGGCAGGTGCTGTACAGCGGGCCGCCGCGCGAGCTGGCCGGGGTCGCGGAATCGGCGACGGCCCGCCACCTGTTCGCCGGGCGGGGTGCCGCGCCCGCGCGGCCGGTGCGCGCGGCGAGCGGGTCGGTGCGCCTCGACGGGGTAGGGCTGCACAACCTGCGTGACGTCACCGCCGAGTTCCCGCTCGGGGTGTTCACGGCGGTGACGGGGGTGTCGGGGTCGGGGAAGTCGACGCTGGTGGGCCGGGCGCTGGCCCGGGAGGTCGGGGAGCGGCTCGCGGAACCGGGGTTCCCCGTACGTCGGCTGGTGGAAGTGGACCAGAAGCCGATCGGCCGGACCCCTCGCTCCAATCTGGCCACGTACACCGGCCTGTTCGACGTGGTGCGGCGGCTGTTCACGGCCGCTCCCGAGTCGAAGGCGCGGGGCTGGAAGGCCGGCCGGTTCTCCTTCAACGTGGCGGGCGGCCGGTGCGAGACCTGCCAGGGCGAGGGCTTCGTCTCGGTGGAGCTGCTGTTCCTGCCGAGCACGTACGCCCCCTGCCCGGAGTGCGGCGGCGCCCGGTACAACGCCGAGACGCTGCAGGTCCGTCACGCGGGGCTGAACATCGCGGAGGTGCTCGGCCTGACGGTGGAGGCGGCGGCCGGCTTCTTCGCGGAGGTTCCGGCGGCGGCACGGAGCCTGCGGGCGCTCGAGGACATCGGGCTGGGCTACCTGAGGCTGGGGCAGCCCGCGACGGAGCTGTCGGGCGGGGAGGCTCAGCGGATCAAGCTGGCCACCGAGCTCCAGCGGCTGCGTCGGGACCACACCCTGTACCTGCTGGACGAGCCGACGACGGGGCTGCACCCGGCCGACGTACGGGTGCTGCTGCGGCAGTTGCACGGCCTGGTGGACGCGGGGCACTCGGTCGTGGTGGTGGAACACGACATGGAGGTGGTGGCGGGCGCGGACTGGGTCATCGACCTGGGCCCGGGCGGCGGCACGGAGGGCGGCCGGATCCTCGCGGCGGGCACGCCGGCGGACGTGGCCGCCGGGGGCCTGGGGCGTACGGCGCCGTACCTGGCGCGGGCCCTGGGAGGCGGGACCGGCGCCGGTTAGGCTTCCCGGATGATCTGGAAGCGCCTGGGGGAAGCGGCAGCGGAGAAGGGCCCGGTCACGGGCGGCGAGGGCCCGGCCCCGCTGCGGCGACGGCCTCCCGAGCCGTGGGATCCCGCCCTGCCGTGTGCCCGGCTGCCGGTCCACAACAGCGGTGAGAAGGAGTTGGAGCTGTTCATCGAGCCGTACTGCTTGAGCCATTGGCTGGAACCGGGCGAGCAGGTCACGGTGATCACGGTGGGCTCCGCCGACGCCCCGGGTCGGCCCTGGTCGGGCACCATGGCCCCCGACGAGCCGTTCCACGTGGACTTCCACCCGGACATGCTGGTGGTCTGGCCGAACGGCGCGACGTTCCTGATCGTGGACGCCGAGGGCAACGAGGTGATGCGGATCTGACGGCTCAGGCGTCACCCGGCAGCAGGCGCTGCGGGAGTTCCCGGAAGCTCCACACGCCCTGGCGGCGGGTGAACATCCAGACGAGGTCGTATCGGTCGGGCCAGGCCGCGGGGAGTCCCAGCACCCGGTCGGCGCCGAGGGCGCGGACCAGGCCGGGGACGCCGGTGTGCTCCCAGCAGACCAGTACGGGCATCGGGGCGGCCAGCGCGGCGCGCACGAGGGCCGGTTCGGCGCCGAGCGCGAACTCGGTGCGTACGGGCGTGTGCAGGGCGGTGGCCAGCGCGGCCACGGTCTGCTTGCAGCGCGCGGGCGTGCCCGGCCTGCCGCCGCCGGCCGCGAAGACGGCGCCCGGGCGCGGCAGGGCCGCGCCGCGGGCGGGTGCGAAGAGCCGCGGGAGCTCCTCGGCCCTGCGCCAGCCGCGTCCGGCCAGTGAGCCGGGGTCGTCCTCGCCCTCCTCGTCCGTGCCGGAGTCGCCCGCGTACGGCTTCTCCGCGTGCCGGATCACCATGACCAGGGCGTCCTTGGCCCCGGCCTGGGCTCCGGGCGCCGGGTTGCGGGCGGGTTCCCCGGCGGAGCAGCCGGCCACCGTCAGGGGGGCGAGGGCGGCGGCCAGTACGGTTCGTCGGCGCGGTCCGGACCCGGCGGTGGGATGTGGCATGGCGCCCACTGTCGCCGATGCGCCGCGCCCGCCGGGCCGCGGCGCGGCGTACGGCCCGTACGAGCCCCCGGTCGGCGGATCGGGTCAGCCGGTCGGCCCAGGCCGGGGGAACCCGGGCCGGCGGGGGCTCGCACGGGGCGGGCCGGTCCCGCCCGGCGGGAGCTCGTACGGGGGTGTGCGGGAGCGGGGCGCTCAGCCCTTGCGGACCGCGCGCAGCCACTCCTTGTTCATGGCGGCGATCGACGGGAGGGGTATGCCCTTGGGGCAGGCCGTGGCGCACTCGCCGGTCAGGGTGCAGCCTCCGAAGCCCTCCTCGTCCATCCGGGCCACCATGTCCAGGACGCGGGTCTCCCGTTCCGGCGAGCCCTGCGGCAGCACGTTGAGGTGGTTGACCTTGGCGGAGGTGAACAGCATCGCGGAGCCGTTGGGGCAGGCCGCCACGCACGCCCCGCAGCCGATGCACTCGGCGTGTTCGAAGGCGTGGTCCGCGGCGGCCTTGGGCACGGCGGTGGCGTGCGCCTCGGGGGCGGCACCGGTGGGGGCGGTGATGTAGCCGCCGGCCTGGATGATGCGGTCGAAGGCGCCCCGGTCGACGACGAGGTCCTTGACCACCGGGAAGGCGGCGGCCCGCCAGGGCTCGACGTCGATGGTGTCGCCGTCGGAGAAGGACCTCATGTGCAGCTGGCAGGTGGTGGTGCGCTCCGGGCCGTGCGCGTCGCCGTTGATGACGAGGCTGCAGGCACCGCAGATGCCCTCGCGGCAGTCGTGGTCGAAGGCGACCGGGTCCTCGCCGCGCAGGATGAGGTCCTCGTTGAGGGTGTCGAGCATCTCCAGGAAGGACATGTCCTCGGAGATCCCGTCGACCTCGTACGAGGCCATGTGGCCGGGGGCGTCGGCGCCGCGCTGGCGCCAGACGCGCAGGGTGAGCTTCATGCGTAGCTCCGCTGGGTGGGGTGGACGTACTCGAAGACGAGGTCTTCCTTGTGCAGGACGGGGGCGGCACCGGTGCTGGTGAACTCCCAGGCCGCCGCGTACGAGAACTCCTCGTCGCGCCGCTCGGCCTCCCCGTCGGGGGTCTGGGACTCCTCGCGGAAGTGGCCGCCGCAGGACTCCTCGCGGTGCAGGGCGTCGAGGCACATCAGCTCGGCGAGTTCGAGGTAGTCGACGATCCGGTTGGCCTTCTCCAGCGACTGGTTGAACTCCTCGCCGCTGCCGGGGACCTTGATGCGCCGCCAGAACTCCTCGCGGATCTGCGGGATGCGGTCGAGGGCCTTGCGCAGGCCCTCGTCGGTGCGGGCCATCCCGCAGTACTCCCACATGAGTTCGCCGATCTCCCGGTGGAAGGAGTCGGGCGTGCGGTCCCCGTCGACGGCGAGCAGCCGGGCGAGGCGCTCGCGGGTCTCGCGCAGGACGGCCACGGCTTCGGGGTGGGTGTCGTCCACGGTCTCCTGGTGCGGGTGCCTGGCCAGGTAGTCGTTGATCGTGGACGGGAGCACGAAGTAGCCGTCGGCGAGACCCTGCATCAGCGCGGAGGCGCCGAGGCGGTTGGCCCCGTGGTCGGAGAAGTTCGCCTCGCCGATCGCGAAGAGGCCGGGGACGGTGGTCTGGAGGTCGTAGTCGACCCACAGGCCGCCCATCGTGTAGTGCACGGCCGGGTAGATCCGCATGGGGACCTCGTACGGGTTCTCCGCGGTGATCCGCTCGTACATCTCGAAGAGGTTGCCGTACTTCTCGGCGACCTTGTCGCGGCCCATGCGGCGGATGGCGTCGGCGAAGTCGAGGTAGACGCCCTGGCCGCCGGGGCCGACGCCGCGGCCCTCGTCGCAGACGTTCTTGGCGGCGCGGGAGGCGATGTCGCGGGGGACGAGGTTGCCGAAGGAGGGGTAGATCCGCTCCAGGTAGTAGTCGCGTTCCGCTTCGGGTATCTCGGCGGCGGGGCGGGTGTCGCCCTTGGCCTTGGGGACCCAGATGCGGCCGTCGTTGCGCAGGGACTCGCTCATCAGGGTGAGCTTGGACTGGTGGTCGCCGGTGCGCGGGATGCAGGTGGGGTGGATCTGGGTGAAGCAGGGGTTGGCGAAGTAGGCGCCGCGCCGGTGCGCCCGCCAGATGGCGGTCGCGTTGGAGTTCATGGCGTTGGTGGAGAGGTAGAAGACGTTGCCGTAGCCGCCGCTCGCCAGGACCACCGCGTCGGCGTAGTGGGTGGAGATCTCGCCGGTGATCAGGTCGCGGGCGACGATGCCGCGGGCGACCCCGTCGACGACGACCAGGTCGAGCATCTCGGTGCGGGCGTGCATCTCCACGTTGCCGGCGGCGATCTGCCGGGACAGGGCCTGGTAGGCGCCGAGGAGGAGCTGCTGGCCCGTCTGGCCGCGGGCGTAGAAGGTGCGGGAGACCTGGACGCCGCCGAAGGAGCGGGTGTCGAGGAGGCCGCCGTACTCGCGGGCGAAGGGGACGCCCTGGGCCACGCACTGGTCGATGATCTCGACGGAGATCTGTGCGAGGCGGTGGACGTTGGACTCGCGGGCGCGGAAGTCACCGCCCTTGACGGTGTCGTAGAAGAGGCGGTGCACGGAGTCACCGTCGTTGCGGTAGTTCTTGGCGGCGTTGATGCCGCCCTGGGCGGCGATGGAATGGGCTCGGCGCGGGGAGTCGCTGAAGCAGAACTGGACCACGTGGTAGCCCTGCTCGGCGAGAGTCGCGCCGGCGGCACCGCCCGCCAGGCCGGTGCCGACGACGATCACGGTGTGCTTGCGGCGGTTGGCCGGGTTGACCAGCTTGGCCTCGAAGCGACGGCGGTCCCAGCGCTCCGCGACGGGGCCCTCGGGGGCCTTGGTGTCGCGGAGGGGCTCGCCGGTGGTGTGGTTGGCGTACGCGCTCATGGTCAGTTCACCACTCCGGTCATGACGGCGAGGGGGACGGATGTGAAGCCCGCGAAGAGGACGAGGGCGAGGGAGTTCGCGAGGAGCTTCAGCATCCGGTCACGGCGGGCGTTTCCGGCTCCGAGGGTCTGGGCGGCGCTCCAGAAGCCGTGCCGGATGTGCAGGCCGAGGGCGGCCATCGCCACGATGTAGACGGTGTTGCCGTACCAGGTGGAGAAGGTCGCGAGGACGTTCTGGTACGGGTGTCCGGCCCATGCGCGCTCGTTGACGGTGAGCGTGGTGAGGTCCAGGAGGTGCCAGACGATGAAGAGGCCGAGGATGACGCCGCCCCAGCGCATGGTGCGGGTGGCGTAGCTCGCGCGGCGGCGCTTGTGGGCGTACTTCACCGGGCGGGCCCTGATGTCGCGGCGGCTGAGCTGGTACGCGGACACGGCGTGGGCGACGACCGCGGCGAGCAGGACCACCCGGACGATCCACAGGGCCCACTCGTGGTGCAGGAAGGGCTCGCCGAGTGTGCGGAGCCAGTGGGCGTAGCCGTTGAACTCGTCCGCCCCGAAGAAGATCTTGAGGTTGCCGAGCATGTGCACCACGAGGTATCCGAGCATGATCAGCCCGGAGACCGCCATGACGGTCTTCTTTCCGATGGTGGAGCCCCAGAAGGCCGGCGCCTTGGGGCCGCCTGTCCGGGTGCGCGTTGCCAGAGCCATGTCATCGAAGGTAGGGACGAAGGACCCGAAAGGTCCAAGACATGATGTCGGTCATCTTGATAGACATGGGCTATGCAATTCCAGCAGCTCCTGTACTTCGTCGCCGTCGCCGAGACCCGCCACTTCACGCGGGCCGCGGAACGGGTGCACGTGGCCCAGCCCTCGCTGTCCCAGCAGATCAAGGCCCTTGAGCGGGAGCTGGGGGCGGAGCTCTTCAGCAGGGCGCGGGGCAACATCTCGCTCACCGACGCGGGTGAGGCCCTGCTGCCGCTGGCGCGGCGGATCCTCGCCGACGCGGACACCGCACGGCAGGAGGTGCAGGAGCTGGCGCAGCTGCGGCGGGGGCGGATCCGGCTGGGGGCCACGCCGAGCGTGTGCACGGGCCTGCTGCCGAACGTGCTGCGCGCCTTCCACACGGCCCATCCGGGGATCGAGCTGCTGATCGAGGAGAGCGGGTCACTGGACCTCGTACGGGAGCTGGCGCGCGGGGCCCTGGACCTTGCGCTGATCGCGCTGCCGCTGCCGCCGTCGGCGCCTGCCCTGACCACGGTGGAGCTGCTGACGGAGGACCTGGTGGTGGTCTCGTCCGCGGATCTCCCGCCCCCGGCGGGCGGCGGCGAGGTGACCGTCGCCGACCTGCGCGAGGAGCCGATGGTGATGTTCCGGCACGGCTACGACCTGCGGGACCTGACCGTGGCGGCGTGCCGGGCGGCGGGCTTCGAGCCGGTGTTCACGGTGGAGGGCGGGGAGATGGACGCGGTCCTCGGCTTCGTACGGGCCGGGCTGGGCATCGCGGTGGTCCCGGACATGGTCGTGGCGCATGCCGGCCCGGGCCTGCGCGCCACCCGCCTGGCGGGCTCCCCGCTGCGCCGCACCATCGCCCTGGCCCACCGCACGGACGTGGCGCCGCCGCGCGCGGCCCGCGAACTGAAGCGCATCCTGGTCGGCTGAGGCCGCCGTGCCGCGGGCCGGTCGGCGGGCCCTCGAGCGCACCCAGTGGTTGCGCCCCCGCGCGGCGGCCCGGCGGGCAAGCGGCGAGCGGACGCGGCCCGAACGCGGGAGCAGGCGGCGGCGTCGGGTCGGCGCCGCGGCCGGAACCCGGGAGCCGGGTGCGGCCCGGCAACGGGCGCGGCTACGGCCCCAGACCCGAGAGCAGGAACGGGCGCGGCCCAGACGCGGAAGCGGAGGCGACCCGGACCCGGGAGCGGACGCAGCCCGAACACGAGAGCAGGCACGGCGTCGGGTCAGCACCACGGCCGGAACCCGGGAGCCGGGTGCGGCCCGGCAACGGGCGCGGCTACGGCCCCAGACCCGAGAGCAGGAACGGGCGCGGCCCAGACGCGGAAGCGG